>NZ_CP015412.1:330274-660548 GCF_001750165.1 Pseudoalteromonas luteoviolacea
CTTTTTTTACTTCTTGGCCTGCTAATATGGGAAAGTCAATAAGCTCTCCGTTGACTCGAAATGCTAAGTATGAACCTTGATTGGCGACAACTTCTGCGGGGAAATGTCTAATTGCTGCAGCCGCTGGGTCACTAACCGTGTGTAGCTTAACTGGCCTAACTAAATCTTGATTTGGTGATTGGATAACTTCATCTTGGCAAGCTCCAAGTAAAAGTGCGGATGATAATACGAGTACGCGTTTAAACACTTAAGTTACTCCGAAATATATGACTCCTAAGATAATGTAGTGCAGGATATATAAAATAGTACTAAAATAAAAATTATAAATAATTAGAGTTTTAATAAATAAAATTTATGAAGTTGTCGGATTTAGAAGTGCTCCATGTCGTTGCTCATTCTCAAAGCCTTAATGATGCAGCTAAACGTCTATTCAAAACACAACCTGCGGTAACACAAGCGTTGAAAAGATTAAGTACTGAGCTGGGCTTTCCCTTGGTTACTAGAGAGGAGTATAGAATTAAGCTTACAGAACAGGGTCAGCGCTTTTATAAAGAAGCAGTAAAATTGATTGAGCATCATGAAAATCTTAAATCAATGGCTGCGGACTTTGCCCAGGGAAATGAGCCAAAATTTAATATTTGTTATGAAGCAATGAGTTATGACTATAGCTGTAATGAGCTTATTAAACGTACGTTTCGGCAATTTCCGTCAACAGCGTTTGAAATTACCAGTGGTAAGCGTTTTGTTGCACTGGATAGAGTGAACCAAGGTTTATCTGATATTGGAGTCGGACCGTGGTTTAATTTGTTTCATGCAACAGGAGATTTAGAGTCTGTAGCGATTGGTGAAGTAAAGCTGGGACTGGTTGCCAAAAAGGGCTTGCTGCCGAGCAAATTGACATTCGAAGCGTTAAATCAGTACCCATGTTTGGCAATGACGGAGAGTGGGTTTGAGTTTGATAGTGACCGTCTAGAGTATTCAAAAAGTCGCAGTGTCATGAAACTTGATGACATTGCAACAATCAAAATGTTTTTATTGCAAGGACTTGGTTTTGCGATTGTGACATTAAACCACTGTGAACAAGAGTTAGAACAAGGGTTGCTTGAACAAATAAGGGTTTCAGATAGGCAAGATCAGTTCACTGTTGATATCCATGCGTTTAGAAGGCAGTTACCCCATCATGGCTCTGTTGCGCAGTATTTGTGGGAAGGGTTTAAAGAGTTAGGTAAGCAGTATAGTGAACGATGAATTCAAACAGAATGTATACACACTTATAGGCGCTATTCCGAAAGGGAATGTCGCTACTTATGGTCAAATAGCAAAGCTTGCTGGTGCTCCCAAACATGCGCGTTCGGTGGGCTATCTATTAAAGCATTTGCCAGGTGACAGCACTTTACCTTGGCACAGAGTGATCAACAGTCAGGGGAAAATTTCTTTTCCAACTGACAGTGAGAAGTTTAACGCCCAGTCGCTGAAGCTTCGGGAAGAGGGTGTAGAGATGCTTAATGGAAAAATATCTCTTGGCAAGTATTTGTGGCGTTAATTAAGCGGATTGGTAAGAAAGCATCGAGATAATTTCGGAAATTGGGTTGATCGGTTTAGAACACGTTGGCGTAAATAGACTTAGAGATTATCACAACTAAGTTAATATGAAACGAGCACTTTTTCCTTTATCAGTATATATTTTACCGCAAGGCTATACGCGGTTACGTATATTCGAGCCACGCTATTTGCATATGGTTAAAACGGCCATGAAAGAGCACAGTGGTTTTGTGTTGTGTCACAGCGATAAAACGTCTACGACAGAAGTTTCACGAGAAGGTGTATTTGTTGAAATTGTTGACTTTTCACAAGACAGCGGCGGTCAGCTGCTTATAGACGTATATGCTCGGCACAGAGTGTTGATTTCAGATGTGTCGACTGATGAATTGAATTTAAAGTATGGCTGGTGTGAGACGGTTGATAAGCCATTGTGGGAACTTGGTAGTGATGGCTTCGTTTATCATGAACGTTTAGCTGATTTGCTGAGAGATCTATTCGTGGTTAACACTGAGCTCAATGATCTTTATAAAAAGAAAAATTATGCGGATCCGATTTGGGTTGCAGCCAGGTGGTTGGAGTTGTTACCGCTCACGCTGACTCAAAAGCAAAAAATTCAAAGCTGTCGAACTTATCAAGCCGTAGCGGGCGTTTTGTTTGAAGTTTTTGATGAACAAGAGTGATCTCAATGTGAAAGTACGCCGTATAGTCTAATATGTTACTGGCTGAGAGTGTTACATTATGGTTAGTTTAGAGCAATCACGAGATTGCCGCACAAAAAAAGGTATAAACCAAGGGATGCAAGAAACCCCTTCAGAGCAGTTAACTCAAGCATTAGTTAAAGTTGCGAATGATGCAGACAAAAAAGCTTACGCATATCTGTTTTCGTATTTTGCACCTAAAATAAAGCGCTTCGGTATTAAACAATTTGGCTCGGAAGCGATGGCAATGGAGCTGGTGCAGGACACCATGACTTCAGTGTGGAGAAAGGCCAAGCTTTACCACCAAGATAAAGGCGCAGCAACAACTTGGGTATACACAATTATGCGTAATGCGTCATTTGATGCGCTAAGAAAAGTTAAAAGTAACAGAGAAGACAATTTAAGCGAAGAAATATGGCCCTTGTTTCATGATGAGCAAGTGTGTGAGAAAAGCTTTAAAGATCACTTACAAACAAATCAACTCAAAGAAAAAATCAAAAATTTACCCGCTGCACAAAGAGACGTTGTCGTGGGAGTATATTTTGAAGATATGACGCAAGAACAGCTTGCACATCATTTAGGGATCCCTGTAGGCACTGTTAAATCTAGATTACGCTTGGCGTTGAAGAAGTTAAAAGTCGAATTGGGAGAGCAGCATGATTAAATATCATCCCTCTAAACAGTTAATGCACAAGCACGTCGCCGGAGAACTGCCTGTTGGTTTGAGTGTGGCCATAGCTGCCCACATTGAACTTTGCGATAAATGTAAGTGTGAAGTAGAAGAGCTTGAAGCGAAGCTAGCAACGCAGTTCTTCAACAGTGAATCAGCGGAGTGTGGTTTCCATGGCGACAATATTTCGACAGAAGATGATTTATTGTTCGACGCTATGTTGAGTGATATTACGTCCCTTGATGTTGATACACATGTTAAACCTCTCGAAGCTAGCATGTTTGATTATCAAGACAAATCTGTGCAATTACCACGAGCCATCGCAGCATTGAAGCTTGGCAGTTTCATCAACGCAGGCAAGGTATCTCGTGCTCGCTTCGAACTCGATGAAGGCCCAATGCGTAGTAGTTTACTTCATATTAAACCTGGTGGAGAGATACCAGAACACACTCACACTGGTTTTGAGCTAACATTACTCTTGGATGGGACGTTTGAAGACGAGAGTGGCAAATATGTTCCTGGCGACTTTATCATGTTAGATGGGCGTCACAATCACACCCCTAAAACTGAAGAAGGTTGTCTGTGTTTCACACTAGTTGATAATGCCCTGCATTTTAACAAAGGGTTAAGTAAGCTTCTAAACCCTATTGGCAAACTGATTTATTAGGGAGCAATATAAGTATGCAAATTGAAACACCTATACAGATCGGATTAAGCGCATGCCTTGGTGGAGACAGGGTTCGTTTTGATAAAGGACATAAACGCTCGAATTTTTGTATGGACGAGTTCAGCAAGCATGTAGAGTTTGTTAAGTTTTGTCCTGAAGTAGCCATCGGTATGCCTGTGCCTCGTGAGACCATAAGGCAAGTTCGCTATGGTGATACAATCAAAGTATGTAGACCTGACGGGTCACAAGATGTTGGTCCGAAATTAACGGAATACGGCAAAAAAATCGCACAAACAAAAGCTAAAGAGTTGTCTGGGTTCGTTTTTTGCGCAAAAAGCCCAAGTTGTGGTATGGAGCGTGTGAAAGTTTATAACGATACAGGTACTGGCGCTACAGCTGAAGGTGTCGGAGCGTTCGCTGCTGAGATAATGCGACACAATCCTTTACTGCCATGTGAAGAAAACGGCAGGTTGAACGATGTGCATTTGCGCGAGAATTTTGTAATGAGAGTTTTCGTGTATAAGTCGTGGCAAGAGTTAATGGAAAAAGATGTCACCAAGCACATGCTCACGGAGTTCCATGCCAAACACAAGTATTTACTTATGAGTCATAACTACGCTGCTTATAGGACGCTTGGTCGGTTACTTGCTGAAGGCGAACCAAAAGAGTCAGTCCAAGTCGCACATCAATATATTAGCGGATTAATGTCAGCTTTGAAAAAGCCAGCAAGTAGAAAAGCGCAAGCAAACACGTTGGCACATTTACAAGGTTATTTCAAAAACGAGTTATCAAGTATTGAAAAGGCCGAAATGGTTGAAGCTATTGATGAATACAGAACAGGGCTTGTGCCATTGAATGTGCCATTGACACTGTTGAAGCATCATTTGCGTGTGCACCCCAAGTCTTATTTAGAACAACAAGTGTACTTTGACCCATATCCAAATGATTTAAAATTAAGGTTCTCAATTTGAGTAAAGCACTTTTTTGGTTCAGGCGTGATCTAAGGTTATCTGGTAACCAAGCGCTTGAAGACGCAATTAACAACGGCGCCACTGAGGCGCTGTTTTTTGTTTGTGAAAAACAATGGCAATCACACAAGACCAGTGAAATACAGGTTGATTTAGTTAAAAGGCGTATTGATTATCTTGGAGGTCAATTAGCAGAGTTGGGTATAACGCTTCATGTGATTGATGCACAAGACTTTCAGCAACTACCTAGTAGACTTGAAGAATTTATTGCACGGCATGGTTTTACTCATATCTATGCCAATAGAGAGTACGAAATTAATGAATTAAACCGTGATGAACAGTGCATGTCATTAGGGGCTGAGCTGCATTTGTATGATGGTGATGTGCTTTGTCCACCCGGTAGTGTAGTTACTAAAGGTGGAGAGATGTTTAAGGTCTTTACACCGTTTAAAAAAGCATGGCTGTCACAATATTCACAGTATACTTTTCCAATAAGCGAGTATATTCGCTCGGTAAATCAGCCTGTTGCTTGGCAAACATCGGACTTGTTAGCTACTAACGGTGCTTCTGAAAAGTGGCCAGTAGATGACCATGTACTTTCTCAGGTTATTGAACAATTTTTAGAAGATAAGTTAAACGAATATAGTGAATATCGAGATATACCCAGTATTAAAGGGACCTCTGGGTTGAGTCCTTATCTTGCATTAGGGATTATATCTGCAAAAGATATAATTGGCCGAATTCAACAACGGATGCCAGATGTATTATATAGAACTAAAACCTCTGCATTTACTTATATAAATGAGTTACTTTGGAGAGAGTTCTATCGGCATTTAATGTTTATCTTTCCAAAACTGTGCAAGGGCAATAATTTTAATGAAAAATATAATGCGGTGCAGTGGCTAGATGATGAAGAGGCATTTTCATCATGGTGTGAAGGTAAGACAGGGTACCCCATTGTCGACGCAGCTATGCGTCAGTTGAATCAAACTGGGTGGATGCATAATAGACTGAGAATGATCGTTGCGAGCTTTTTAACTAAACACTTATTAATTGATTGGCGTAAAGGTGAAGCTTACTTCATGAGTAAGCTCATTGATGGTGATCTGGCTGCAAATAATGGTGGTTGGCAATGGGCTGCGAGCACTGGGTGCGATGCACAGCCATATTTTAGAATATTTAATCCGATAACCCAAAGTGAAAAGTTTGATCCTGATGGAACTTTTATTCGTAAATATGTACAAGAATTAGAATGGGTGCCTGCTAAATATATTCATTTTCCTCATGATTATATTAACGCTGTCGGCAGACCGTGTTATACAGCACCTATAGTTGAACATAAAGAAGCGAGAGCCAGAGCGCTTGATGCATTTAAGGTATAGAAATGGAACAACACCTTAACAACTTTGTAGATATTTATAATCAGCTGTCAGATAAAAACCTTAACTTATTGAAAAATATTTACGATGATAGTGTGGTCTTTTCAGACCCTTTACATAAAGTTGAAGGAATTGAAGCTTTGACTAAATATTTTGAGAATTTATATGCAAATGTAAATTCCATTTCTTTTGATATTAACGAACATTATGTTGTAGATAATAAAGGTTTTTTATATTGGGAAATGCACTTTTCTCATAGCAAGCTAAATAACAAGAAAAATATCACGGTAGCAGGTCATAGCCAGCTCACTTTTAAAGGATCTAAAGTCATTAGTCACAGAGACTACTTTGATGTGGGGGCGTTGTTGTACAGGAACATACCGCTTCTTGGTAGCGTAATTAAGACGCTTGAGAAAAGGGCTGTTTCATGAGTGAAAGCAAAAAACATATACTGGTAACCGGTGCAACTTCTGGTATCGGAGAAGCCTTGGTTTACAAGTACGCACAGTCAGCCATTGTGACAGCCTGCGGACGTAACCAAGGCAAACTAGCAGAATTTGAATCGCGGGGTGTGACCACATCAAGATTCGATATGATCGAAAAACAACAGGTTTTTGATGCAGCAGAAAAAATGGATGCGCACGACATAATAATTTTAAATGCTGGTGTATGCGAATATATAGATGACGCCAACAAATTTGATTCGGCATTATTTGAACGAGTGATACATGCAAACTTGATTGCAACAGGGTACTGTCTTGAAGCATTCATACCAAAAATAAAAAAAGGTGGTCAACTCGTAATCGTCAGTTCTAGCGCGAGCTTTTTGCCGCTGCCTCGAGCCCAAGCGTACGGGGCGTCAAAAGCGGCATTAAGCTATTTAACGCGTGTCATGCAGGTTGAACTTAGAGATATAGATGTAACCTTGGTTCATCCCGGTTTTGTAGAGACACCATTGACTAATAAAAACGATTTCCCTATGCCTTGCTTAGTGAGTGTTGAACAAGCCGCAGATAGAATTTATCAAGGTGTCTTAAAGCGTAAGAATGAAGTGCATTTTCCAAAGCGTTTCACGCTGTTTTTAAAACTGTTCTCATTACTTCCATTCAGTTTATGGCTGCCACTAGCCAAAAGGATAAAACGTTGAAAAATATTGCAATAATTGGTTCCGGCATATCTGGCCTCAGTGCGGCATATTTATTAAATAAGAAACATAACGTCACTGTATTTGAAAAAGAAGATAGACTGGGTGGTCATACTGCGACAATTGATGTTGATACGCCTGAAGGCGTCAAAGGTATTGATACAGGTTTTATAGTGTTTAATGACCGTACATATCCTTTGTTTGAAAAATTGCTCGATCAAATAGGTGTAGGACGTAAGCCGACCCAAATGAGTTTCAGTGTCAAAACGGCTAATAGAGACTTCGAATATAACGGTCATACGTTTTTCTCTTTGTTTGCACAAAAGCGCAATGTGTTGTCACCAACTTTCTGGCGTTTCTTATACAGTATTGTTAAATTCAACCGTTTGGCTAAAGAGCTTTATCACAGTGGTGATTACTCCAAGCATACAAATTTGGGAGACTTTCTTGACGCCCATGGTTTTGATGAGTTTTTTAAAAAGCATTATATCTTGCCAATGGGTGCGGCAATTTGGTCTACCAGTTTAAAGGGAATGCTTGACTTTGAGATTCAGTTTTTTATTCAATTTTTCTTCAACCATGGTTTATTGGATGTAGCCGGTCGGCCTCAATGGTATGTTATTCCAGGTGGCTCCAAACAATATATTGGCCCATTAACGCGATCCTATAAAGACAAGATCAGGCTAGGTGCAAATATAACCTCGGTGATGCGCTTTGAGGATCGTGTTGAAATCACATTTGATGATGGCGGTACAGAGCTTTTTGATGAAGTAGTATTTGCTTGTCATTCAGATCAGGCTTTAAAGTTGCTCGGTGACGCTAGTGAAATAGAACAGGAAGTACTTGGCGCGATTCCATACACACCTAACAGCGTGGTTTTGCACACAGACATATCTGTGTTACCTAAAAGAAGGGCTGCTTGGGCGAGCTGGAATTATGCGTTAGACGAGAGTCAAACAAGGCCTGCAAGCGTTACTTATCAAATGAATATCCTGCAAGGCTTATCTTCTTCACAACAGTATTGTGTAACATTAAACAATGATGAACAGATAAACCAAGATAAAATAATTCAAAAATTTACTTATTATCATCCAGTGTTTAATACACAAAGCATTCGTGCACAAAAAAGAAAGTCTGAAGTTGACGGTATAAACCGAACTTATTTTTGTGGTGCATATTGGTTTAATGGCTTTCATGAAGATGGAATAAGAAGTGCTGTTGATGTCGCTGAGAAGCTCGGGGTGAGCTTTGAATAGTGCCATTTATTTAGGTGATGTAAGGCATCGACGCTTTGCAGTAGCTGAACATCACTTTAAATATCCCATGTATATGATGTGTATTGATCTTGATGAGCAACACCTTTTAGACGACATTCATCCATTATTTGGCACTAAGGGAAAAAAGCTACTACGGTTTGAACAGGCAGATTATTTAATAGGGTCTTCGAAAAGCTTAAAACAGCGTGCATTAGATAAAAGCCGTGAAATGGGTGTAGATGCACCTGATAGCAAAGTATATTTGATGGCTCAGTGTCGATGTTTTGGCTATTATTTTAGCCCAGTCAATTTTTATTTTTTTTCAAAGGAAGATGGGGAATATACCCACATGATTGCTGAAGTTAGTAACACACCATGGAATGAACGGCATTATTACCTTGTCCCTCTCGGGAAAAAAGTGAACTTTGAAAAGACCTTTCACGTATCACCTTTCATGAATTTAGATATGGAATATCATTGGCATATAAAAGCGCCTTCGCAGCATGCCTTTGTCCATATTGAAAATAAAAAAGAGCGTGAACTTTTATTTGACGCAACATTGAGACTGCAAAGAGTACCACTAGAAAAATCTTCGGTGAGTCATTTATTAAAGCAGTTTCCAGCAATGACCTTTTCAATTTTAAAAGGTATTTATTGGCAGGCGTTGAAGCTTTTTTTAAAGCGAGTTCCTTTTATCAGTCATCCTGGAAGTTTGTAAGATGGAAAAAACGACACAATCCTATAGCAGTGAGAGCAATGACAGTTTTTTAACTAAAATGTGTAAAGCATTGGTGTTAAAAGCGTTAGAACAAATCACTTGGGGACAAATTAAGCTTATCGACGGAAGCCAAGAATATATCTTCGGCGATGAAAACAGCTTAGATAGTACCGTCATTCATGTAGAATCTAGCCAAATGTATAACAAATTTGCATTAGGCGGCAGCGTTGGTGCAGGAGAGTCTTATATTGAAGGGCAGTGGTCCTGTTCTGATTTAACTAAATTGATTGAGATATTTGTGGTAAATCAAGATGTGCTTGATGCATTTGAAAAGAAGTTTGCCTTGGTTTCTGGTTTATTTAACAAAATAACGCATTTTAAAAATCGAAACACAAAATCTGGCTCAAAGAAAAATATTGTTGCGCATTATGATTTAGGCAATGATTTATACAGTTCATTTCTTAGTGAAGAAATGCTGTACTCTAGCGCGGTGTATCCAACTCATAACGCATCACTGGAGCAGGCTCAGCAACATAAACTCAAAGAAATATGTGAACAGGTAGATTTACAAAGAACTGACCATGTTATTGAGATTGGGACAGGGTGGGGAGCATTTGCAATATATGCCGCTCTAAATTATGGGTGCAAAGTTACCACTACCACTATTTCTGAAGAACAGCATGCGTATGTCAGAGAGAAGATTATTGAGCTTGGCTTACAGGACCAAATTACGCTACTTAAAGATGACTACCGAGAATTGAATGGTAAGTTTGATAAACTCGTGTCTATTGAGATGATTGAGGCTGTTGGTCATGAATACCTGTCCGGTTTTTTTGAAAAGTGCAGCAGCTTGCTTAAGCCTAATGGCGTCATGTTGATACAAGCTATCACGATTGCATGTCAGCGTTATCACCATTATTTAAAAAATTCTGATTTCATTCAACAATATATTTTTCCAGGTGGCTGCTTGCCATCAATCACTGAGATGAGTAAGCAAATATGTAGCAGTACAGATTTAGTCGTCCATTCTGTCAAAGATATCGGCTTACACTATGCCAAAACATTGTTTGATTGGCGAGAACGCTTTGATAAAGCATGGCCATCGTTAGATAATCAAAAATTTGATCAGCGCTTTTATCGCCTTTGGGAATTCTACCTGTGTTATTGTGAAGGTGGGTTTAAACAAAGAGCGACCAGCGCTGTGCATCTGGTCGCTAGAAAACCAAGGTATTTAAGCGATGATGAAAAAGTATTCTGTCGTTACTAACTTTGTATTGTTTCAGTTAGCTTGGTTTTCTGTCTTTTTTTTAAAAGAGAACGCCTTATTACCAGTTGCTACTACCATTGCACTGATGTTTTTACTGAGTGCGCATAAAGGTAGAGATTTTAAATTTGTGCTTGTTGGCTTATCAGTTGGTTTATCGATAGAGATAATAGCTGTCACTGTAGGTGTTATTAATTACGGTACAGCCTTAATTCCTATTTGGTTGGTCATGCTGTGGATTGCATTATTATTTTCATTTAGAGAGTCATTAAATAAGCTTTTTCATTTGCCAATAAAGTTTAGAGCGCCTATTGTTTGGTTGTGCACGCCCGGTAGCTATTACGCGGGTTCAAAGGCTGGTGTATTGAGCACGCTTGAACCGTTATGGCTATTTTGGATTATCTATGGCGCAATATGGTTTATTGGTTTTGAGTGTTTGCGCTGGCTAGACGCACAATCGCACATAAGACGGAATGATGAGGTAATAAGCTAATTCGTTCCTTTTTTAGCTAAATGCATGTGGTGCAAGTACAATTTGTCAGATTAATTTCGAATATAGTTCAATTTTGGCTTGCACTAATGCTTAAAATGAATAAACATAGAATTTGCTCCGGCAGAAAATAAAAAATATAGGAATTTTTAAAATGAACAAAGCTCAACTAGTTGAAAAGATCGCGAACGACGCTGATATCTCTAAGACGGCAGCTGGCCGTGCATTAGATGCTTTAACTAGTGCTGTAACTGAAGCTCTAAAAGATGGCGACTCAGTAGCACTAGTTGGTTTTGGTACTTTCTCTGTGAAAGAGCGTGCAGCACGTACAGGTCGTAACCCGCAGACTGGCGCAGAAATCCAAATCCCAGCTGCTAATATCCCAAGCTTCAAAGCGGGTAAAGGTCTAAAGGATCAAGTTAACCTGTAATTCAGTGATGAATACATTCAGTTTGAGTTTAAGACTCAAATCTGTAAATAAAAAAAGAGCCTGATGGCTCTTTTTTTATTTTTAATTGGAATTTGTAGTTTGTTTGACCTGCTTGTGTAGTCAAAAATTTGTTCTACTGTGAACGGCGCCGCTCACAGTATTGGGTGGTGTTTATTAGCTTTTAAGTGCTTTATCACCTCGGCCTATACCCACCGCGCCTGACCTAACTAATTCAATTAAATCACTTTCATGACGCAACATATCAAGAAAGCTTTCTATTTTATCCGTGCTACTTGCTAATTGTAGAGTGTAGCTTTGTTTGCCCATATCGACGATTGAGGCACCAAATACATCACTAACACGTGTCACAGCGGCTCTCATTGCTTCATTTCTGGTAAAGACTTTTACCATTAAAAGCTCTCTTTCAATGTGATTGATTTCTGTTAGATCAAACACTTTAAGCACATCGACAAGTTTATTGACTTGCTTAGTGATTTGCTCAACCACTCTATCATCACCATGTGTTGTAATAGTGATACGAGACAAGGTCTTATCATCCGTTGTACCAACTGTTAAACTATCGATGTTGTATGCTCTTTGAGAAAAAAGGCCAACGATACGAGAGAGTGCACCAGGTTCATTTTCTAATAAAATCGCTAATATACGCCGCATTATACTTTTACTCCTTTTTTCAACCACATTTCATCAATGGCACCATGTTTTATTTGCATCGGGTAAACATGCTCGCTTTCATCAACTCTAATATCTAAAAATACAAGGCGATCGTTGATTGAAAATGCCTTTTTAAGTGCGCTATCAAGTTCATCAGGGTGGTCAACACGGATCCCGATATGCCCATAGCTTTCTGCAAGAGCAACAAAGTCTGGCAGAGACTCCATGTATGAGCTTGAGTGACGACCATCGTATAGCATGTCCTGCCACTGTCTCACCATGCCCAAGGAGCGGTTATTAAGAGAGACTACCTTAACATTCAGTCCATACTGTAGACAGGTAGAGAGTTCTTGAATATTCATTTGGATAGAACCATCTCCCGTTACGCATACAACTTCATCCTGAGGAAAAGCGACCTTGACGCCCATCGCAGCGGGAAGCCCAAAACCCATCGTGCCAAGGCCGCCTGAGTTGATCCATTGGCGAGGGTTTTTAAATGGGTAATATTGCGCTGCGAACATTTGGTGCTGACCAACATCAGAGGTAATATATGCATTGCCATGTGTGACGTCATATAACTTTTGAATAACGGTTTGTGGCTTGATCTTGTCAGCATCAGTTTTAAAATCCAAACACTTTTGCGCTCGCCACTGGGTTATGTCTTTCCACCAAACTTCCTGTGCACTGCGATCAATAGCAATATTGCTATTGTTAATGCCTTCTAGCAGTTGTGAAAGCACTGTGTCTAAACAACCAACGACAGGAATATGTGCCTGAATCGTTTTTGAAATTGACGTGGGGTCAACATCAACATGGACAATTTTTGCATTTGGGCAAAATTTACTTACATTGTTTGTTACGCGGTCGTCAAACCTTGCTCCTAGCGCCAATATTGTATCGGCATTGGCCATTGCTTTGTTTGCTTCTAGAGAGCCGTGCATACCTAACATGCCAATAAAGTTTGGATGGCTGCCACTGATCCCCCCTAAGCCCATCAGGGTGTTGGTGATGGGGGCATTCAGTTTTTCGACAAGCTCCGTCAGTTTCTCCGACGTATTGGAAAGTATAATTCCGCCGCCAGAATAAATAACCAGCTTCTTCGCTTGTAAAATTGCTTCGACCGCTTTTTTAATTTGCTTAGTGTGCCCCTTTTTATTGGGGTTATAGGTTCTCATGTCTAATTGTTTAGGCATGGTATAGTTAAATCTAATTTGAGGGTTTAAAACATCTTTAGGTAACTCTACAACCACAGGTCCAGGCCTGCCCGAACCTGCTAGATAAAAAGCTTTCGCTAAAATAGCCGGTATCTCTTCAGCGTGTCTGCAGTTAAAACTATGTTTTACGATTGGCCTTGAGCATCCAACAATATCGGTTTCTTGAAACGCGTCATCACCAATCAAGTTTGATGGTACTTGTCCTGAAAGTACAACCATGGGGATCGAATCCATATAAGCGGTTGCTATCCCAGTAATGCAATTTGTAGCTCCGGGGCCAGATGTGGCAAGTACAACACCTGTTTTGCCAGTTGCACGAGAATACCCATCTGCCATATGCGTAGCGGCTTGCTCATGACGAACGAGAATATGCTCTACATCACTTTGTTCAAACAGGGCATCATATAGGTCTAAAACAGAACCGCCTGGATATCCAAAGATAAACTCTACTTCTAAATCGCTCAGCGCCTTTACAACTAACTCGGAGCCGTTAAATTGCTCATTCATTACCTCATTCCTCAGCCAAGTTAAATCTTGGCATAAAAAAACCCCGCTGATTGGCGGGGTCGATGAAAGCGTACACTCACACAGGCCCCTATGGACTTAATAATAAGACCACCACGAGAACCATTTGTACAAGCTTAACTAAAGTCATTTCAAATCTGCTAAATTATTTAAACACTGTTTATTTAAAGGGCAATTGATGTTTCTGTCAAGCGAGCCATCCATTAATGCGCATAATATATCCCTATTTTGCGTTGATAAATTTGAAATGTAGTATTTCATTTTATAAAAACAGTGAATTATGCGTAATTTAGCGGTGCTAATATTTTGGAATAAGGAACAAAAAGTCGCGTTTTATTAAGGCGATATTGACAAAAAATCGTGCAAAGCTCAGCAGTAATGAAAAAAGAGTTTGAAACTTTTAAAGCAGGGGTCTATCAGGGAAGTCAGTAAATAATAAACAGAGATAGTGCAGGGCGCACTATCTCATAAGTCTTAAAATTAAAGACGCTCGATCACAGCTTGTGTGAAGTCAGTAGTGCCGTGGTTACCACCAAGGTCACGGGTTGTACGGTCGCCAGATTTGATTACATCAGCAACTGCGCTGCGGATACGCTCTGCAGTGTCACCCATATCTAAGTACTCAAGCATTTGAATAGACGCTAGGATAACAGATGTAGGGTTAGCTAGGTTTTTACCAGCGATATCAGGTGCACTACCGTGTACCGCTTCAAAAATTGCTGCGTTTTCACCAATGTTTGCACCTGGTGCCATACCTAAACCACCAACAAGTCCAGCACATAGATCAGAGATGATGTCACCGAATAAGTTTGTTGTTACAACAACATCAAACTCATCAGGGTTCATAACTAGTTTCATACACGTAGCATCAACGATCATTTCTGCTGATTCGATATCAGGGAATCTCTCACCAACTTCGCGTGCAACTTTAAGGAATAGGCCAGAAGTTGATTTAAGGATGTTTGCCTTATGAACGGCAGTGACTTTTTTACGACCTTCACGTTGTGCAAGTTCATAAGCGAAAGTGACAATTTTTTCTGCACCCTCACGAGTGATTTTTGACATTGCTTCAGCTTCAGTACCATCTTCAGACGTTACTTGACCAAGGCCAGAGTACATACCCTGCGTATTTTCACGTACTGTGATAATGTCGATGTTTTCATAACGCGCTTGAGTGCCTTCGAAAGATTTAACTGGGCGAACGTTAGCATACAAGCCGAATTGCTTACGTAAAGTAACATTGATAGATGTAAAGCCTTCGCCCACTGGCGTTGTTAAAGGACCCTTTAATGTAAGCTTGTTACGCTCGATTGCTTCTAGAGTTTCAGGTGGAAGAAGCTCACCTGTTTTTTCTAGCGCTGCAAGACCTGCGTCAACGTATTTGTATTCGAAGTCACAGCCTGCTGCGTTTAAGATTTCAATTGCTGAGTCGATGATGCTTGGACCGATACCATCACCACGAATAACGGTAACTGTTTGCTTAGCCATTTAGTTTTCCTTTATCAAAATAAATTGTACACAAGATTAAAGAAGGACTTGTTTATTGTAGTCAATCAAATAAAAAGTGTGTGTTCGCTTGAAAAATTAAGCGCGTTTTATAGCAATTTATTCATAGATATTCCAGCAAGGAATGATAAAAAGACATAAATTAGAATTATGTTTGGTATATTTAACATTTATAGAATAAATATTATTCAATCATGCTGTGAAGCGAAAGCTCGAGAATCGCCCTGTGTAACTGCTCTTCACTTTCCCAACCAAACTTTTTTATTTGGTTTTCTAAAACAAGACGTTGCCATGCCGTAGGTTGAAAGTAGGCACTACTCCACATCATCGAAAGTACTTTGATAGCAACAAATGTCTTAGCTTCTTCGCTTAACGAATTGTTTTTTTCTCGCTCTGACTGTTTAAAAGCACGATGTGGCTCACTGTTATCAAAATGATGAGCGAAATAATCATCTAACTTGTCGGAGCTGAATTCTAAAAAGCCAAATAATCTTGCTAATGAGTAGGGGGTCGCAGTATCACTTTGCGTGCTGACACAAGTAAATCGTTTTATATCTATGTCATGATGTTTAAGCATAAAAGCAATCACTGCACTAATTGGTGATAGTATACTTTCATATGCTTGGCCATAGGCTTGTTTGGTTAGGGTAGCGAGTATTAAAGAAAGCTGTTGGTATTTATGCCAAATGTCGACTGCAAAAGGGTGCTTTAGTTGTGAAATCACTTGTTCTATAAGCACCCTTTGGCATAAAAGGCTAGCTGTATTTAAGCCTACCATAGTTAAACAGTGGCGGGTATTAGCGCCTTTTTGTGATTCTCTATTGTACTGTTTTGCTGCTTGCTGAAGAGCTTGCTCTATATATGGAAATGGTGCAATGGTTTTCTCAATTGCTCTAAAGCTACTAAAGCTGTTTTGTCCAAGTTTATCAATTACTGAGTAGGTTGCATCAAACCCGTCTGGGCTCAATTCGAGCGGCTGAGATTCAATATGACTCCAAACTTTAAATAATAGATGTTTATCTGCGCTGCTGATAGGCGTAAATTCAAAGTTGAGTCTTTGTTGTGTCTTGACGAGTCGGTCTATTTTATGATCTTTGAATGTACAAATTATCTGGTTTTTTTCATTCTTTTGCAGTAGTAAGGCATGTTGTCCCTTGTATTGGGCACTACAGCCCACAGGGTAATGACTAAATTGTGTTGCTAACTTATTTAATGTATCTCGAACAAAGTCATTTTGGCTAGCTAGATAGAGCTTCTTTACTGCATATGCGAGTGCGTTGGGCTTTGGTTTTTGAACCAAAGCAGTCGCAATGATTTGCGCAATAGCAACGATGAGCGTGATGTTGTCATATAGCGGGGACAGTCGCTTACTTTTCAATGTATCGCAATAGGGGGAGAGCCTAGACATCATGCGTGCAGCTTGTTTGTTTACTGAGCCTCCATGCTGGAGTACTTTCACCGCAAGTTGATACCTAATTTTCCAGATCTTTTTTCCTTGGTCCGTTAACGGTTTCGCAGTCAGTAGTTTATCACTTTCATTTTTTACGCATAAGAAGCTTGCGAGACATGCCACAAGCAGTTCCTGACGAATCCTATATGAATAACCCTGCCCTTGAGAAATAATACAAACTAATATGCATTTTTTTACTATCAAGTTTGTAGTAGGGGAAAGTTGTTTAAAATGTAATGTTAAATAACTGTGTAGCGCGTTTGGTGTGTTTTGATAGGTTTCTGCATACAGTTGCGCGAGTTCAGCAAGCGTGGGGAAGATACTAGGCCATTTTTGTTTATTGTAATAAAGCCTTAGGGTTTGCTCTGTTTTATTCACTAATTCATGAAGTTGTTTTGATACATCTTTATTATTTGTCATTCTTGAGCGCTTTCTCGTAGGCTACAATGGCACCAGCACCCCATAATATTAGCTGACCATTTTTAAACAATAAACCGGTACACTCGTCTTGTGTGGTTATACCATCTGGTTTCATCAGTTGTGTTCTGTAATATACGATTTGAAAAACGGTATCTTCATCAGACTTTACATAAGTAAGGTCGGGGCTGCCGAGGTTGTCCAATACTGTTTCTAAGTTCATTTGCGTATCTGGTTTTAGTTTGCTAATGAACCTCTTATTAAATGCTTCGCGATCTTTCCAAAGCATTGCTCTTGGATCATCTTTATAAAAGTTGATAACAAGATAGACAATGCCAGCGTATACTGCGAGGCCTAGAAATATATATTGTAGAACTTTTTTTATCATTTAAGTCACCTGAAAAGAGCAGGGTAAGACTATCCGAAGCTTGTATCTATAACAAGTAATTTGAGTTTAACGCAATAACTAGAGCCGAAGCTCTTTGAGCGTAAAACCCACCTCAATGTCTGTTCTTAAGGCAACCAATGATTTACTTAAAATGAAATTGTCTATGTCAGACTCGATTTTCTTTCTCACAGGTGATGATAATTCCGGATGTGCCAGTGCTTGTTCTACCGAATCAAATTGACTTAGTACTTCAATAGCGGTCTTTTTCCCAACCCCCTTCACGCCCGGAATATCGTTGGTCTTATCGCCCATTAATCCCCAAAAATCATGGAGTTTACTTTTATCTATAGAGAATTTATTCTCCACATCATCTGCTGATATGGCCTGCTGCTTAAAATAATCGTAAATTTTGATGTGTTCGCTAATGAGCGGTAAAAACCCCTTATCGGTGGACACTATGGTTGAGGCAACACCATGATTTGAGGCTTTGAACGCAAGTGTCGCAAGAATATCATCTGCCTCATCTTGCGTTGGGAAATAGGCTTTAACATTGTTATCCGTAAACGCTGAAGCAACATTTTCTAGATTGACCTTAAGCTCGTTAGGCATAGGTTTTCTCGTTGCTTTGTAGTCTGAGTAAAGGTGATATCGCCAACTTTTATCGCCATCAAAAACGGCAATGGCATGAGTAGCCTGAGTAATTTTCAATAATTTACGAGAAGCATTTTTAACTCTTTGGGAACAGCTTTTAATAATTTGCTCATCATTTAAACCAGCTTGCTCGCAATCAACGGCATAAATACGACGTATTAGGTTTAGTGCGTCTATGAGTAATAAATGAGCCATATATAAACAAAATTAACATAAAGAGTTCAGAATAAAGCGGATTATATCAGAGGGGCAATGAGAGTTCATCGCCCCACAATGTTTTGTTTTCATTAAAAATGTAAATTGTGTCGATTCAATTAACACTAAGCTTGAATTTTATAGCATGGAGTATATTTGCTGCCTGGAAGCTTCATACGTCCTTGACTGACAAATGCTTGCAATAGTTTATCCATATCTGACATCAGGGATTTATCACCTTCGAGAATATAGGGTCCATTCTGTTTAATGGCTTTGACGCCATTGTCTTTAACGTTACCTGCAACAATACCTGAAAACGCGCGTCTTAAATTTGCCGCCAATATTTCTTTTGGTTGATCTAAATGTAGATTTAATGATGCCATGTTTTCATGCGTTGGTTCGAATGGCATTTGAAAAGGCTCTTCTATTTTTAATGTCCAGTTAAAGTAGTACGCATCACCTTCTGACTTTCTGTATTCTCTGACATTTGGCATTTCAGACTTAATGTGTTTTGCCACACGCTCTGGGTCATCAATGATAATTTCAAACTTTTTGAGTGCTTCTTTGCCAAGTGTTTTTTCAACAAACATCGCGATTTCGTCAAAGTAATCGGCACTTGAAGCGGGACCTGTTAGTATTACAGGTAGAACTTGCTTGTTATTCTCTGGATGCAGCAAAATACCGAGTAAATAGAGTAACTCTTCTGAGGTACCAGCACCGCCAGGGAAAATGATAATCGCATGTGCTGTTCTAACAAAGGCTTCAAGTCGCTTTTCTATGTCTGGCAATATAACCAGTTCATTAACAATGGGGTTGGGTGGCTCAGCTGCAATTATGCTTGGTTCAGTGAGACCTAAATAACGGTTGCTGGTTATACGTTGCTTAGCATGGCCTATTGTGGCACCTTTCATTGGGCCTTTCATCGCGCCAGGTCCGCACCCAGTACAGATATTCAACCCTCTCAGACCAAGTTGATAGCCTACCTCTTTCGTATATTTGTATTCTTGCTCATTAATTGAGTGCCCTCCCCAGCAGACCACCATATTAGGGTCAGTGTTTACCTCTAAAGCGTCAGCATTTCGAAGCATATCGAACACCATATGGGTAATTTCTTTAGGATCAACGAGCGTATCTTGATGGCGTTGGCATATGAATAAAATGTCACGAATGACAGAAAAAATATGTTCGTGGATACCATTTATGATGGTGCCATCGACAAAAGCAGACTCGGGAGGGTTCGTTAATTCGATCTTTATGCCACGCTCGCGAGCGACTAATTTGACATTAAAATCTTCAAACTTTTTATAAATCTCATAACTTGAATCTGTGTGACTGCCTACGTTCAGTACCGCTAAAACGCAGTTTCTAAATAATTGATATCTCTCGAAAGTTGAAGACTGTTGTAGTAAGTCTACTTCTAATTGTGATAATAAATTAAGAACTCCAGTGGGGTTTAGCTGTACATGCATAGGCATTCTCCATGTTATTCTCTAATGCAAAGTTTATCTCTACCTGAGTTTTTGGCGTCATACAAGGCATTGTCAGCACGGTCAAATGCAGACAATGTTGTATCGCCCTTTTTAAGTTGTGTCGCGCCCAGCGAAATCGTAATTTGTACTTCTTTGTCTTTAAATTTAAAGGGGATCGATTTAACAGTATTACGTATTTTTTCAAGCGGACTCTGTGCTGAGCTCAATGGCATCCCTGGCATCAATAAAACAAACTCCTCACCACCATAACGGGCTATAAAATCTGCTTTTCGTATTGATTTTTTCAGTGCGCGAGCGATGACCTGTAATGTTTTGTCGCCGGCACTATGACCATATTTATCATTAATTGATTTAAAGTGATCGACATCGATTACGACGAGTGTCACGTCACTATTGTGAACTTCAAAAAGGTGAAATTCTTGGTTATATCTGTCATCAAACGCTGCGCGGTTAGGAAGCTTGGTTAGACCATCAAGTAAGCTTTTGAATTTTTGCTCATTCAAACGTTTTTTGTAATTTGTTACTTTTGTTTCTAGTAGATTGATGCGGTCATTTATTTTGTCGAAGCTTTGCAGTAAAACTTCTTTATCGCGTCGTTCAATATTCTCTCTTTCGATGAGATCTTTACTTAGCTCTTTTAATTCATTATCAACGAGCTGCTTTAACTCAGTGATCGAAGTGGCTTGCTGAGTTTGAGTGTTGAGTGTCGAGATTTTTTCTTCAATGCGCTTGTTTAGAGCGGACACTTCTTGGTTAACTGACTTTGATTGGCTAGTTGTCTCTACAATTGACTTGTGCAGCTCTTCAAGTGTCTGATTTAAAGAAACTAAAAACCCTTGAGCAGACTGACGCTCTCTGGCAATTGACTTTGCAAAAATTCGAATAATATTGACGGCGTTATCAAGTAATGAATCAATTGAGTCATCAGAAGACAAGCTTTGTTTTATTTGTTTTATCTTTTCTGAAACATCTTCTTCAAAGACCAATTCATTAGTCAGAGATAATAATTCGATGGCTAACTCTGGGTTGTTTTGTGATGAACTGAACTCAGGTGCAGCCTTGGCTTGTAAAGTCTGCATGTAAAATTGCAACACTTTTTCGAGTAAAGGGATAAACTCAGAGATTGCTTTGATATCGCCAAGTTCATGGTCGAGTAGGTGTCGTAATTTACGCCTTGTGTCGTCTGGTAAGCCTTTTAATTTTTGTAATTGTTTTCCAGCAGACTGAATGTGTGTTGTTAACGCTCGCTCGTTAGCTTCATAAACAGTTTCTTGCTGCTTTAATTGTAAGATGGCTGTTTCGATTAGTGGGGTGATCTGTTCTATTTCCATGCCTTTATTCAAAGCACTGCGAAATTTTGCAAGTTGATTATCTAACGCAACATCTTGTCCTCGACAGCTAAAAGAAAGGCGGGTCGCGAAATCAGATAGCATCGAAACTTGTGTCTTTTTTGCCTCTTCTAAAGCTTTTCTTGCTGAAATAGCTTGAGAGAGTTTTTTTTCCAATAGTGCAGTTTTATCAGTCACAAAAATCCAACATCTTTTTTTACTATATCAATTGCAAGTTTACATCAAATTACTGAAAAATGTGGGAGAATTTAATGCTCAACTTGGCTTTTTATCATGTAGCTTTAACGAATTTATTAACTCAAGTATAAGGAATTTTGCTAATTTTAAGAAAACTATTTAATTTTTTATGATATGAAAAAAAATCTCTCGCTGGCCTCGTTGGTGCTTTTTAGTACACTTTCTTTTGCGGATGTAGAATACAGACTTGCTATTACAGAGCCTGAGCATCACCTTGGTAATGTTGAAATTACTTTTCCTAAGTCTGCGCAATCTTATGTTGACGTGATGTTGCCCGATTGGCGGACGGGCCGATACGAAATACTCGATATGGCCAATGGTATTCGATTTTTTTCTGCTAAGACACCGCAAGGTAAAACCTTAAAATGGGACAAAATTGATAAAAATACTTGGCGAGTGCATTTAGATGCGCCAGCACAAGTTTCTGTCTCTTATCAAGTTTATGCTAATGAGTTAGCGCTTAGATCTCGGCATATAGATGACAGCCATGCATTCATAGATGCTTCAGGTTTTTTTATGTTCAGTGATTCTTTTAGACAAGAGCCTGTTAAAGTCAGCTTGAGTGTACCCAGCGATTGGCGCTCCGTATCAGGAATGGATTTTGCTGACACAAAACACAGCTTTAAAGCAGCAAATTATGATGTCTTGCTTGATTCCCCAATAGAAACCGGTATCAATGAGTTACACACGTACTCGGTTGATGGCCGAGATTATGAATTGGTTATTTGGGGGGAGGGTAATTATGATGTTGACCTGATGATCCGAGATTTAAAAAAGCTGGTTAAAACAGGTAGTTTAATCTGGCATGATTATCCGTATGAGCGATATGTATTTATGGTACACGCGACGGATGGAGCAAGGGGGGCAACAGAGCATCTAAATTCAACCATAATTCAGAGGCATAGAGATAGCTTCGCATCTAGAGATGATTATCTTGGTTTTATTTCAACAGCAGCTCACGAGTTTATTCATATTTGGAACGTAAAGCACTATCGACCGGATGGGTTAGTTCCCTATGATTATGTCGATATTAACTATAGTGACTTGCTGTGGTTAGTCGAAGGGTCAACAAGCTATTTGGAACACTTTTTGTTGTTAAGTGCCGGCATTATAACTAATCATGAGTTTTACAAGTCTTTGACGAGAACACTAAACCGCCATTTAACCACCCCAGGCCGAGAGGTGCAGTCGGTCGCGGATACGAGCTTTGACAAATGGATTAACCAAGGTGGTGATCACGGAAAAAACTATAGTACTAACATTTATTTAGAGGGTGCATTAGTGTCAATGGTACTAGATATTGATCTTATTGATAAAAGTGACGGTAAGGTGAGCTATCGAGATGTTCACCGTGAGTTATATACTCAGCATAAACTACCAAACTCGTTTAATAGTGAAGATGTCAAACGGATCCTCAAACAAATAAGCGGTCATAGTTATGTTGCGTGGTGGGATAAGTATGTCGAAAAACCTGCCATCATTGATTTTGACAAGCTATTTGAAAAAGTAGGTTTAGAACATGTCTATCCGTCTGGCACGATAACAGTTGCCAGTATTGATGGAACTGCTAAGAGTGTTGGCCAAATGTTAGAGTTAACGCACGTTGCCAGAGGCGGCAGTGCCTGGCTTGCTGGATTGACCGTTGGCGATAAGATAGTGGCAATCGATCACCAGCATGTTAGGAAAGATCTAGCTCATACATTGTCTTTATTTAGTGCACAACAAACAGTAGAAGTTACCTTTATTCGTCGACATAAACTTATGAAAACTGATATTAAACTATCTGGAAAAGCGAGTAGAGATAAGTATATCAGAGCTATTGAGCGGCCATCAGTAAGACAAGCTAAACTTTACAAAGCTTGGCTAGGTGTGGCTCACCCAAATGCAAGATAACTAAAAGGGAGCGCCATGCTCCCTTTATCGCATTTTAATGTACATCAAAGGCGATTACATAATACGAGAGAAGAAACGAGAGCCTTTTGAACCTGAACGATTTCTGCGCATAGAAGAGCGGATTTGTGCTCGAGTGCTTGCTAACCAACTTTCACGGTTTACTTTTGCATGCTCGCCACGTCTAGCTTCTTCAGTTGCTCTGAACCCGCAGAATTCACGATATGCTTTTAGGTCTAAAGATAAGTCTTGTAAAACTAATTCAATCATAATGGCATCATCAATGTAGCCAAGCACAGGCACATTGTCTGGGACAATATCTTCAGGTTCACCAAAATAAGCCAAAGAAAGCATAATTTCTTTCTTTTCATCTTCTGGCATTTGCCACTCATCATCTTGAACTGCATCAATAAGCGCTGAAAGCGACATCATTCTTGTTCTAACAAACTCAGGCACATTGGTCCCTTCCATTTGCTCGACAAGTTCGCGCGCTTTAGTGATAATTTCTTCTTCACTCAAATGGGTACTTCGTTCGATCGCAGATTGCATCATAGAACGAAAGTGTTCTAAATCAATATCAGTGAGTTCAAAATTTACTTGGATGGACATTATTTCTCCCTTACGCACTTGTTTATTTTTATATCCGTTGGGTAATACACCGCATGTGATTACCCACTATAGTTACGACACTATGCCATTAAATCATCACTAATTTAAGTTCAAATTAACAATAATTGAAAAAAAGTCAAAAGTTGAGTGTGTAGTGTTCAACCTTATAAATATCTTAGTAAAAGAAGCCATTTTTGGCAGCCCAATGTGCTAAATTTTTAATGTTTACTTTTATAAATGTTAAATCATCGCTGATTTTAGGTTTGATGAAAGTACGACTAGACTTGCTGTTTCGTGCGTTGTCGTTTCAGGATCCATGCTTTGCCAGTTTTCACAAAACTTGAGCGAAGTGTAGATCTCATTCGTCTTTATTTTAGGATGTTTACGTATACTTTTTCTTATTGTGAGGAAATAGACAAAGTAGCTCATTTTTATCTCAACTTAATCACTGAAAGCATGTTATAGCAATTAGTTAGGATCAGTGGTAAAAGTATACAGTGCATGAAAACGAGGCGCTCTCGGTATAAAAATGGCCCAGTCGCTCGATAATTAAGGTTATTAGTTGCCCACGGAGATACAGTGATTATTCGAGAATTTGATGAAAGTGACTTCCATTCGGTTAAAGAAATTTACCAGCAAGGGATTGATACAGGTAATGCAACATTCCAAGAGAAAGCGAAAGATTGGGATGAATGGAATAGTTCATTGTTAGAACGTTGTCGCCTTGTTGCTATTGAAGGTAGTCAAGTTGTAGGTTGGGCTGGACTCTCTCCAGTATCAGGTCGAGCGGTATATTCTGGGGTTGTTGAAGTGAGTATTTATATTGCAAGCGAAGCTCAGGGAAAAGGTTTAGGTCAAAAATTATTATCACGGCTGATTCAGGAGGCAGAAGTTCACAATATTTGGATGTTACAAGCGGCTATTTTTCCTGAAAACCAAGCCAGTATAGCTCTACATAAGAAAAATGGATTTCGTCAAGTGGGTGTTCGTGAAAAGCTTGGCAAAATGCATGAAATTTGGCGTGACGTTGTGCTTATGGAAAGGCGCAGTAAAGCTGTTGGTGTATAGAGAGGCTAATATATGCACCTTCCTTCGGTCAATTAAGCATTATGAACCATTTTAACTGTTTTTAAGCAGCTAATTTGCCGTGAAATTATCAAATATATTTTAATTCGCTATGTCTCTAGGCGTTAAAATCGTTTACGGAAAATGCATATAGGGGCACCCATAATCTCTTATTGCGATATCATCGCAGCCTAAATCCAATTGTTTAAGGTAACTAGATAGTCACCGTTAACCTTAATTTGGGCTACTTACGGAAATGGCCCATTCGCACAGTTATTTAAAGGTGCAAACAATTGTATAAATGAAGGCGGACCAATGGGTGTCTAATCAAGGCAAATAGCTTATTACTTCGAGCATATTTACTTGTGGGATGCGCCCTTGAGAGGGCGAAAACAGGCACTGCGTATTTATTCATGCCTCCCTTGCTAGGTGTATAGCTTACTCCATAGTGAGACTATGTTTTTGATAAATGTTTATCATCAATACTGTTTTGCTTTCTAAATAATATTAAGACTTGTTAAGTTCTTCGGCATATATATCGGTATCGCTAATTCGAAGTTAACGTTTGCGCTGGCCTGCTTGGTCCTCAAAACGAGATTGAAATTATTGTCGACGACACTTGTTTTTCATGTTTAGCGCTGGTGGGGGAATTGTAGAGTCTAACCTAAATTGGGAAATTCTGTTTTTTAATATAACTATGTGAGTATCTTCGATCTTACTATGAGTGTAAACCCCCATTTGTAAATAAAGTGTTATTAAACTGGTTTTAGCCCAGAAATTCTACACATTGATTAGTTGCTGTTTTTGGAACTAGCGCTATACCAAATGCTTATTTAATTCACACGATGGGCAATTGTTGTTAGCCACAAAAAATCTCATCATTTATTTTGTTAATTATTTCCCCACTGGTTTGTGAACTGATCTTAACGTTTTTTTATTACATACTTATTAAAATCTGGTTTTTTGTGAGTTCATGGATTTTACCCCGTTTATTTGTAATTTAATTTATTTTTAGCGTTATGTTCTTTGGTTTTTTCACTATTTCGAATATTTTTCATTAAATAAATATTTTGTTTTGTTAAATTTCAACCCGCAAATGCCGCTTATTTCGTAGCTTTCATGGTAACGTGAATTTTTTTCAAGTTAACATATGTTGATTTTTTGTTTTGGTTGTTGGAACATTTTTCACCAAGTTAGTACCTTAAAGAAATATTTTATTCATTGTTTTATATGCACTAATTTGGTGCATTGTGCTTTGTTTTGTTTTTGTTAACTAACAATAAAGAGAAAGGAATTTTGAACATGTCAACTAGGAACATAGTTTTTCTTTGTACCGCTAATAGCGCCAGAAGTATAATGGCTGAATCAATATTTAATTATCTGAATCCAAATGAATTCTCCGTCTATAGCGCGGGTAGCAAATCATCTGGAATGGTTAACAAGTATGCACTTGGGTTTTTAGACTCAAAGAGAATTCCTACCGAAGGCCTTACTTCTAAATCTTTAGAGCAATTACCTTTTGAACTAAAAGAGGATGATTTGGTTGTTGCAGTGTGTGGTGGCGCAATTGATGACGTCTGTCCTTTACCTAATTTTAAAGCACAGGTACTGAGATTGATTCTCCCGGATCCTGCTGTTCCCAATAGCTCTGAACAAGAATCAACTAAGTTTTTTGCTGAGGTAGGTAACTATCTTTATGAGTCGCTTCCTAAGTTGCTGGAAATGCTTAGAGATAATGAGCCGCTTAGCCAAATAAATGACTATTTTGCACAAGCAGAAAAGCCAACGCTTGCTTAACTCTTAGCGTTTGATTGTTGCACAAAGGAATAATAATGAAAATAAGAAGCATAATATTTTATACGGCACTCATGATGAGTGCTAATTTAGCCAGTGCCAATGATAAGCAAAAGCTGCTTATTACGGGGTCTTCAACGGTTTCTCCGGTAATACAAGAAATAGCGAGAGTATATGAACAGCAACAAAGTAAAGTACTTGTTGACGTTCAAACCGGTGGTTCTAGCAAGGGGGTTATGGACACAAGAAGCGGGTTGAGTGATATCGGTATGGTATCGAGAGCTTTAAAACAATCCGAGCAAGATCTCAAATCTTATACTTTGGGGTTTGATGGGATTAGTTTAATTACTCACAGTAGCAACTCGCTGAGTAATTTAACCAAGAAACAGATCATAGATATATACACCGGCAAAATAAACAATTGGAAAATGTTAGGTGGTCCAGAAGAAGAAATTGTCGTTATTTCTAAGGCGGCAGGAAGATCTACTCTTGAATTATTCCTAGCATATTTAGGCATTAAGCATTCAAAAATAAAAGCTGACATAGTAATTGGTGATAACGAGCAAGGAATAAAGGCCGTAGAGTCAAATAAGTTCGCAATTGGCTATGTGTCTATAGGCGCTGCGAAATATCGAGCTGAGAATGGAGCCCCAATCAAACTAATTTCTGCTGACGGCCACATACCTTCTTTGGAGAATGTCCGCAAGCGTACGTACCCTATGACCCGAGAATTAAACTTGGTCACTTCCGGGAATGAGACGGACTCGGCAAACAAATTTATTAAATTTTCTTTGCACCAGAGCAGTTTAATAGAAGCGTTCAACTTCGTTCCAGCGGAATAAATATGATGTTTGCCGGACGAGCAAAGCTGTTTACAGCTACTTGGTACACTTGGATGTTTATTGCAGTCATATGCATTGCAGTGAGTGTGGCTTTGATTTTCAGTTTGCTAGCAAATAATTCTATGCTCGCTATTAGTAACATTGGAATCAAACAACTTATGTCGTTTGAGCAGGGTTGGTTTCCGCTTGATGGTGAGCTGAGTTTAGTGCCCATGCTAATGGGGTCAATTTTAGTGAGTGTTGGGGCTATGGTTCTTGCAGTGCCCTTATGCTTGTTAGTCGCAATCTATATTGTATTTTATTTGCCAAATAAACTTCAGCATGTAGTTCACCTATTCGTTGTTGTTGTCGCTGCTTTGCCCTCAGTTTTTTATGGTTTTTGGGGCATGGTTTATATTGTTCCCTTTATAAACCAGATCAAATCACCTGGAGCAAGTTTATTTGCTGGACAAATTGTGTTGGCAATGATGGTTGCGCCCTTGTTGATCGCCTTATTCAAATCTCAGTTAGAAACTGTTCGTAAAAAGCATCAACAACAGGTCTCAGCACTAGGTATTACCGAGTATTCTGCGATTTGGCCTTTGTATGTGACCAACCAGTTATCTGCTATTTTCTCTCTATCTATTCTGGGCTTTGGCCGTGTGATAGGAGAAACCATGGTTGTCACCATGGTGACAGGTAATGTAGTGGCTGTTCCTGACTCAATTTTTGACCCTGTGCGTACTTTGACCGCAAACATAGCTTTGGAAATGGCATACGCAGTAGATGAACATCGCTCTGCATTGTTCTTTAGTGGGTTTATCTTATTGGTTTTTATTGTTTTTCTGTCTACAGCTAGGTTGGCACTCGCCCGTATAGGGGTTGCACGATGAGTATCTCAAAACTGAACTTAAAGTTACATAACTACATGCTGTGTAGCGCAGCTTTTATCGTTTGCTTGATTATGTTTTCGCATATGGCGGTGTCAATTGTTGCTGGTGGAGTGGAACACCTTTCATTAGGTTTTCTTTCCGAAGTGCCCCAGATGGGAGGGAGAGAGGGTGGCATTTTTAGCATTATAGTGTCTACTCTGTTGATTCTTTTTATTTGTGTTGTTGTTGCTTTACCTATTGGGTTGGGCGCATCTATTTTGATTTCTGAGTATATAAATAAGAGCTCAAAGTTATCCAAGTTCTTATATTTTGTACTCGATATTCTAGCGTCTACCCCTTCGATTGTATTTGGGTTGATGGGAAATCAATTCTTTTGTGTCCAACTTGGTATGGGGTTCTCGGTACTGTCTGGTGGATTAACACTGGCATTAATGGTTTTACCCCTATTTATAACTGGGTGTATTGAATCTTTTAAAGATGTTGAAGATAGGATTAGGTACTCCGCCTGTGCATTGGGGTTATCTAAACTAGGCAGCATTAAAAAGTTAGTTATTCCAATGGCATCAAAGGGAATCTTTCTCACAATTATGCTGAGTATATGTAGAGCCTTAGCAGAAACCGCTGCTCTATTGTATACCGCAGGTTATGTCACCCGTACTCCCGAATCGGTTATGGATTCTGGTAGAAGTATATCTGTTCATATATTTGATTTATCAATGAATGTGTCAGGAGCAGATCACAACGTATATGCTTCGGCGATTGTACTTATTGCGATTGTTATGAGCTTTAATTTTATTTTATATATGCTCCAAAGGTTATATATAAAAATGGAAGGAATAATGCAGTGAGCCTTAATATAAGAATGTGTGAAAAGCAACATGATGCAATAGTTCTATCTAATGTTAATGTTTTCTATTCAGGCGAGAAAAAAGTAAAAAATATAAATCTCAATATAGAGAAAAATAAAATAACGGCATTTGTCGGGCCTTCTGGTTGTGGAAAGTCAAGTGTATTAAATGTGATTAATGCTATTAACTGCGATTATCAAAATTGTACATTTGATGGAGAGATCTGTATTGCCTCAAAAACACCGATGAAAGGTGTTCGTCGTTTAAATAAAGTTCAGCTGAGAAGGACCGTTGGCACCATATTCCAAATGCCACAACCATTTCCACTTTCAATTAGGAAAAACATTGAGTTCCCTTTAAAGCATCATGGTATTGGTGACAAACACGTACGTTATCAAAAAATGCAAACCGCACTAGAGAAAGTAGGGCTTTGGAATGATGTAAAAAGTCGATTAGATGACTCTGCACTCGCGCTATCGGGTGGGCAACAACAGCGACTTTGTATTGCGCGTGCTTTGGCACTAGAGCCAGAAATTCTACTTCTAGATGAGCCGTGTAGTGCATTAGATCCATATTCTTCCAAAGCAATTGAAGAGTTACTTATTGAATTAAAAAAAGAAATTTCAATTATCGTGGTAACTCATAATCTAGCGCAAGCAAAGCGAATAGCTGATAACTGCTGCGTGTTTTGGACCGAAGATGAAGTTGGGTATTTAGCTGAAAGAGGGGAAGCCCACACTTTATTTTCTGCACCTACAACTGCAGTTTCAAGAGAGTATTTAACAGGATTAATTTCTTAAGAGGCAAGTAATGAAAAACAGTTTATCTATACTGCTAGGCGATTCGTTAACGCGAGAATTGATGAATATATTTGATTTATCACTTAATAAGAATAATCGCTTTCTACATTTGGGGTGTAGTGATGGTCACTTAGCTTTTAAAGTTGCCAAATTAGTTGGTGCTGGTGGGAAAGTTATTGGCATTGAAAGCGATCCGGCTGTTTTAAGAGATGTTTACGGCATGATGGGGGATGTTGCTGACGATCTAGGTTATGACAATATGTATTTTTATCACGGACAAAACCATGATCTCAGAACAGATGTATACCGCCAGTCAACGCTATTCAAACGCCTTAAAATGGAGAGTTTCAGCGATTTCTCTGCATTTACACACCGTAGTGTTGAGTATTTTAACAACAATCCAGTAGTCGTTTCTCATTCTATTGATGTCCTTTTTTCAAGCGTCGACCTTGGCCAATTGACTCATTTCCAGATTATTGAACTTTTTCATGAGGCTTCAAGGGTACTTAATGATAAAGGAGTCCTTTTTATGTTGACGCCTTCTGGTAGTTCCATGCTTGAGAAAAACATTGAGCAGTACGAGCGAATCTTATCTAGTGCGGATTTTGAAAGTATTAACTTTTTTAATCAGCAATTTGAGCAATCAAACTGCTGTGGTACTGAGCAGTTAAAAGTTATTAGAGCAGTTCGCAATACACGTAAAAATAGCGTTAGTAATGTAAATAGTGAAAGCTGTTGTTCAGGGTCATCTTGTTGTTGACATAAACATTTTTGAGTAAAGTTTTTGAGGTAGAAATGAATATTCTAATTGTGTCCACCTTCGAAGGTGGTTATCAACCCATCTCTGCACTAGCAGCAACGACTTCCTTGGTAGCGGAGGGATTTAGCCCGACGTTATTAGATGTTTATGTTGATGGTGTTGATGAAGATAAAATTAAAGCTGCGACTGTAATTGCTGTGTCAATGCCATTGTTCGATTCACTTGAGTCTGGCGTTCAACTTATTCAGCAAATTAAGGAACTTAACCCGAGTGCAATTTTGATTGCATTTGGACAATATGCGACGCTTAACCCGCAACGCTTAAGTCAAACTTATGTTGATTTCACGATAGTTGGAGAGTGGGAGAAACCAATTGTGAGTCTAGCTAATCACTTGGTATTAGGTAAAGAGCTGGACCTAGCGGGTATTTGTACGCGCGAAATGGCGGAACTCGGATCAATCCCTAATCCGCTCATTACGAGAAAAAACATTCGAATGCCACTTCGCTCTTATGCACCACCATTGTCTAAATACCCACAACCGCAAGTAGAAAAGTTACTCGAAAGAAGCGCGGTTGTAGGTGGTTTAGAAACATCTAGAGGGTGCATTCATAAATGTACATACTGTTCGGTTTTTGCCGCTTACGATACTAAAGTGGTGAAGGTTGATGAGCAGTATATTGTTGATGATATTGAGCAAATGGTCGCTCAAGGGATGGATCACTTAACCTTCATGGATGCGGATTTTTTCAATGCTAAGCGAAGAAATGTTGAGCTAATACAGACCCTGCACGAAAAGTTTCCTCAATTGACTTTCGACTTTACGACAAGGGTGGATTTTATTCTTGATCTGGAAGATTTGATCCCTGTATTAAGTGCGTGCAATGTTAAATTTATTACATCTGCATTAGAGTTTCCTACTCAAAATGTTTTAGACATAGTCGCAAAAGATATCACTGTAGAAGATATCGAGCGTGCTATCGAAATTTGTAACAAAGCAAATATAAAGCTCAATCCAACATTTATTATGTATAACCCTTGGATTGATAAGGAAGAGTTATCACAGTTCCAACAGTTTGTTGTTCGTAATGACCTTGCGGATATCATTGATCCTATCCAGTATGAAACACGCTTAAAATTGTATAAAGGATCGCCATTACTTAACCGAGAATCTACTCAGCCCCTCGAGTTGGAAGAACAAGAGTTTCACTTCGATTGGAAGCATCCTAACCCTGAAATAGACAATTTATATTTTAGTAATTTAACGCCAGTAGAAGAAGGTGTTTTTAAAAGATGCTGTTTAAAATGCTAACTAAAATAACATCTTGCGCAGTTGGACTAGCAGTTGTAATTGCTAGTCCTTGCTATGCGGATCAACAAGATAAATTAGAAGTTTCTGTGAAAGCGATCAGTGCGAACAGTAATAAGACTTCACGAAGTTTTGTCGGAATGGTAGCGCATAAAGATGTGTATCAAATCGTATCGCATGTGAGCGGTCTGGTAAAACATGCATCGGTAACTCATGGTCAAGTAATCGAAGATAAAGCAGCACTTTACGAAATAAAAATTCTCGATCCTGGGTTTGAAAATGCGCTTATTAATAATGAGTTTGGAAAGGTTAAAGTGATCCAGACTAAGATAAGGCAAGGTCAGTTTGTAGAAAAGAACAGAACGTTGGCGTATGTAGTTCCACTAGACGAGTACAAAATTGAGGTCAAAATGCTTCCCAATGAGCTGGCTTTGTTGCAATCAGGACAAACGCTTATTTCTGGAGAGCTATTTCCGCAAACTAAATATAGCCAGCACTTTACCTTGACCGATTACAATGTCGTGAGTCCGATTCAAAGTAATCCATTTTACATTGTTGAGTTTGAGCTAAATTGCCGAGTTTTAAACTGTAAAGGTTTTGAGTTGTCTTCTGCTGTAGCCAAGGTGACGGTAGAAAATACCGTTAATGAAGTTGCAGAGATACCCATCAGCTATCTAAGAAAGGGTATGAAGGCTGTATACGTATTGAACGATGAAGGTGTTGTTGAGACGACTCATGTCGATATTTTGAAATTAGATGATCAATACGCTCGAGTTAAGCTCGCTTATGGTACGCATATGAACGTCATTGTCGAATCAAATCGCATTCCAAATGATGGTGAAAAGCCTTCTGTAGTAAAAGAAAAATTATAGAGTTGTGAACGGATAGCATGCAAGATCTCTACTTAAAGAAACTGCACCCTTATAGGGCATTTATATTAGGTTTGACATTCTTTTTAGTGTTGCTTAGCACATTTGTTGTCGAGCTACTGCCCGTGTCGCTGTACCCTAACAGTACCAAGCCAACGGTCAGAGTGGTTGCAAGTTATGACATGGATGTCAGCTCATTCAAAGAACTTGTAGGTAAGAAATTGGAAAAATCTCTTCGTAATATCGAAGGGGTTGATCGTGTCGACGCAAAATATGGACCGGGTAAAACGACTTATTATACTGCTTTTGAGTGGAATAAAAGCTCAAATGAAGCTATGAAGGAAGTCGCCACTGTCGCTTCTTTTTACCAATCTCAGTTACCCAGCAATTATCCTCCGATCAAAACTTATTACTATGATGCAGGCCTGGAACTTTATATTGCAGTTAAATCTACAAAGATGTCTAGTGAAGCGCTGAGTGTTGCTTTAGAGCAAAGGCTAACCCCCATTCTATCGAGCATCTCAGGTATTTCCTCTGTTTATGTCTCTGCGGTAGACCAAAAAGAGGTTATCGTAAAAATAAATCCGTATTCATTAGTAAGGTACAAACTCAGTATAGAAGATGTACTTGATAAATTAAAAGAATCACGTTTTGATGCCCATTTAGGCACGATTCGAAGCGTTGGTGACACGCCCGAATATCAAGTGACACTTGGACAAGCAGCAAAAACTATCTCTGAAATTGAGAACTTTGTACTTAGTTCGGGTGCTGGAAGGCTAGTAAAGCTGTCTGATGTTGCGACTGTTGAGTTGCAGGTGAAAGAGTCAAGCCGCTATTTTTATGTTGATGATATGCAAGTTGTAGCGGTCGCTGCATGGCCGCTTCCAGATACAAACTTGTATGATATCTCAAAACAATTTGAGTCTGCTGTTGCAAAGGAGCTAAATGGGCTTGGCGAAGTAATCGTATTAAATAGCCCGATGAAGTACATTGGAGTAAGCCTTTATCAGATGGGGGTAGCCGTTTTAGTTGGGATGCTATTTACTGCACTCAGCGTGCTAGTTTTTTTCAGAAAACTAAGTGCGACGGTCTTGATAACACTCTGTATGCCAATCTCCATCGCATTTGGTGTGTGCTTGCTATTTTTGTTTAACGCTGGCATAAACTTAGTATCTGTGGGCGCTGTTGGTATTGCAAGTGGTCTAGTCGTTGACAGTTGTGTATTTGTGCTCGAAAAAATCAGGTCAAAACTGACTAATCTGAGAGCTAATGAGAGTTCAACCAGTTATTCACGCACCGTAATAGGTGCAGTACGAGAATCTGTCCGTTCGGTACTCTCTACCTCCATGACAAGTATTGCGGTATTTTTACCTTTACTCTTTACTCAGCCGATTATAAAGGCTTTGATAGGCGAGTTATCGCTCGTAATTATCGTGCTACTGCTTGCCTCGATAGTGTTTTCTTTATTTGTTTTACCGGCATTAATCTTGTTATTTCCTGGAAAATTGTCTTTGCAAACTACAAGTTTCAATCAGGATAACGCTGAAAAAGACAACCATCGTACAACCAGTTTGTATCCTAAAACTCAAAGGCTACTCAGCAATGTTTGGATCACAATTTCCATATTATTGCTGACCATTTGGCTATGTAGTCATGCAATTGGATTGCTTTGGCATGATGTTAAACGTGATGTGATAGCACAACCACTCCCCAATATTGTCGATGTAGGTTTATATTTTAATGATACTGAGCTGCCACTATCTAAACGCCAGCAATTGGCATTTACTGTTAAAGAACAAGTTGAGCAAGTTTTAAAAGACGAAATCAAATTTTCATTTACTGACATTAGAAAAGGCGTTGCCTATATATCACTTCATTTAAATAACTACGATCAGGCGCCTAGTATAATTAAAGAGCTAAAAAAGGTGGTTCCAGATAATGAAAACTATACAGCTGATATATCTCCATGGGTAAGTGCATCAGTAAAAGTTGAAAACAAGCCAGACTATAGAATCTATATACCAAATGGTGAGCATGAAAGAGGCGTTAAATTAGTAAGTGATTTATATAAAGGCTTTAAAGCGGAAAACGCCATTATAAAAGTTGTTCCCTATCCAAAAATTAAAAAATCATCAATTGCAAACCTTAAGTTAAATCAAATGGTGGTGTCTAGCCTGAGCAATGGTGTTGATTATGGTGATTTAGAGAATAGTTTATCTCTATTCTCAAAGTTATCTCTCAAAGAAGAGTATTTATATTCCATTAATATGAATGTGGGAGATACACCTTTATCAATTCAAGTAGGTCAAGGTGGGTTAAGTGGCATTGCAGAAATAGAACAGTTACCAATTTGGTTGGATGGTATTGCAATTAACTTTGGACAGTTGGCACAGTTCGTTACTTATGATGACTATTTATATTATCACAGCAGAAATGGCTCTGATGTGTATATGCTTGAGTTGTGGGTGGCAAAAGATGTTGAAAATGCGAATGAAACTATAAGCAAAGTTATTGAAAGTTTGGAGTTGCAAAGCCTAGGTATAAATGTTGTAAGTGTAGAAAGTGAGGTGAATGATAATATCAAGTCTTTACTTTATGCCCTATATGCTTCGGTTATTATCGTATTCTTAATTTTAATTATAGATTTAAAAAGTATAACTTTGTCATTAGTCGCTCTGTCTTGTATACCATTTGGTTTGGTGGGGGCTTCATATAGTTTGTTCTATTTTGGAGGTACATTTTCGGTCAACTCATTAATTGGGATGATTATGCTGGCGGGTATAGGTGTTAATAGCTCCATTTTGATAATTCATAGTTATCAAGATAATACCATTAAATATCCTAGTAATAATGTGTATGAGAATATTATTTGCGCTGTTGTATCTAGGCTCAGAGCAATATTTATCACGTCTATATCGACAATACTGGGTATGTTGCCACTTGCCTATGGATTCGGAAATGGTGGTCCAATAATGCAACCATTGGGTTTAGCGATGTGTGGTGGAATGCTCACAATCGCGTTACTGAGTATCGTGATTATCCCTGTTCTATTGGCGGCGCACCAACGGTTATTCGCTAAGTTCACTAATCATGTTCATAACAAAGCAGTTTCTAATTAACTACTGGAGTAGATATGTTGAAATATAATGAAAAATTATCTGAGTTGTTTAATACCTTCGAGCAATCAGTCACATCGTCATGTGGTTGCGGTTTAACAGCACGAGATATCGCGATAGCAAAAACGGCAATCAGTCTTGCTATGAACAATGAAGCGCTGATCACTGATGCAATTATTACTGCCAAACAACAACAATTAACGAATGATGATATAGGTCAACTAGCAGCGCTAGTTTTAGAAAGGCAGAGCAAAGGGTTTCAATCCTTAATAGCGCCTCTAGATAGTGAAAGCTGCTGTGCGCCAACTCAAAATGATGGGTGTTGTAGCTAATGCAGGACTTTCAAAAAAGACGTTTTGTGGCATTTGTCGGTGTCAGAGCAGGCTTAGAAGAGCTTCTCGATTGGCTGAAAGCTCAGGATATTTATTCCTTACTGATTTCGTCTAAATGTACACTCAAAGAAAGCTTAACGTATGACTACTGTCTAGATGTAGATCTTGACGACGAAGCTGCGGTCATAGATGCAATTAAAGCATTGCCGTCATGGGTTGAGTTAGCGTGCTTCTACACGACAAATGAATACCGTGTCCCAGTTGCGGCAAAACTTGCAAATTATTTTAAAGTGGGCAAGTCGGTTGCCGTTGATGGTGCCGTAAATTGTCGAAACAAAAAATTGGTGCGAAAAATACTTTTCGATAATGGCTTATCAAAACTGAAGTACAAATTAGTTAAAAGCTCAAAAGAGGTAATGGCAGCATCAATGTTTTTGCGCTTCCCTGTCATCGTTAAGCCATCTAATGACGCAGGAAGTCGTTTCGTTTTTAAATGCGATGACATGTTAGAGGCCTGTGCAGCGGTCAATGAGATAACAGCGAACACCACCAATTACGTTGGTCAGAGTATTGATCCGGAAATATTAATCGAAGAGATGGCTGTGGGTCCAGAGTACAGTGTTGAGTCATGCACTGTTAATGGCGTAACCCATGTGATCGCTATCACGCAAAAAGAAACTTCGGGCCCACCTCGTTTTATTGAACAGTCCCACTTTGTGCCTGCACTGTTTGACAGCGAGCAAGAGCAACGTATTAAACAGTTGGTTATTCAAAGTCACCAACGTGTAGGGATTGACAACGTAGTAACCCACACCGAATTCAAATTAACACCCTCAGGACCAGAAATTATAGAAATTAACGGCCGACCTGGTGGCGATCATATTCCTGAGTTAGTCAAATATACCACGGGGATATGTCTAAGTGAGTTGGGTGCACACATCGCTATGGGGAATGAGTTTGAGACTTATGTTAAACACCCTGTCATTGCTGAATCGGCTGCTGTGCAGTTCTTTTTAGCGAATGAAAATGGGGAAGTAGAATATATGGCGCCCAAAACAGTCATGCCGCAAATCGTAAAGTCTCAGATAACCGTGCAACCGAATAGCCAAGTAGTAGAAACGACGAATAACTACAATCGACTTGGTTATGTGTTGGCTATTTCTTCAAACAACGATGCGTTGCAAGTAACACAAAACTATATTGACTCTATTGGCTTTAAAGTAACGGCCAATGGATGTTGTACTTAGGGATCGGACACTTATGAAAATGGTTGGATCATTAAAAGCACTCAACATCACACACCCAGCTTTACTGTTGTGCTTTGTTGTTTTGATGTTAGTGACTGGTACCGGCATTGTTGCTCCATTATTGGTTCCTTATGGTACATCTTTGGGACTTAATGGCTTTATGCTCGGTACACTATTTTTTGGTTTCTATGCGGTTAGATTATTGCTCGCAACGCCAATTGGGATTTTGTCAGATAGGTTAGGGGTAAGAAATGTCCTGTTGATTAGCCTAGTTATATATCTCGTTGTTGCAAGTTTGTACTTTATAGCAGCAAATTATCCAGGTCTGTTATCTGCAAGACTTGTTCATGGTCTATCTTCTGCGATGATGCTTCCTATGGCCATGGCCTACGTAGGATTATTATCACCTTCTGGCCAAGAAGGGCGGTATATGGGCTATTACAACAGTGCGGTGTTTCTTGCCAATGCGATAGGACCATTGTTAGGCGGTGTTATTGCTGATAATTATGGTTTTGTAGGCGCTTTTGCCAGTTTATTTGTGCTTGCTGCTATCTCTTTGCTTATCTGTGCATTTGGACTTCAGCCTGTTAAACAACAAGCGACTGAAAAACCATCTAATGGAGAAGCAAGTACTGAGCCTAAAAATGCTGAAACGAGTGCTGTTGTTCATAGTAATGTAATTCTTATCGCTATGTTATTGGTTGGATTTTCAGCCGCTGCATTTTCGATGCATTCGATTTCATTTTTTGTTTTTTACCTTGACGAAATTGGTATTAGCACGGCATACATTGGCTTACTGTTATCGCTGTACAATTTAAGTATTGCATTAACTCAAGTACCGTTTGGCAAGCTAGCTGATTCTGCAAAAAACAGAGTTTTGTTGAGTTTAGCCTGTATTGTCGTCACGCTCGCTTGTTTGATATTGCCAAGCGTCAAGCAATTAGAAATGATCATTGTTGCCATTCTGGTAGCCGGATTAGCAAGCTCCTTAGCACTAGTGATCTCTTCGGCTGCGTTAACCCAAATCGGAAAAAGCCAAGGTATGGGCTCTGTTATGGGCAAGCTTAGCACAGTTCAAAGCTTCGGTTTTGCAATGACCCCTTTGATAAGCGGGTTCTTAGTTGACCGTTTTTCGAGTGAATACACATTTTACTTAGTAGCCTCCTTTTGGGCGATTGCCACATTAGCGAGTTTTTTAATTATAAATAAGAAATAAAGGAAACATGCCATGTCAACACCTTGTTGCAGTGCTGAAAAGCCACAGTTTAACGAAAAAATTCAAGCTATCCATGATTTTTACACGAGTGCGGCGAAGGATGCCGGCCCGTATGCTACCGGAAATGCTAAATTTTCGCCATCAGGTCCTACTGACAAAATCATTGAACTTGCAAATGAACTCAAATCAGAAGTTGTTCTAGATTTAGGCTGTGGAATGGGTGGTTCAGCTATTCGAGTCAGTGAAGAAGTCCGTTCATCAACAAAAGTGGTGGGGATTGATTTTGTTGCTGAGATGATTGAAAAAGCAAATGCTACGCTTGCTGAAGCAGAGCAATCAATTCAGGACAAAACATCGTTCTATGTTAATGATGTGCATTCAGCACCTTACTTTGATTCGACGTTTGATCTGATCTTTAGTGAGTGTGTGCTTAACTTAACTGATAACCGTATGGAGGTTATTTCAAATGCATATCGTATGTTGCAAAAAGGTGGGTACTTTATTTATACCGACTTTGTCAGTTTTGCAGATACACCAGATTCAATTAAAGAAAACTTAAAACTGGTGAGCGGTTGCCGTGCCGGTAGCGTGCCTTTAAGTCAAAATATCTCAGAATTAGAATCGATAGGGTTTGAGCATCTAGAAATTTTTAATTTCACAGATGATAAAAACAAACGGTATGAAGAGTTAAGAGCTGAAAGTGAAACAATGCGCAGTGAATGGGATAAGTTTGTTGCTGAACACCCAGAAACAGCGGAGTTTTTAGAAAACAAAATTGGCTACTACGTGATCATGGCTAAAAAATAAATGATTAGATAGATAAGCCAGCAGAGCAGAGCAGAGCTGGCTTACTTTATTAGGCATCGATTTATTGAGAGTTAAAAAATGCATTTAGCTAAATACAACAGATTACTACAGCTTTTTAAATGCCTATCGGATGATACAAGGCTGACGATAGTAATGTTAATTTACCAAAGTGGTGAGCTTTGTGTCTGTGATTTAACTGACAAGCTCCAGAATACTTCTCAACCAAAAGTTTCTAGGCATTTGGCGGTATTGAGAAAGTGTAAAATATTAACCACGAGTAGAAACATGCAGTGGATTTATTATTCTTTGCACCCTGATATGCCAAATGAGTTTTTGAATATATTAAAAACATCGGCCTCTTACTTAGCAGATGACGTCAATGTGTGGGAGAGGAAATCTAGCGCTGACACTCAGAGGAGCTGCTTGGAACGAGAGTTGTAAGATGGCTGACCATAAATATCCTTGGGTGATCACACTCATTCATCTAACCCCGTGAGTATTTGTTAAAACTGCTTATTTCACCTTACACATAAGCCGTGTATTCGCATCGCTTTTTACATCATATCGACCGTATACAAATGCTGGGTGATAGTAGGTAGTACACGATGATGATTACTAGAATAAGGTAGCAATTGGTTGGACTGGGCGATGGTTAAGAGATTGATAGTGTTTTAACTTAGACTGGTAGAATACAAATAAAAGCCTTTATGTTAAATAAGGCTTTTATTTGGAATTGCTGAGGCTATATTAGATTATTATTAATTAAGATAACTTGTGTAGCGCTCTCTCTAAATACTTTCCAGACTGAACATCCGCTTTAACACGCTGTACATTCTGTTTCATATGTTCAATGTTCTCAGGAGTCAGCTCAGCTAATTTATGTTTTATATCACGAAGAGAGCTGATGCTAAAGCCAATACCCTCTTGTTCGACAAAACTGGCCATTGCAGCCTTATCCCAAATAATAATTGGCATATCACAGAGCAAATATAATGATAGTTTGTGAGGATTGTTGTACATTAAGTACTTGCCCGTTACACCATCACATGAGTCTAAGGTATTGCCATACCAAACTAGACCGAAGTCACCATCAATATGGTCAATAACCTCATTGGAAGGGAAGCAGCCTTTATAATCTAAAACCGTGTCTTCGATATTTTTGACTTTATTTTTATCGTACCCCACACCATATAAATCAAATTTAAAGTTACCACGGTCAAGGCTATCTAGCTCATAAATAAATGGGCCCATATTACCTGCAAACACAACGCGGATTTTGTCATAATCAGTATCCGTTCGCTTCGCACTAGGGTTGTCGGTGTGCAAATAGTCAAAAGCCTCAATATTGGTAATTTGAGCTTGGAAGTTTTGTTCGTCAAACCAAGCGGCCATTTTATCATTGTGGACAATTAACTGATCAGATTGTTTTAAAAGTGCGACTTCTTTGTCTGAATGACCATATTTACCTTTTAAGCTTTTTAGGTCATGAACAAGGGTTAACACTTTGCTATTTTTCAATTTCGCGCCCCATAAACAATAACCATAAAATTTATTGAATGGATATTGTAGGCATACGGTGCTGCCTGATTTTAGTTTTAAAATAGCCCAAGTAACGCCTAGTGCACTAATTAAAGTGCCTAAAATCGAATTTGAAATCCATGTTTGTTTAAAACCAATATTGCTCCAGCCATTGTTTTCTAATATGGATTCACAGTCCATTTTGGCTTTACCCGCTGCATCAAACTTAGAACGGTAGTTTCTCGCTATGTATACTTTATTACTCATACCTCAAACGAACTCCTGAGTTGTTAGGGCAAGTGCGGCTTCAATGGTGTCATCCATATCGTAGTATTTATAATTGGCAAGCCGTCCACCAAAAATGAACTTGTCAGCATAAGGTGCTGTTTTAGACAATTCCTGATATTTAGCGAATAGCGCATTATTTGTGTCATCATTAATTGGGTAGTAAGGTTCGTTGTCTTTACTAAACTCGTGCGGGTACTCTTTTGTGATAACAGTTTTATTGCTTGTGCCAAACTCAAAATGTTTGTGCTCTAAAATTCGAGTGTAAGGTACTTCTCGCTCTGTATAGTTAACCACAGCATTACCTTGATAACTCTCTTGTTCTAAAATCTCTGTTTCAAAGTGCAAGCTGCGATATTCTAAAGCACCGAACTGACAATCAAAAAACTCATCAATCTTACCTGTATACAATACTTTATCTGCTAGTTGATTATAGTCATCAGCTTTGTCAAAGTAGTTTATGCCTGTTATCACTTCGACGCCCTCTAACAGCGCGTCAGTTAATGCATTATAGCCACCGACAGGGATACCCTGATAAGTATCATTAAAGTAATTATTATCGAAAGTAAACCGGAAGGGCAGTCGTTTGATAATAAATGCAGGGATTTGAGTTGCTGGACGGCCCCATTGCTTTTCAGTGTACCCTTTAATTAGTTTTTCATACAGGTCTTGTCCACCCAAAAATAGTGCTTGTTCTTCTAAGTTCTGTGGTTCTAAATCATTATAGGGAGCACGTTCTGCAGCGATTTTATCTTTTGCTTGTTGCGGCGTAGTTACCCCCCATAATTGATAAAATGTATTCATGTTAAAAGGCAAGTTATAGAGCTTGTCTTGATAGCGGGCAACAGGGGAGTTGACATAATGGTTAAACGTAACAAAATGATTTACATAATCCCAGACTTGCTGATTACTAGTATGAAATATATGTGCACCATATTTATGGACGTTAATACTTTCTATATTCTCACAATAGATATTACCACCAGTGTGATCGCGCTTATCAATTATTAAGACTTTTTTCCTTGATCTGTGGCCTCTCGGGCAAACACTGCACCAACTAAACCTGCACCAACTATTAGATAGTCATAATGATTTTTTATTCTACATGGTGTTTCTTTATTTTTTATATATTTAAGTAAATGGTAAAGTGATTTTTTAAATCCAGAACTATTGAAGGTATTTTTAGTTTTTTAGGTGGGAAAATACTTTATAATATTTTTCATGGGTAAAGTTTATGGTATATAATTCATTGAGTGGATTTAAATATATTAGCAGCTAAAGCTTAGCTGCTAATTCTTAATGAGATGAATGACAAGCAAACTCACCTATTGGACATGGTTCTGGATCAATTGGTGGACGTGGATCAGGCTTGGTTTTTCCAGGCGCTGCAAGTACCCAAACTCGTTCGTATCTATTATGTAGAGATGCGTGATCTGTTCTGTTTTTGTGCTCGCCAACACCTACATAGCAACGTTTTTGATTATGGATATATTTACCTACAATTCTGTAGCTCCTATCACCATGCCAACCTTCAGCTACGCAGTGGTAAACGTATTCCCCAGAGTCCCAACCACCAGCTGTAACTTCGTCACCTTGCAGGCGATAGTTGCTGTGCACTTCACGCCATGTGTAGCTTTTATCATATGCAAGATATTTGTAACTATCATTCTTCCAGTTTTTACCATTGTGCTCTACATAGCAAGAACCATTGATAATCTTGCCGGCAACTTTTCGTGAACTATTGTCGATACAAATACCTGGACCGCCAAAAGATAAATTTAGCCCTAAAATGGGAGAAGGTGAGAAATAAGGCCATTTACCAGAACTTTCAGCATAGTCAACAATTTGAGGGTGTAAATGTGATGTACCGTGTCGCCAATGAATATCTTCCCAAGCACGATTAAAGTTCGATTTATCTGTAGAGATATAGCTTCCGAAGACTGCTGATTCAGCATTTAGTGAAAATAAAGCAGCCCCTAAAGATGTTATTAATAAGAGTTTATTTTTCATTATAATTTCCTTTGATTTAAAATCGGAAAGAAATTTAAATTAATTAAAAACCCCTGGCAATAAATTGATTTTATTGTTTGTGAAAATATTAAATATGATTAAATATTTAATTAACTGAAGGGCTTGGTGAAGAGGAAGGTGTATTGCGGGTAGGTAACCCGCAAATCATAAGATTATTAAATCTATTGGTTAATTAATTTATTAATAACTCTGCGTGTATTTGATTTATTTAATGCCTTATATTTTATTTGTTGTATTTTCCTTCTCCAAAAAGCGGTTTTAAAAGAGAGGCCTTTACTCATATTTCCTATCGTAGAATCAAAATCTAGGTCTTGTTTTAAAGGACAAGGAGATAAAGTTAAAATTTCGATATTCTTTTCCCACCAATGTTGATAATCAGTATCAACAGGGCGGCCAAACGGAATACTCGACTGAAGGATTTTTTTTGCACCATTTAGCGTGACTGCCTGTGCGCAGGTTCCCGCAGACACCTTTTTTTGAACCTTTAAGTTGAAAGTTGCATTGAGCTTAAACTCATAAGCCGTAGGACGAGTGCGATCACCGTACTCAGCTAACTTTATCATATCCCATTCAAAATCAATTTCTGATAGAGCGGAGATGGCCTCATTTAGGTTGCCTACAACTTCAAAGTCGTCTTCTAATATGATGGCCCAAGGAATTTCATTGTCTACAATGTGTTGCAGTACTTTTAGATGGCTCATGTAACAGCCGATCTCTCCTGGGCTCAGCGGTTTATGGTAATCACGGCTATTTTTTTCTTCAGAATAAAACCTGTCACGTGTTATTGGATCTACTTGGTTTCCCAATACTGCACTTATACGCTCAAATTTTATATCGAAAGGCGCAAGTCTTTGCGTAACTGCATCTAATCTATCTGTGCTTTTATCTAAGTTTATTAAAAATATTGGTGGTTGAGTCATATTACTTTACTATTTCCAAGCTGACCGCCCAAGGCTTCTGTTTATCAAGGGTGGTACCAAAATTGACTGCAACTTTAGTTTCTGAAAGCTCACTCGTAAAAGTGGATCGGCTGCTTTCGTTACCAAAGTGCTGCTTTTCTTCCCAGTCAGGGCTTAAACAGGTTTTAAGCTGTTCATTTACTTGCTCAAACCTAACTAGCGCTTCAGTCTTACCTGAGAAAGATTTATTACATTCATAGGCTGTGTTGCCACTTGTGTACAAGTTGATCTGGCAGCTGTTTTCAATTAGATGCGCTTTTGGTCGCCAGCTTTTCATTAACTTGCCATTTATTTCACTGCCTTTCAAAATAGAAAAGCCATCACCTGCACCCGTGATTAATGCGTTGACTTTTTCACAGTCAGTCATGTTTTCGACTTTTTTCTGAACGTCGTTGGGTAATGAGTTGCACCCAACTAATGTGATGAAACTTAGTGAGTAAATTAGGTGGCGAAAAACCATGGCAGCTTCCTTATCGAATTTTCCCTAAGCATACCATGGTCATTTGGGATGAGGTAGGTTATTGGTGTCTTTTGGCTAATGTCTCGACAACTTGTGATAAGTCGAGTTCACTTCGTTGTAAAAGTACTAATAAGTGGTAAATTAAATCCGCAGATTCGTTAAGTAATTCCTCTTTATCTTGTTTCATCGCAGCCAGTGCTACTTCAACACCTTCCTCACCGACTTTTTGGCAGCTTCGGCTTAAGTCTTTGGCAAACAGTGATGCGGTATAGCTGGACTCGGGATCAGCGTTTTTACGCTCCTTAATCACTTTTTGCAGTGTGCCTAAAAAGGCGAGTTCGGGTTGAGCGCCATCAAAGCAACTTTCGGTGCCAAGGTGGCAAGTAGGGCCAGCAGGCGTTGCCAAAATTAATATGCTGTCTTTGTCACAGTCAGTGTGTGCTTCTATGAGCTTGAGTACGTTGTTTGAAGATTCACCTTTGGTCCACAGTCTTGACTTAGATCTTGAATAAAAGGTGACAAGTTTTTTTTCAAACGTCACTTGCAGTGCTTCTAAGTTCATGAACCCTTGCATCAAAATGACGCCCGTTTCGTAATCTTGTACTATCGCAGGGATCAACTCTGATTTACCAAAGTCGACAGAGCTTATGTTGTCTGGTGTTAATTTCATAATCTTGTCGCTACCTTATTCTTTTTCAAATACTGTTTTAGTTTCGGTATTTCAATTACTTGCTTGTGGAATACACTGGCTGCCAGCGCACCATCTACATTTGCTTGGTTAAATACATCCACAAAATCTTGTTCTTTGCCTGCGCCACCAGATGCAATAAGCGGGATGTCACAAAGCGCTCTCATTTTACTGAGTTGTGATAAATCATAACCTTTGCGAACACCATCTTGATTCATGCAATTTAGTACGATTTCACCAGCACCTAAATCTTGCACTCGCTGGATCCATTCCTGCGTTTTATAGCGTGTTTGGCTGGCAGCGTTCGGGTCGCCGGTTAGCTGGTAGACTAAATACTCACTACTTTTATCATCATAAAAACTGTCTACACCCACAACCACACATTGCTTACCGAATTCATCGTGTAATTCTTTGATAAGTTCTGGCCTAGCTATCGCAGGGCTGTTAATAGAAATCTTATCCGCGCCTTGTTCTAACACTTTTGCGGCATCTGCAACGGATTTAATGCCACCTGCAACACAAAAAGGAATATCGATATTTCTCGCGATGTCTCTGACCCAATTTAAATCAAGCAAGCGTTTTTCTACGCTGGCACTGATCTCATAAAAAACCAGTTCATCCGCACCTTGCTCGCTATATAGCTTGGCTAGTTCAATGATGTCTCCAACCACTTCGTGTTGTTTAAACTTGACCCCTTTGACGACTTGGCCATTTTTTACATCAAGACAGGGAATTATACGTTTCGATAACATGCAATTGCCTCCTCAACACTAAATGCGCCATCTAATAAAGATTTGCCTAAAATAATGCCTGCGACACCAATTTCAATAAGCTGTTTGATGTCGTCCAATGAGCTCACACCGCCTGACGCTTGTACTTTTGCGGCTGGACTGTATTGTACTATTTGCTGATACAGTTCAAATGAAGGACCAGTCATGGTGCCATCTTTACTGATGTCCGTGCATAGGAAGTCATACACGCCAAGTGCCAGATAAAAGTCGATTAACTCAAATAGTGAAACGCTTGAGTCACTTTGCCAGCCGTGCGTAGCAACAGACCAGCCATTTGCTGTTTTATTTACATCTAATGCAATGACAAAACGTTCCGCGCCAAACTCTTGGATCCACTGAGCTAATTGCTCTTTTTGGTCAACGGCTAATGATCCAATAACTACTTGGTTTGCACCTGCTTTAAGCCACTGTTTTATATCTTCATAAGCGCGGATCCCACCACCTACTTGGTATGGTGTATCCAGTTTGCTTGTCGCTGTTTGAATTTGTTGCCACTGCTTTTTACTTGGATCGCGCGCGCCCTCTAAATCAACAAGGTGTAATTTTATTGCTCCTGCATCTTGGTATTCATGCAAGCGAGTTTGCAAGTCAAACGGGTAAAATTGCGCTGTATCGTATTTGCCCTGATAGAGGCGAACAATTTGGCTATCTAAAACATCGAGTGCTGGAATTATCATGTTCGTTCCTTATTAAACTTGCCATTGCATAAAGTTAGTTAAAAGCTGTGCGCCCACTTTGGCGCTTTTCTCAGGGTGAAATTGCATGCCTGCGTAGTTATCTTTGGCGACGATGGCAGAAAATGCTTGTCCGTACTCGCAACTCGCGAGCGTTGTGTCATTGAGCTCATGGGCAAAGCTGTGCACAAAATAAACCTGATCATCATTGCTGATCCCTTGTGTTAAAGGGTGTACCTTAGTGACGTTGATATTGTTCCAACCCATGTGTGGACTCGTTAATTCACCGGTTTGCAGCGCTTTAATGTTACCGTCGATGATCCCAAGTCCTTTGACATCGCCTTCCTCGTTGTCATCACAGAGCATTTGCATACCCAAACAAATTCCCATGAGGGGCCTTTGGTAAGCGTTAATGGCTTCTTTCCATCCTTGTTCATTCAAGCGTTTGATGGCTACATTGGCGTGCCCAACTCCTGGGAGGACAGCGCGGTCAAAATTAGCTAACTGATTTGGGTCAGATAACACTTCAGGTGTCACGCCCAAGCGCTCGAATGCAAAGCGTACAGAGTTGATATTGGCACACCCAGTATTAATTATGGCTATCATAAACACCCCTTTGAGCTAGCAGTAAGTTGAGAGGTATCTTTAGCAATGGCCATTCTTAACGCACGAGAAAATGCTTTGAATAACCCTTCAACTTGGTGGTGGCAGTTGCCGTCAGAAACACTGAGTATCAGGCTCACTTGCGCATTGTCTGACAATGATTTAAAAAAGTGCTCGACCATTTGTACATCTAAGTCACCGACATTTTCACGGCTAAAGTTGGCATTGAGCACAAATGATGCTCTGCCGGATAAATCTAATTGGCACTCTGCTTTACATTCATCCATCGGTAAGGCAAAACCGTATCGTGCGATTTGTGATTTAGTACCGAGAGCTTCTCGTAATACTTGGCCAAGCGCGATACCTACGTCTTCGACTAAGTGGTGCTCATCTATGTGTAAATCGCCTTTTGCCTTTATTTCAAGGCCAATATTGGCGTGAGTACGGATCTGATCAAGCATGTGGTCGAAAAAGCCAAGGCCAGTATTAATGTCGCCATTGGCGGTTTGGTCTAGGTTTGCCGCAACTAAGATTTGCGTCTCTTTGGTATTTCTGATCACGCTGGCTTGGCGGTTTTGCGTGGTCAGCTCGGTGACAATTTTGTTCCAATCACCGTCGTACAAAATCCCTTGAATACACAGGTTTTGCGCAAGCTGGATGTCTGTTTGGCGATCCCCAATCACATAAGAGCGTGAAAGGTCCACTTTACCTGAGCGCATCAGCGAAGTGAGTAGACCCGTTTTGGGTTTGCGACAATCACAGTTGTCTTCATCAAAGTGCGGACAAATCAGCACTTCGTCAAATTTAATGCCTTGTGATGAGAAAATTTCCATCATCTTGTTGTGCGGCGCGGCGAATTCGTCTTCTGGGAAGCTGTCTGTGCCCAGCCCATCTTGGTTAGACACCATCACGAGGCGGTATCCTGCACTTTGCAGTGCCAACATTGCTGGGATCACATTAGGGAGAAGCGCTAACTTTTCTAGGCTGTCTACCTGTTTGTCTGTTACAGGTTCTTCGATTAATGTGCCATCACGGTCGATGAATAGATATGGCGTACTCATTTTACTTCCTTACTCGCTTTGCTCTAGCCAACGTTTGACTTGTTCTAATTCTTGCTCGCTACCGATTGATATTCTTAGCCAGTTGTCTTCACCAAATAGTGTAAACGGACGCATAATGGTGCCGGCTTTCATTGCTTGTTCGATAAGTGCTTTGTCGCTTAATTGCAGCGTCACGAAATTGCCCTCACCGCAAAGAACCTGAGTGACTTTAGGTGAGTTACTTAGCCATGTTTTTAGTTTGGCTTTATTACTATTTAAGATATTTACCTGTCTGCGCATTTGCGTGATTGCATCTGCCGACAGCGTTTGCTCCGCTATTTTTGCTACTGCGGTTGAAACTGGGTAGGGCGCAATGACTTTTCGCACAGGGTTTAATATTGCCTCGTTGGCCAATAAAAACCCTGTTCGAAGTCCTGCCAGCGCAAAAGCTTTAGAGAGAGTTCTTAGTACCACCACATTATCGAAGTCTTGTAGCAAAGACACCGCAGTTTGTTCTGGTGCAAATTCGATATAGGCTTCATCCACAACAATCAGAGCTGAGTTTTCAAGTGCTTTGGCAAGCGCTGCAACTTTGTCAATTGGTGTCAGGCTGCCAGTTGGGTTATTTGGGTTACAAATAAATACCAGCTTTGCATCACCGATACGTGCGCTTAGTTCACTCGCATGTTCTTCTTGTAATTGAGCTTGCGAAAGCGCATTTATGGCAATGTTCTGCGTGTCAGCTGAGACTTTGTACATACCATAAGTAGGTGTAAATATGGCGATGCTGTCTTTGGCAGGTTCACAAAATGTGCGCATTAATAGCTCGATACCTTCATCGGCACCTCGGGTCATCAACACCTGTGTTGGCAACAATTGTGCATACTTACTATATGCATTAATTACTGACTCAGGTTGAGGCTCCGGATAGCGGTTTAAGTCATCAATAGAAATCTCAATGCTTTTATTGAATGGGCTCTCATTGGCATTTAGCCACGTATTTCCCGTGAGCTTTTCGCTTTTCGCTGAGCTATATGCTTTCAAGCTCTCGATATTTTTTGGTAATAATGAAGTTGCCATTATTGTTTTCCACCATTTAATCTAATTGCTACTGCATTAGCGTGCGCATCAAGTCCTTCGGCTTCTGCTAATGGCAAGATAGCCTTACTTAAATCAGATAAGCCTTGTTTAGTGATGGACTGAACAGTATAGGTTCTAAAAAAGTCCATTAAATTTAAACTGGAATAAGTTTTAGAGTAACCATACGTTGGTAGTACGTGATTGGTTCCTGATGCATAGTCGCCAGCTGATTCTGGTGTGTAATCGCCGACAAAAACAGAGCCTGCATTCTTCACCAAATCAACACGAGACTGTGCATCTCTTAATTGCAGAATTAAGTGCTCCGGACCATATTCAGCCGACAATTCAAATGCTTTATCGATTGAATTAACTAGAATTAAAGCACTGTTATTCATGGCTTTTTTTGCTATTTCAGCGCGAGATAGTTCAGCCAATTGCCTTGTGATTTCTGCTTCTACCTCAGTGATAAAGGTTTCACTGTCAGTTAGCAGCAGTACTTGAGAGTCAGCGCCATGCTCAGCTTGTGATAGTAAATCTGCTGCGGCGAAAGCAGGGTTAGCGCTTTCATCTGCGATGACCAGTACCTCTGATGGCCCTGCTGGCATGTCGATAGCAAAGCCTGGTACAGACTGAGACAACAATTGCTTTGCCATGGTGACAAATGCATTACCTGGACCAAATACTTTATCTACTTTTGGTACAGTCTCAGTACCCAGTGCCATAGCTGCTATCACACCTGCACCACCACTTTCAATGATGGTATTTATGCCGCATTTTTTTGCCGCATATAAAATAGCAGGGTGGATTGGCTCTTCGCCTTTCACTGGGGTCGCGAGCACCACAGTTTTTGCACCGCTTAGCTGTGCGCAGACACCTTGCATTAACACAGAAGAGGGCAAAGGTGCGCTCCCGCCCGGCACGTAAATCCCGACAGCTTCAATGGCTTGATACTTTAGCTCGCATACCACGCCGGGCTGCGTTTCAAGCTGTTTAGGCTCAGGTAGTTGAAGCTCGTGAAATGCGCGCACGTTGCTATAAGCTTGATCGATGGCGCTTTTTAGCTCATTGCTGAGTTGAAACTCACTTTGTGTGATTTCATCCTCAGGTACTCGTAGTCTATTTGATTGGCGGTTATCAAATTGCTTGGCCATTTCCATTAATGCTTGATCGCCTTTTTGACGTACGCTGTCAATGATGTCTTCGACTGCAGCTTGCACCCCCGCACCTGCACTAACGGCAGGGCGAGTGAGTATTGCTTGCTGTGCTTGTTGATCAAGTTGATCCCAAACTAGCATAACTTACTCCATCATTTTTTCGATTGGCATGACGAGGATGGAATTCGCACCAAGTGCTTTTAACTCTTCCATGGTTTCCCAGAATAATGTTTCGCTGCTTACCATGTGCAGGGCAACGTAGTCTTCACTGCCAGCAAGTGATAGCAGCGTTGGTTGGCCTGTTCCAGGTAGGAGAGCGCAGACTTCTTCAAGCTTTGCTTTTGGTGCGTGTAGCATGATGTATTTGCTTTCTTTGGCTTGGCGAACGCCTTTTAAGCGTGGTAATAATTTGTTAATTAATGAGAGCTTACTGTCGTCATTCAGGTTCGCATTTTGGATTAAACATGCGTTTGACTCTAAAATGGTATCACCTTGCATTAAACCATTTGCTTCCAGTGTTGCGCCTGTAGATACCAAGTCGCAAATTGCGTCAGCAAGGCCTGCACGAGGCGCAACTTCCACCGAACCCGTCAGCATAACCACGCTGGCATCGATGTTTTCTTGAACAAGGTATTGCTTAAGAATTTCAGGGTAGGTGGTGGCAATGCGTTTACCGTTAAACCAGTCTTTTGACTGCTCACCTAACTCTTGTGGCCAAGCAAGTGCCAATCTGCAATAACCAAAATCAAGTTTCGACAGTTTTTTAACCGCGTTAGATTGGCCTGCGCGTTCTCGTTCTGCTTGCGTTTCTACCAGTACATTTTCACCGACAATGCCCAAGTCGCATACGCCGTCCATTACTAGGCCTGGAATATCATCATCACGGACGCGAAGTACATCAATTGGCATATTGGTCGAGTGAGCGATTAAGCGTTGTTCGCGAAGGTTCAGCTTAACACCGAGTTGTTTTAATAATGATTGGCAGTCTTTTGATAATCTGCCTGACTTTTGGATTGCGATACGTAAGCGATTAGATGTATTCATAATTTATTTCCTAATATTCAAAAACGAAAAACCCCGAGGGAACCTCAGGGCGAAATAAATTTTAAATACGTTGAATGATTCGCCGGAGGTTCCTTTTAGGAATAACCCACCAGCGAAATACCTGACAGGCTATCCCGATGTATGATGGTGATGATGTACTGCTGTCAGATTTAAAAACATGTTCTTACCTATTTGTAAAAAATTCTGTAATTCGATTAACTTTTTATAGATAATCATGAAATTGCCAAAGCATGCAAGTACTTTTTGAAAATAAATAAAGAATACTTTATAGCTGCCGATAATAAGTATATAGGTCAGTGGTTTATTTCGTTGGAGGATAAGCTTATGGATGTTTTTAAGCCTTACATGGCACCTATTGTTCGATTAAAAGTTGCACATAATGGGCCGTTTAAAATAGTCGGTGTGCTTGATAACAAAGCTGAAAAGATCAAAGGAAAATCTCAAGCTAATGGTGTGGACAGCGAACTAAAACATCAACGGGAGTTGCCCCCAGATGACGATGAGGAGAACAAGAATAGTTCTGACGATGAAAAACATCTGGATACTTGGGCTTAATATAAGCGAAAAAGTGAGCGTTAATTTACTAATTATATAGAAAAACAAGGGCTGGGATTGTTGGGTAACTTGCTCTTGCTTTGATTTAAAATTAGAATTGCCTGAGTTATTTAGTCAGGTAATATTTTTCTTTGTCCATAGAACAGTACTTCTCAGCGACCGGCCCTCTTGCTAATCATTTTAGTGGATACCAGCCAAGACAACCTCAAATTGAAATGGCTGTTGCGATTGATGACATAGTCAAAAACGGTGGTCAATGCGTTGTTGAAGCTGGTACGGGTACTGGTAAAACATTTGCCTACCTCGTTCCTGCTTTGATAAGTCCCAAAAAAGTCGTTATTTCTACAGGTTCAAAAGCCCTCCAAGAGCAACTGTACCACAGAGATTTACCCAGCCTTTTAAAAGCACTGGGTAAAGGGCGTAAAACTGCTCTGCTTAAAGGCCGAGCCAACTATTTGTGTACTTATCGTCTAAATCAGCATGTTGCCCATGTGCCAACAGATGACCCGGACGTGATGCATCAACTTGCAATGGTTGCGAAGTTTGCAACAGAAACGCAAAGTGGCGATCTGGCTGACTGTGTCGGGATTGAAGAAGACGCAAAAGTACTACCGTATGTGAGTTCGACGGCAGATAATTGCTTGGGTAAAGAATGTCCTGATTTTGCTGAGTGCTATATACGCAAAGCACGCCTAAAAGCAATGGAAGCCGATTTGGTCGTGATTAATCATCATTTATTCTTTGCTGATATGGCGGTTAAGGATTCTGGTTTTGCTGAGTTGATGCCAACCGCAGATACCTATGTTTTTGATGAAGCGCATCAGGTCAATGAAATTGCGAGCGACTATTTTGGCGAGTCAATCAGTACTAAGCAGCTAAATGATTTAGTTAATGACATTCGTGTCATCTATCTCAGTGACATGCCTGATATGCTGCAATTGGGTAAAACGCTCAACAAGCTAACTACCAGTATCGCTGATTTAAGGCTTGTATTTGGTGGTGATGGCGCGCGCGGAGATTGGCGAGAAGCACTGCAAGACAAAGTGATTTGTGAGGCACTACATCGAGTGATTGGCAATTTAGAGTTTTTATATAAAGTACTCAAGCTGTGTCTCGATAGAAGTGATAAAATAGAACATCCATTTGAGCGCGTATTGGCGTTTAAAGGCCAGATGGAGCGGGCATTTGATGTTGCTCAAACTGGGTATAGTTACTGGTTTGAAACCACACGTAGATTTGTAACCATTCACATTACTCCGCTGGATGTTTCAAACCGTTTTCAGGAATTAGTTAAAAAAACAGAGGCCGGTTTTGTTTTTACCTCAGCGACGCTGTCGGTTGACAATAAGCTTGACCATTTTAATGCAAGCCTTGGTCTAAAACCGGATTTTCACAAAATTGTAGACAGTCCGTTTGATTATCAAAAGCAAGCATTATTGTGTTTACCTCGATATTTACCTGAGACCAAAGACGAACTCATGCCGCACTCTTTGGTTAAAATAGCAAAGTCGGTTATTAATGCGGCCGAGGGGCGCACATTTTTACTCTTCACCAGTTATCGTGTGATGCATTTGGTGTATGAAGGGATCAGCACTGCGACTGAGTACCCCGTCTTTATGCAAGGGCAGTCCTCAAAGCGTATTATACTTGAGCAATTTATACGTCATGGTAACGCCGTTTTGCTCGGCACCGCTTCGTTTTGGGAAGGGGTGGATGTACGAGGAGATGCTTTAAGTTGTGTTGTCATCGACAAACTGCCTTTCACTTCTCCAGATGATCCACTGTTACAAGCTAAAATGAAAGATGCTGAGCTCAGCGGTAAAGAGCCTTTTGAGGATATTCAATTACCACAGGCAGTCATTGCACTCAAGCAAGGAGTAGGGCGCTTGATCCGAGATAGATCTGATAAAGGCGTGCTTATTATTTGCGATAATCGCTTAGTTACGAGAAAATACGGCGAAACGTTTATTAAAAGTCTTCCCCCCATGACGCGTACGCGAGACTTGGAGAAGGCATTGAATTTTTTAGAGAACATCGATAAACATGAAACATAATTTGCTAGCAATAGATGCTTCTACAGAAGCCTTGAGCCTTGCCCTTCACTTTAAAGGTAATACATTTACTCATTTTGAAGTGTGTCCACAGCAACACAGCCAGAAAATTCTGCCGCTTGTAGATGCGTTATTATCTGAAGCAAATTGCACACTTAAAGATATAGATGGCATTGTATATGGCCGCGGGCCGGGCAGTTTTACTGGCGTGCGCATTGGTGTAGCAGTCGCACAAGGTCTAGCGTATTCGGCAGGTTTGAAATTACACGGTGTATCAACATTACAAGCCATGGCACAAGAAGCATTGCAAACACAGGACTGTAATGAAGTTATCAGTGCCATAGATGCACGTATGGGTGAGATTTACCTTGGTCATTTTGGTAAAGATGAACAGGGTAATGCCGTTGCCAAACAAGCCGAGATTGTTGTTAAGCCAGATACGCTCAGCGATGATTTTAACGGTATTAAAGGTGTAGGTACCGGTTGGCAAACTTATGTTGAGGATGCACAGCGTCTGAATGTATCAGTCATCGACTCAGTGTCATTACCAAATGCGCAATACATGTTGGCAATTGGTGATATTGCATTTAGCAATGGTGACACGGTCGCAGCTCAAGATGCTCAGCCGCATTATGTTAGGGATACGGTGACCTGGAAGAAGTTGCCAGGTCGCGAATAAGTTACTATCCTTAAATTAGGCACAAATATAGGCGCGTAGCATGCGGATTAATCAAGTCGTTCAAAATCAGAACACTTATCAGTTCAACTCCAAGGTTGTTAAAACTCAGGAGAATACGCGCCCGAATGATCAATCCAGCCCAGTCAGTGATATCAAATTCAGCCAACAAGGCATTAAATTAGCGGAGCAGTTCCAGCAGGACAAGCGCTCGGTTATCTACGATCAACCTTCCTTCAACGCTAGCAAAGCAGTTCAGTCATATTCAGCCGTACAAAACGAAAACAGACGCTCAGAAATACAAGCGCTCATAGGTGTTGATTTATACGCTTGATCAGGTTGAATTATTTTCAGTAAAAATTTGCAAGAACCGATTGTAATCTAAATTTATTGGGGTAATGTAAAAAGAAAAACTGAGTTGTGACAAGAACGTTGCTTAATAAATTTAACCAATATGCATTCAAAATTTCCTCTAACACAGTGATATTGTCACTGCGAGAGGGGTATATTGCGTTAATTCCATTTTTCATCGTTGCGTCGTTAATCACACTCATTAATCAATGGCTCAATATATCCATGAAGGGCGTTGAGCATCAGTTTTTAGAAGACTTTAATGTGTTGGTATGGGGGATTTTTCCTGTATTAACCTTGATGTCTTTTAGTTACTACTTATCTAAAAACTTAAAAGTCCACTCAATTGCCAGTCCAATATTAGTCTTTACTTGTTTCACAGCGACAACAGGATACATCACTATTTCTGATGGTGATCTGGCCATTAATCATCGTATGGGGGCTTTATACTCATTGCTCATGCCCGTTGTTTGTTGCTATTTTCTGTCTTATCTCGAGCGCTTAAGAGTGTTTCGTTTGGTTGGCGTAAGCTCAATTAGTCTATTTTTACGAAAACACTTAAATTTAATTTTACCCTACCTAATCGTTACCAGTGTCGTGTTGCTGCTATTTCCATATATTGATATGGCCGCTGATTCTATCGTGGAGTTGCTAAGATCTCTTAACCCCCACTGGAACGTGTTTGAAAAGCTATCAATGCAGCTGATCATCTCCCATTTGCTTTGGTTTATAGGTGTTCATGGTGATAACACTTATCAATTGCTGGTTTCTAGTGAGTTGACTGGCTACTATGTTTTACCTGATTTAATTAGTTATAACTTTTTTACTGGGTTTGTCATTTTAGGTGGAACTGGGTGTTTGTGGGGCTTGATTGTGGCCGCGATATTTTTGAAAAAAGGTCAACATGAAAAGCGTATTGCAGCTATTTCCTCTCCTTTGGCACTTTTTAACATCAGTGAGGTGATGATATACGCATTACCCATCGTTTTTAACCCATATATTCTTTTGCCATTTTTACTTTGCCCACTAGTTAATGCATCAATTGCATATTTTGCATTTTATAGTGGTTTTGTATCAGTTGAGTACGCCGATGAAATTCCATGGTTTACACCAATTTTTGTAAATGGTTGGCTCCTTACAGAGAGTGTGAAAGGTATTGTATTACAAGTGGGTTTAGTACTGATTAATGCGCTGATTTATTTTCCGTTTTTAAAGGCAAATAGAGACAACAACTTATCAGGTAAGGCACTTGATGTGTTGATGAAACGCTACACCGCAGGGCGTTTGATTGAAGAAGGCGCTGAAGGCTCTTTCAGTGAAACACAAAGAAAAGAACAGATCAGTGCTCATAGCCTAAAGGAAGTGACAGAGGCATTAAATCAAGGGGCGTTGACTTTATTTTATCAACCAAAAATTAATCCATATAACAAGCAGGTTGTTGGCTTTGAAGCGCTATTAAGGCTGACGAACAAAGATGGTACTGTTTCTGGCCCATGGTTTTTAGAAACGTTGGATCAACATAACTTGCTGCATATCATCGACAACTACGTCATTGATCAGTTAGAGATAGACTTAGAGCAGTTTTCGAAGCATGGCTTAAAACCGAAAATTAGCTTTAATATATCACCACAAAATCTTTTAACAGGCGGATATCGAAGAATTATAAAGGCATTTGCCAAATTTCCAGGTCAAGTTGAGGTTGAGTTACTGGAGTCCAGTTATATTGAAGATTTTAATAAAACAGTGACTATTGTTGATTCGCTTAAAAAGAATAAAATTGCGTGTGCAATGGACGATTTTGGTACGGGGTATTCCTGCTTGTCTGTGCTGTCTAAGTTAAATATTGAAACCATCAAGTTAGACCGAAGTTTGTTGCCAGAACAACTAAATAGTAAGTCTATATCGTTATATACCAATTTATCTGAAATGATCTCAAAATTAGGCTTTAAGCTGGTGGCAGAAGGTGTTGAAACTACCGATGAAGAAAAGGTGGTAAAACAGTCTCACATTGAGTGCGTGCAAGGTTTTCTATACTTCAAAGCCATGCCAGTAGAAGAAGCCATTTATTTGTATATGACCAAAGGTGATACAGCCGACAACGCGAATACGGCAAAAGATAAAGGTGAGCCCGTTGAAGAGTAGATAGCTATTTAGTGTGTGCTCAAATCTATATTTAAGTTACTGTTATAAAAAATATTGAGTCAGAATTACAATAATTCAATAACAGGGTTTTTATGTCAAATACACAAAGAGTTAGATCTCCAGATACTACGAGTGCATATCGCGGAACGGTAAGGTGGAAGCCAAGTAAATCCATTTGGTTTCTAATGCATTTTGCAGTAACTATTTTAGTTGCTCCTTTTGTTATTTCTCTCTCTTCAGTCTTAATATTCTTTGTTCTCTCGGCAATTACATTATGCTTTGGACATTCCCTTGGAATGCATCGATTGCTTATTCATCGTGCATACGACTGTCCTAAGTGGATGGAGTATCTATTTGTATACTTGGGCGTATTAGTTGGTATGGCAGGCCCCATTGGTATGTTGATCCAACATGACCTTAGGGATTGGGCGCAAAGACAAAATAAATGCCATGACTATTTACTACATGGGTCCAAAATTATAAAAGATGCTTGGTGGCAACTTAACTGCGATCTTGTCCTAAATAATCCTCCTAAATTTGAGATGGAAGACAGGATATCTAAAAGTCGGTTTTATCAATTGCTAGAAAAAACGTGGATGCTTCAGCAGTTAATTTTAGCTGTCCCTTTATATATTCATGGCGGTCTAGCTTGGCTGGTATGGGGTGTGTCCGTAAGGATTGTCATATCTGTTGGAGGCCATTGGCTGATTGGGTATTTTGCTCACAACCAAGGAGATAAAACGTGGGAAGTTGAGGGAGCCGCAGTGCAGGGGCATAACATCAGAATGGCAGGGCTTTTGTCCATGGGAGAAGCCTGGCATAACAATCATCATGCTTACCCCGGATCTGCCATGTTGGGGCTTTATAAGGATGAGCCTGATCCCGGTTGGTGGGTGTTAAACGCTTTGCACAACCTTGGCATCGTAAAAAATATCAAATTACCTGAGCAGTTACCTGTGCGCACTGAACTAGTGATTGTGGCTAATAATATGACACAACGAGTTGAACGGACGCAAGAAGATTGCAAAGTTGCTCAGTTTCTTCGAAAAGGCATTTAGCTAGTTTGTGCTTCAACCAATGAGTGGGAGCCCCAAAAAAAGCATTTGTTTAACACCAAATGCATGGCTAATTGGCTAAGGCTATTGGTATTTTTATATGAATGTTTTTGATGTTGCCTGCTAGAGTTTTCAGTCCATTTTCCTAGTTTAATTTATTTATCTTGAAACTTTGTAATATTACATAAAGTTAATTGTTATATAACTTAATTTTAACGACAATGGGGGTACCTTTTACCGTAGTCCTTTTGGGCGAGATATTGATACTCGCAAAAGGGTATGAGGTTTGACGACCCCTAAAATCGGTCACATATTGTGGTCGAGTTTAACTAGCGATAAGAAATAAAGAACATTCAAAAGGAGAGTTTCATGATTAAGTTAGCTGCAATATCACTAGCAATTGCTTCAATGGTGTCACTGAGTGCACAGGCTGCGCCTATTACAACGGTTGAAGTAGAAGCCGCACAAAAAGGCTGGGGTGAAGGGATCGTAAAAATCGGACAAGCGAAAGATCCAAAAAAAGCAGCGATTAAGCATTTGGAGGAATTCTATGCGTTTAATAACGGTCAGGTACTGTTTAAGCCGACTTTGGCGTCAGTTGACCAATTTCGAGGCACACAAAAAGAAGCTTTATCTTATTTTGTAGGCCAAGATTTGGCAGAAGACAAAGGGTTCGCATTAGCGCCTTATGTTAAGGTTCGCTGGGAAAATGAAGGGATCATCACAGATGGTAACTCAGCTATGTCGATGGGTAATTACTACTTTACTAAGAAAAATGGTGAAGAAATTAAAGTAGAGTATTCATTTGGTTATATCAAAGACGAAGCAGGTAATGTAAAAATTAACCTTCACCACTCTTCTTTGCCATTTAAGCTGTAACTGCGCTTTAATCGTGCTTCCAATACCTGTGTGATGCAGGTATTGGGCGTATGTTCTTTAAAGCGAGCTCGCCAAACTCCCAGTGGTTATTTTATCGCTTCTTTTAAAACATACCTTTTGGTCTACGATTTAGTAATTGTGCATTTGACATAAGGGCGTGTAATTAGTTACAACACTCCGAGTTATTATCTGCCATAAATTGAAAGTGTTTATATTTTTTGTCTTCTAATTTTTGGCGGTTGTTTGGCATAAAATCATGCTCAAAATCATAATGAAAGAAAGTTTTATGCGTTTCATCATCTCATCTTTATCTTGTTTATTACTTTTATTGCATACGCCGGAATCACTCGCGAGCTCACGAGTATCCAAAGTGGTTACTACTGAACACTTAGAGTGGGGGTATCTCAACCCGTTAAGAGGAAAGTTGAGCCCTGGCGCGGTAAACCTTTGGGGAGATAGAACAAAAAATAGCGCCACAGGTATGTTAGTCCGCTTTAAAAAAGGGTTTGAGTCTCCACCGCATATACATAATATCACCTACCGAGGTGTGGTGATCGATGGTCTATTGCACAATGATGACCCAAGTGCTGAAAAAATGTGGATGCCCAGAGGATCGTATTGGACTCAGCCTGCAGGAGAGTCTCATATCACTGCAGCCAGTGGCAATACTAATATGATATATCTTGAAATCGATTCAGGTCCTTATTTGGTAAGACCTATGGATCAAGCATTTGATAATGGAGAAAGACCGCTCAACCTGCACAAAAACAATATTGTTTGGCTTGATCAAAAAGCGGCTTCATATCTTAAAAGTCCCAATGTGAGGGCAACACAGCTGTGGCGTAGTGACAACGCAGTGAGTGGGTATATGATAAAGCTGCCTAAGAAATTTAACGGTGTGATAGTGAGCAAAGCAAGCGAATTTAGAGCCGTAGTTATTTCCGGACAAGTAAGCTATCGCTCTAGTGAGCAAAACGTTATAACGCTAGACGCTGGTAGTTACATTGAATCCACAGCTGCATTGGATCATTTTGTGACGACCCCTAATAATGAAGATGTTATTTTGTATATTCGCACAGATAATCAATTTGAGATCAGATAAATAGAGCTCTGTCATGTCATTGGCGTGTTTGTGTCATGCTGCTGTCGCTATCGGGTCTGGTCAGTGTCAGGTAATATTTTTCTTACAGTTAGTATCATGACCCGATATTATCATTTTAAAGGGATGGCAAATATGAGTCAGGATGTGAAATTAAGTAAAGAAAAAATACATAAATTGCGTATGGCTAAATGCTGGAGTCAGGATGAACTTGCAGCTGCGAGCAGTTTAAGTGTCAGGACTATTCAGCGGGTGGAAAAAACGGGGTCTGCATCGTTGGAAACCACAAAAGCGCTTGCATCTGTTTTTGGTGTTACACCCACAGCCCTTCAGTCCTCAAAAAGGGTTGAAAACATGACATTTAATTTTATATGTAAATACGCGTGGTTAATGGCATTTGCTGCTGCAAGCCTATTTTTCGGAATGTGGATAATTGATATTCTTATACCGACGCTTAAAGGGGCTGACTTTAATCAACAGTATGAATTGCATGGCAACTTTAGGTACCTAGACTTTGGTGGAACCTGTTTCGTCATTGGGTTTGTTTTGTTAGGGCTGAATATTCTTTATGACTATCTGTCTCAAAAAAGATTACTTAATGACACCAACAATAAATAAGGCCAGTGTATCCATAATCTATCAGGTTTAAACTACAGATTGACGAATAATTGATTAGATGAGTCGTTTTGATTTGCCAGAAATGAGCAAGCCTCAGATCTGACAAATCAATTTCTTATCTATTGAGCTATTTTTTATTTTTTACTTCAAACAACAAAATCTGACTAAGCTGCTTGCCATGAATGTTAAAGTTATTATCTGATACCATTAGCAAACTTTGATTTCCGTTTGAAAGTCGCGGACCAAATGTCATACCTTCTAAGTTGTCAATATGCTTTGAACCTAATTGATGTTTTATTGATTCCATATTTAACACTAATGTTTTTTTTGCAGCTTGGTAAGGATCACTTTTCAATGATGCTAATTGCGACGTATCCGTTGCATTTTTAATGTCAATGAGGAAGATACTAACGCTATTCCCACCGTCTGGGATCCCCGCTGTATATGAGCGCTCCATAGTTAAGAACTGATGTTCATTAATTTGTAAAATCTCTACGAGTCCAGTTGTACGAAATGCATCAGGCTTTGCTTCGGGGCGATTGACCATAGGTTCTAGAAAATAAGCGAACTGTTTTTGCATTTTTTTTGAGACGAAATCAAAGTAAGAAATACGGATCATGCTACCGTGCTTGATAGAGGCTTTTTCTCCATCTTGTTTGAGTGGCCCCTCCATTGACACCCACATACCTTTACCTGATGGTGAGATCGTCAACCCTTCAAACACAGCGTTGTGTCTAGGTCCGGATACTTTGTTTATATCAAACATGCTTGGTAGCTCAAATCGTGACATGCCTGATTCTGTTTGCAAGAATATTGCAGGTGATTTGTTGTACTTTATGCTGCCTTCGCTACTCCAAGCGATACCGCTATTATTTGGCAATGCGCGCAGGCTTTCTGGATCGGCGACGATTGACCGTTCATTTTTGCTAATTAGTTGGATAGATTGTTCAAACTTAACATCGGTAAACTTGTTTTCATTGATTTGAATAGTGGCGGAGAAATACCTTGGATTATCTGCGTCATCTGCAATCATCAAGTATTTGCCGTTTGCAAACTCAATACTTGATAGGCCCCCGACAGTATCTCCTTTGATTTTTAGGTCTGCAGGCACAATGAATTCATCTAAGTATGAAAGCTGCATAGTTGCAGAGTGAGCAAAAAAAGGTGCTAAAAGGGCAAAGAATAAATAATTGCGCATAATGTTTTATCAACAAATGAATTAGAACTGAGGAATATACGCGGGTATCGTTAAGTTTGCATCACAATACTAATAAAAAATTAGTTAATTTGAACTTCTGTACTGACAGAAGTCTTTATTGTTTGTGGATATTGCTTAGCGGAGAAAATTGTGCCCGGTTTTAGTGGGCAACATAACCTCTGCTGGCCGAGAAAACTTTTATCAGTCGTGATTCAATCATAAGTTTGAAGGAGACTGAAGGGCATTCGTTTCATTCCGAAAAAGCTGATTATGGCTCTGTGAACTTCGTTGATTAAATTTTTAATTAATTTACATTACAGTCTGTTACTTAGTGCCAAAATTAGATACAGCAGTTTATTATTAAGTTATTTACAACGAAAGCAAAATAGATCCCTACCGCATGTTTTTGGTGCCGAGATCAATATCGCAAGAGTAGCTATTGTTATATTGTTTGGTTTATTGCATGGCCTTTCTTATAGTGATGGTGATATTGTTTTTTCTGCTTTAAATACCTTACTTACAGGGTTTTACGGATTTATATTCTTGTGGCTCAGAGAGCGAACAGGCAGTTTACTTATGCCTATTTTGTCACATAATGCAATTAACCTAATCGGACAGTTCTTTTAAATAGGCGTAGCAAAAGGTTCTTTGATTCGGTTCACACTTTCAAAGAGAGTAAACTTTAATAGTTTACTCATGCATCTGTTCCACGTTGCTAGTTTAGGTTAACTTTGGGTTTGAGGTTTTATCAAAAATGTTGTGTGAAAAGACTTCAGCCCTTTTGCCGAAAAGGTAATAGCGCGACTATCCAAGTCTCTTTCTGCCCATTGCTTTTCAAATATGAAATCTAAAACCCATCTTCCTAAGCTGCCAGCTAAGTGGTTTCTTCTCTCACTCCAATCTAAGCATGATTTACAGATCGGGCGTTTAGCTTTCTCAAGCGCCGATACATCGACGCCTAAACTGTTAAAGTGGGCTTTGCCTTTTTCAGTGAGTACAGATTGTTCACCCAAGTCTATAAGCATATCGGCTGATACCAGCGCATCATAAAGCTTAACCCCAAGCTCACCAGCTAAATGGTCATAGCATACTCTAGCAAATTTTAATCTGGGGTCCGCTGGTCCTGTATTGACAGTAGCTGATGAATAAGATGAGACAACAAGTAACTGTTCTAGCACTGTCGCAACATGTTGCCCTTTTAATTGAAAATACTTATGACGACCTTGCTTTCGAACTTGCAATAGCTCGCCGTCGACTAATTTTCCCAGGTGACTACTGGCAGTCTGCGCTGTGATCTCGGCTTCTAAAGTCAGCTCTGTTGCGGTGAGGGCTTTTCCTCCCATAAGGGCTATCAACATTTTTGAGCGAGCAGGGTCTGCAATTAACCCTGCGACATTCGAAATATTTGGTTCCATAACTTCTTAATAGTTCGATGCACATCGAAGCATAACATTTTCAAAGCGTTAGACTGCCTCAAAACAATAAAGGAAGCAAACTAAATGTATATGACCTGTTTCATAGAATACGAAATCGACCCAAGTAAATTAGCGCAATTTAATCAATACTCGAAAAATTGGGGAGAGATTATTCCTCGCCTAGGGGGAGAGTTGATTGGCTACTTCATGCCTTATGAAGGGGACAATAAGCGAGCCTATGGCCTTATTGCATTTAGCAGTCTTGCAGATTACGAGTCATACCGTCATAGATTAAGGGCTGATGAACAAGCTCAAGCAAACTTTCAGTTTGCGCTACGAGAGCGTTTTATTTTGCACGAAAAACGTTATTTCCTGAGTGGTGTTGAAGGCACATTAACATTAATTGGAGACAAATGAGATGATCGCAGTGATATTTGAAGTGACTCTCAAACCTGAAGGCAAAGAGCGCTATTTTGATACAGCTGCCGAGCTGAAAAACTTACTTGTAAAGCAAGCTGGGTTTATCTCAATTGAGCGTTTTGCTCATGTTTCTCACTCTGACAAATATCTTTCCTTATCATTTTGGGAAAATGAAGATTCGGTTTTAAAGTGGCGAGCTAATATCGAACACCAGCGCGCTCAAGTATTGGGTAAATCTATGCTATTTGCAGATTTCCGACTGCGTGTTGCTACTGTCATTAGAGATTATGATATGAGTGGCTCAAGTGACACGCAGAGAAAGTTAGAGATCTAATGTGAAAATTACCGGGTACTTAAAGGTGCATGTGAGACTGAACAAAAATTGCTGGACCATGCTTTTGAGTATTAAATTCAATGCAAGTTGCTGAAGTACATTTCTCCATAGCAGTAAGTTCGCTAGAGGAAGTCGAGAGTGAGTTTTTTCCTCATTAACGTGTTTTCTCCTAACAGTACTAATTATGTTCAGGACCTGGTGTAAACTTTCTATTAATTGAAAGAGGTAAAATACAAAGCCACTTAGTGTGGCTTTATATTTTCAATCAAACTAAAAAATAAGAGGCTTGATGTGAGCAACTTTATCTGATCACGTGCCACTTGGTTTGCCTGCCAGCTAAATACCAAACATGCGTACCGTCGAATACCGCGTCTTGTTCTAGCTTGATCTGAACCCACTGGTTATCCCACTCTGGTAATTGAATCTTAATATTTCCCTCGATGGCATATACCGTATTTGGATAGAGTTTCCAATCACCTTGGATAGGAGTTGGACCTTGATTATCCCACATACCTATTGTTGGACCTGGTGCATGACCAACGAAACCCAATGGGTGCGTATAGGTACTGCTGATAATATTTGCAGATTTACTATCTCGAATGGTATCAGCCAGTATCTGATTACCTGTAAGTCCTGTTTTAAAGTTGCTGGTTAGAATGTCTTGCCAGCGATTCCCAACAGACATTGCATTTTTCAATCCTTTTGGTACTTCCGTTTCATTGAGCTTTAATACGTAGCCCATTTCTTGCGTGTCAGTACATTGATTGAGATAGCATATGCCTACATCGGTGTGGATGATGTCCCCAGGTAAAATGACTCGGTTATACTTACCCATGAATACTTCATCTTTCGGAGGGTTATCACCGCGGCGTTGAATATTGACATAAGGTTGGAACCAAGGACGAAGTTGTAGTTCTTCAAAGCGTTCACGAAGGTACCACTCTACATCTGTGGTTGTTGTAACTCCAGGGGTTATTACTTTGTTTGAAAAGGCTTCAGCAATAACGCGTCTTGCAATGGTGACCGCTTGAGGGTAAACATTAAGTTCCTTTTCGCTGCGTGTTTCTAGCCATCTGATTACGAGGTTTTCAGCACTGACTAACCGCTTTTCATATTTATTAGGTAAATACTTTTTCAGCTGATTGTGTAAGCCAACACTTAAACCATCTGCGAGCGCCCAGTCTTCACTGATATTTATACCAATTCGTTTTGGGTCTTTCTCAGCGATTACCTCGGCCAAACGCTGCCATTGTTCTTCATTACTGCCGCCTTTCCAAACAGTAGGGTATAGATCCCCGATTGGGTAGCGGCTAACACTGAAACGCTCCACACTACCATCTGGCTTCTTAGAGAAAACGAGCAAAGTTGTGCGTCTAGCTGCAAAAGTCGGTTGCGGGACAAGTGTATAAAACAATTTGTCCTCTCCGTACTCTCTATTAATCACCAACCACATATCTAAGTCGGCTTCATCCATGAGTTTAGGAAGGAGGTTATCGAGTCTATTGGTGACCATTCTATTGATTGGCTCTACACGCTCTTTAAAACTTAATACGTCTGGTAGTGCTTTAATTTCGCGTCCTTGGGAGAATTCTTGTGCAGCAAGAGACGTGCTGAGACCTAAAAAGGCTCCAAATAGTCCAAAAATCTTATACATATTGATCCTACTGTTTATTTAATCAAAATTTGAAGGCTACCTTTTATTACGAGCCCTAAAATCAGTGTCTTTATTGTTAGTAAGAGCAATGATGATATGCGAATGAAAATTTGACGGCAACTGAAATGCCATGAATTACAAAGCAGCTTTTTTACATAATATGAAATTATGCTGCGATTTAACATTGAGTAACTATTAAATCGCAGAGAGTTATTTTATTGTTTACCAATACTATTAACTGGGGCCGACTTATATGCTAAGTTGGCCTTAAATTTATTTAACGTAATACAGCAAAGAGTTTTGTTCTGCACCACTGTATACGCCATTATTATATGGCCAGAGGTCAAATTTAACATTATGCTGATATAGCGATGCGCCATTACGAGTGTAACCGTCACCGCGGCTTGTTGGTTTTGTACTTAAACTAATAAAGGAGTAATCAAGACCGGATAGGCTACATCCAGTTCCTTCGTTTTGCCATAGGACAGCTGTATCATAGGGGACTTTGGGCTGGCTTAAATCAACATTTTGTTGCAAGGAAACACAGTTAGCGTTGGTTAATTTAGCTTTGCTGATCTGTGATACCTGATTGTATTCATCTACAAACATCATTCCTGACGTCATCTGCTTTTGAATATTCTGCCATTGTGCTGCTGGTAATACACCGCTAGTCGTCTCCGTGACCGGTGAAGTTACAACCAGTTCATTTAGTCCATCCGAGTGGTTGGCTACCAGTGTCCAGCCACCCCCATTAAGTGTCATTTCACAATGCGCATAGAATGCAGGCTCACCGCCATTTCCATCTGGGTCTATTTGATAAATCCCTGTGGTTGCATTTGGTGTTTGCTGTTTTATTGAAGCGCATGTGGTGCCTTCAATTGGTGTTGGGTCCTCAGGTTCAATGACGGTATCATGTGTTACAAAGCCCCCATAATACTCTAATTCGCCTATTACACGCATGGAGCTAGTACTATTATGTGTAGAGTGAATTTTTAGCCTGATGTACTTCCCGATAGCAGGCTCTGTTAAAGTAATAAGCTGGTTAAGGCCCATTGGGACTGTGAAAGTCTCGTGGTCTCTAAAGTGCACATTATCTTGCGAAACTTGCAGGGTAACTTCTTTTGGTCCCATAGTTTTAGCTCCTTCATAAAGCATAACTCTAAAAGAAGTGATGTACGCATTACGCTCAAACGCGACTTGTAGCCAGTGTTCTTGCTCGATTGTAGAGACCCATATCCCACGCCTGATGCGCTTTGGAGAGTCAATGTTTACTTGTAGGCCGTTGTTAAAGCCATCAAATGCGCCTGAAGGGCTATCTTTTGAATAAGAGTTACTAGCGGTGTAAGAGGCTTCAGTTAGCCCATTGCTGCCTAGCAGTGCAATGTTGCCATATTGCCCAGTTGCTTCTCCAGGGTCAATGGCAAATTGACTACCAGTATCTAGACGAAGGGCCATCGTATCTTTGCCATAGTGAGTAATATCCTGAGCAAACAGCTTATTCTTAACCGTTAGGATATTTATGATTTCAAGTAAATGGTCGGTTTCGGTGTCACGTGATTGCTCTTCTTGAACGAGCAGCTTTCCATTGACGGTTTGAAACCCTTCTTGGTTAATGGCTTGGTGCGTCAACTCATAAGCTTCATTATTGTGTGTGATCCCTGCATTGGTAGGGCTATAAACGGCAAGATAGCCAATTGATTCTTCAGTATGGCTATTTCCTGCTTCTTGCTCATTGAGTGCTACACCGAAGGTTAATGCTGACGCGCTTGATACACGCAATGAAAAGGCATCGGGGTCATTTTGTGTTTGACCACTGAGTAAAATATGCGGTGTATGGGCAAAGCTCTCGTTAAAAAATTGATGGGTGGAGCCACCAGTCATGGTAAATTCACCAATTTCCCAAAAGCTGCCATCTTGAAGTTGATGACGCCCTTTTTCCGCTACTAAAAAGGCAACTCGTTCTTCACCATGTATGCCATCTAAATATGGCCATTCTTTAAATTGAACATCGAAACTTGAATCGGTCACATTTGAAATTGATACAACACCCGCTTGTGGGTCATTAAGAGTGGGGATTGAAGCAAATACAACGGGATCATTAAAACCATTGATAGGGACTGTGATTTTTTGGTCTGTTATTGTGACGTCTTCGATGAGAGTAAAAGGTTGCGCATTAGCGGCTGTGACAAAAGCCAAAGAGCAAATACCAAGAAGTTTAAACATAGCCATCCTTATTTGTTGTCTTTAGATATTATTTATCTTATCTATAGTTATTATATAGAATAATAACGTTTTTTTGAATGGTGAAAACGACTTAATGTATTGTTTTATATTAATAATTTAATAATTGTAATGAGGGCGGTTATCTGATGTTAGGTCGTGCATCGGTGCAATTAAATTATGAGCCCATAAAATACGATGATATCAGAGCTCGTGTAACACATATGACATACTGTACTATTCAATTGAATAGGCAGATTTTTGGCCCTCAATTGACTCAAAGCTACCTGTTTTTCCTATCATTTCTGGGTTGTATTCACAGTCAATAATGGTAAAAGTACTCGATGCAATTCCATTTTCAAATTGCCCTTTATGACGAATAACCAGTGTATTTTCATCGTTGTCTGCGTGTTGAAATACTTCTAAGCCATTAAATACAGCGTTTCCTTTACGATCATAGTAGAGTTGGTAGTAAACAGTGCTGGTGCCTTTAAGATCACCTTCATATGTTTGGAGTACAGTGGCATTACTTAGTTTTGTATCTTCGTTGAGTAAAGTTATTACCGATTCCTGCCAATCGTGTACTTGAAATAAACCTGTAAGTTTCATTTTGTGGTTCCCTTGTAATAATTATTTTGTGCAGATTAGCATCTAAATGGGTATCTGGTATTGTATAAACGCGACACTTAAGGTGGTGGTTAAATTTTGCGATCAAATAACGAAGAGGTTTCAGGGGTATTTTATCAGCAGGCAAGTGCTAAGCACTATGATTTGCGTAGATATTATCCTCAGGCTGAACTTGCAGGTTTTATTGAACAATTTTGGTTTGTAGATTGGCATCTTTCAGAACAAAAAGTGCATACCCAAAAGAACTTACCTGACCCTAACTTTCATTTAGTCATTGAGTCTCGTAGAGTACGTGTAATGGGCCCAGTTAGCAAAGTATATGCCTATGACATGTGTAAACAAGGTCGTGTTTTAGGTGTAAAATTTAAGATTGCTTCGATACTGCACTTGCTGAAAAAGCCACTTTGTGAATATGTTGATACAGAGTTACCTGTGCGGGATATATTTGGAGAGACTTCTGAGCACGTGCTTTTATCTTTGTATAGTTGTGAGAGTGATCGAGATATTTGCAACTCATTAAGCGCATTCTTGAAAAATTACACCACGCCGATAAATATAAACCAGAGCCGAGCTGTGGATCTATGTGCCTTAATAAAAAATGATTCAAATATTTTTACAGTTGAGGCACTTTCTGAAAAAAGTAATCTGTCAAAAAGAACCATCCAGAGAATATTCAACAAGTATGTTGGGTTAACTCCTAAATGGCTTATTAGGAAGTATCGGTTGCATCAAGTATTACAGCAATTTGATCAAGGTAACTTAGACATTCTAGATATTGTTAGCTTACTGGAATATACAGATCAGGCACATTTAATCCGTGATTTCCGAGAGGTGATAGGCGTTACACCCGGTCAATATGTCAAATAAAGCAGCACCTTTTCAATCTAGGATAGTAAGCGCTCAAAAAGATTTCCTTATAGCTGGTGCTCATTTGCTTTTAGACATAAAATTTTTAGCTGTACATACTTGTCCAGTGCAAAAGGACATATTTAGGCCATGTAATATTGGTAAACTAATTTTATGGAGTGATGTTTAAAACGATGACTAGAAAACAAAGAGATTTTAGAGTTAAGCTTTTAAGTGTCATAAAAAAGGGAGTATTAATCGCATGTGTATTGCTTATGGCGATTGCATTTTTGTATCAAGCTCAAGTTGATGCTGATTTTGTCATTGAATCACAGTCTTATGATTGTAAAGCAGGCTATTGCGAGGTAACAATTGTTGCGGCGGCAACAAAAAATGCCACAATACCAATCGACGTGAGAGTGACTGGCGTAAAAGTTAAGTGGATTGGAGATGCCCAAATCAATAAACAGCTATTTTCAGAAGTGTTCTCGGAGGAATTAGCAGGTAAAACCAGTCAAACAGTTCAATTTCGTTTTAAAATTCCATCATTGGATAAACCTGATTATTTGCTCATAACATTAAAGCAGTCCCAAGCTTGAGGAAAACCACCTTTAAATCTGTTACTTTTCAGTGTTTGCGATTCTAAAGTAGTAATACAAAATTAGCCAATTTAAACTCGCTTTTAGTCGCTATGATGCATAATAGTACCCATTCATTGATATGTGTTGTGTTTTACCGTTGGCACTGTGAACGCGTCAATTACAGTTTATTTATCTACAAACTCTGGCGAAATTATCGTTTTAATAAAAACGAAATAATTATAGCGCCAAGTAACGAGCAACAAAGATAAACCTTTTTCAGAGTTTCTCCCGTCAATTCAAAGCATAAGAATGTGTTTCGTCTCTATTAAATGTTAAGACCTGTTGATATTTAGTAACATATGGAAAAGTGCATTCTGGAACTATTTGATGATTAGAAAATTAAAATATGTTAGCTCAACGAGCTTGTTATTACTGTCGATGACATTAAGTGTATGGCACTCAAGTGTGGCGGCAAAAAACGAAGAAAAAACGGGTTTAGTACCAGAAGATTATTTTGACTTCGTTTACATAAAAAGCCCACAAATATCACCTAGTAATGATGATATTTTATTTGTAAAACAAACAGTCAATGCTGATGCCAGTGGAAGAAACAATCAAATTTTTAAAGTTGATAAACGTGGGGTCGTTTCCGAGTTTACGCAGGGGAAACGAGATAGCTCTCCAAAGTGGTCTCACAATGGCAGCAAAGTTGCTTTTATCCGCTCGGTAGATGGGCAATCTCAAGTCTTTGTTATGCCGGCTCATGGCGGCGAAGCAAAAGCGGTGACCTCGTTAGAACGCAGCCTTTCTGGGTTCGAGTGGTTTCCGTCGGGAGATAAATTACTTTTATCACTCAGCGTAGAATACGATGGTGATTCTGAGAATAATAAAAGCACGGATGATTCAAAAAAACGCGCTGAGCCTGATACTGTCATTGTTAAACATGCAAAATACATATCGAACGGGGCTGGTTATTTAAGTGACAAACGCACTCATTTATTTGAATTTGATATTAAAACAAAAGCGTTGACTCAGCTTACATCAGGTGCAAGTTGGAATGCAAACGACCCTGTCATTTCAAAAGATGGATCATCTGTTTATTTCCATGCCAATAAAACGGGCCACGAGTACGAAGGGGATCAAAACAGTGACATCTTCCGTTTGGACATTGCATCAAAACGCATCACTGCAATCACGAACCATCCTCATAATCAATTTAGTGCCAGTCTATCTTCTGAAAGTGAGAAAATTGTTTATTTGCACACAGAAGAGGCATATGAGCAAGTTGATTTAATGTGGTTAGCAAAAAACGCTAAGAAACCAGTCAATTTGACGAAGGACTTTGATCGAGATGCTAAACCAGCTATCTGGTCGGCTGACAACAAGCATCTATACTTTACGGCCAACGACCATGGTGCGCATCGCTTATTCTCGGTATCAGTTGAAAGTGGTGAAGTAAAAAGGCTGTTAAATAAGAATCAGAAAGTTGGCAATCTTGCAGTATCGAATAGCGGTCAGTTTTTAGTATTTACAGCTGAAAGCTCTACAGAATTACCAGCGCTTTATCGTCTAGATCTTGGTAATAACAAAGTAAGCAAATTAACTTCGTTCAATGACAAATTGCGCGCAAAAAAAATCTTATCACCAGCTGAAGAAATCTGGTTTGAGAACGAAAAAGGCATGAAGGTTCAGGGCTTTATTCACAAACCTCTCAACTTTGATAAGCATAAGTCATATCCGGTTATTTTAAATATTAAAGGTGGCCCTGGTGGTATGTGGGGGCATCAATGGTTTTTTGAAAATCAAATGTATGCTGCTGAGGGATATGCTGTTGTTTATGTCAATTATCGCGGAAGCAGTGGTTATGGTGTTGCTCATAGCCAAGCTGTTCGAAAAGATTATGGTGGTGCTGATTACCAAGACAATATTCAGTTTCTTGATAATGTGTTGGCTAAAAACACATGGATGAATAAAGACCAGCTGTTTGTTACCGGTGGAAGTCACGGTGGCTTTTTGACTAATTGGATCACGACTAAAACAGATAGATTTAAAGCCGCAGTCACTCAACGCAGTGTGAGCTCATGGATTTCAGAAGCTGGTACTCAGGAATATACCCCTAACCAAATGACGGTAGAATTTGGTGGCCATTTATGGAATAACTTTAATGCGTACTGGTATAGATCACCACTAAAATACGCGGACAAAGTGTCAACACCAACGCTTATTATTCATAGTGATGCAGATATGATCACACCAATTGGACAGGCACAAGAATGGTTCTATGCCCTTAAGGTGAATAAAGTCCCTGTAGAAATGGTGATATTTAAAGGAGAAACGCACTCACTATCACGCTCAGGCAAGCCAACCAATCTAGTTGCTCGCATAGAGCATATTTTGGCATGGTTTGAGCGTTATAAAGGTTAATTTGTTTAAAGCATAAATAAAGGTGATTAGATCTCCTTTATTTATGCACCTGCTAAATGAAGATATCAAGTGTAAGCCCGTTGAAGAAGATGGTTGCAAAGACCATTTCCAAGATGGGCGCTTTAAAACACAAATTTTGTATGGTGAGCTGTTTTTTGTTCAATTTAACTTAACGTAAACGGGTCTGTTAGCCACTAAGTAGTGATATTTTAGACACATATGATGGTTTGGACGAGTTTTAAGTTCTTGATTGCGTTATTCCTACCTTTATAGTTTAAGGGTTCAGGTTTACTGTAAGGCTTTTCTCAGCGAGCGTTTAGCATTTTGCCAGCGGATATAACCATCATGCTATTGTTGGGGGGAATTATTGAGCACTAAAGTAAACACATTTAAGGTCTGTGGGTAATTGGCATAGTAACCACTTCAATTAGTGCCTCTTGGCAGAAACCGTCTATGCTTTACAGTTAGGTAAAGTCTGGATAGCTTTCTTTGTGACAATGGCAAGGAAGAAATAAGTTAGGTTTGATGATACCAACTTCTATTGCTGTGTATCCAAAATCTTAACGCGAGCGTTTTCCTGAATGGATATGGCATTCACTTTATTTCGTTTTTATTATTTTTCTGCTCCTTAAACGTGTCAGCCTATCACCACTGTATCTTTGCCAATGGACTTTAATATCAAATTAACAGTGAAGGGCTTATATAGTAACTGATTATAACTACGATGGATTTTTGGGGGGCTCATCTTGCTAAGTCATATCACAGGTTTATCAATATTGCTGCTCGTTGCAAGTGAAAGTGCTCTCGGTAAAAGTTGTGATACTCCCGAGTCAGAAGTGTTTTTAAACATCGTTCATGACTCTAAAAACATCACTAAATCAATCTCTTCGGCAAAAAAATTTTTAGATTATTTTTCATATGATCCGGTATTGTACAAGAGCTACAAGGAGCACATAGAGGATGAGTTTAAGATAGGTTACCACTTTATAAAGTATAGATTGTCGATACTCCCTTTTTTATCTTCTATTGAGCGCATCAATTCTTTTGGCATAATTTCTGAAGACAAAGTAGAAAGGTTAGTCTCTTTTAATATTGATTTTAAAGACCTTTTTTTAAAGGATGGTAACTATCGATGGGTTAAACACATTGTGATTAGTTTTGATGTCTCAAATCTTAAAATTAGAGATATTAATGTACTAGGAGAGGGCAATGAAAGCACTTACATTGATCGTAGTTATGTGAAGTGTTCGATACCCATACAATAAATTTATATTATGTCTATATTGGTACTTTCCATTTATAGCGCGTTTATAAGTTAGCATAATCACGGACAACAAAATTAAGTAAATCACTATTCAAATTTTATTTGTGTACTGCATGATATCAAATCAATTTTGAGAATTAAGTTTGTTGGATATATCTGAATGTCATGACGAGGGATGTAGACGCCTTTAAGCAGAAGATAGAATAATGTTAGGAGATATAGATTTAAATGAGTGAAATTCGGCAGAGGGTAGCAGAGGGGACTGAAGTTCTGAGCTATCCTATCTAGTTTTTAGGCTACAAAAGTTATTGACGATAAGCTATTTTGGCTCGTTAATATATTAAGTTTTAATGAATTTAGTGGCGCTCAATGTAGAAATAATAGAACGCCATGAATTTTAGAGTAGGAAGACTAAAACTAGAACTGCAAAATCTTCTTTAGCGATAAAAATAGCCATATAAATTTATTCATATTTGCTGGACTATCTTCATCGTTTTCGTAAAGTCTTATTGTATATATGCTTCAATTGCAGTCTTAATTCCACGGACTTTTAATTAGTGGTTTTTTCTTTAGAATAGTAATCGCCTCGCTTGAATTTTATGCAGTTAGAAATGAAAGGCTATCGTTCTCTTTAATAAGTACAGTCCCCTAAGTCGTAAAGAAATTAAAAATTAACAATAAATATTAAGTATTTACCTTTATAGTGAAATATAAGAGTTCACAAGATGTGTTGACTCTGATGTAAGAGGAATTGTGTATTTTGGCATGTTCATAGCAATTTAGTTTAGCAGGATATATTGTCATAAATTGTATTGATTTGTTTTTAATTTAGGTATTTTAGGTTTTTTTATTTTGATTTTATGCTTTATTGACTGTTTTATGTTTTTATGTGTTGTTTTTGGAAATTATATTTTTATTTTTTCTAATTTTACCCCTAAACTATTCCTTTTGTTGGGTTTGTCAATTTCAATCTGTCAAGCTTTTTTTTATGCTATTGTCCTATAATCTACAATTTATTTGGTTGACAAAACAATGACTAAATAGCTATTTTAGTCACCGGAAAGTAAATTATTAAATTAGATATTTTTGTTTTACTTACCTTGTGATAACGATTTTGATGTTTTTCTGCTGTTTGGGGAGACATATAGAAATATAAATTTATTGATAGTCTATTTAATCGGCTTTGTTGTCGTTGGGCTGTTATCTGGTCGTTAATCGCTTTACTTTTTACTTTACATGCTTCTTTGGTGCTGATTTCGCGCAGTTATTTAAGTTGCTTTGATTAATAATGAAGTTTTTTATAATCAATTTGTTGAGGAGTTTATTAACAAAAACAACTAAATACCATTAAAGGTAATTTTTACTATTAAGGTGCGGAAAAAGTTCCTTTGAAGAGTGGCAAGGATTTGTTGCGCGGTACATTTCAAAACAATAAAAAAAAATTTGTATGTTGGAGGAAAACACGATGGAAAGGAATTCTTGGCTGAAAGAATACCAGAATAAAGGTTTTACGGTACTACCTGAGTTATTTTCAGATGATGCTTTACACGGGATAGAACATCATTTGAGCGCTTATTTAGAAAAAATAAAAGAAGGCGTTGTATTTGAAAAAGATGGGCAGACAGTACGTGGTGCCCACGGCTTACACCTATTCGATGATTTCTTTGCAGAACTCACGAAAAATGAAAAAATCCTACCTTTAGCTCGGCAAGCGCTTGATGGCGATGTTTATGTCCATCAGTTTAAAGTCAACTTTAAACAGTCCTATAGTGGAAAAAGCTGGCCGTGGCATCAAGATTATGTTTTTTGGCGTGAATTGGACTTTGTACCAACACCGAATTTAATCAATATCGCTATTTTTTTAGATGATGTGGATTATTTGGGTGGTCCATTGTGGTTCATTCCTGAGAGTCATACCTTAGGTGACTTATCTGCCAACCAGTTAAGTGATCAAAAAGGCGAAAGTTGGAAAGACAATGTTGCTGAATATTTGAATTTCCAAGTTCCAGCTGATGAAGTCTCTAAGCTATCACCGTCAAAGCAGGCAGTAGCTATGACGGGGAAGGCTGGTGATGTCGTGCTTTTCAACCCTCAATTGGTGCATTGTAGTGCTAATAATTTATCCGATAATTCACGTCGGTTATTGATTATCACTTACAACCAATCGGCAAACTTACCATTAAAAACGTCATCAAGGCCCGATTTTTTGTGCTCACCTTTTGTAGAGAGTTTGTAAGCACTTAAGTCAACGCCAGTTTGAAACCACTCTCAAAATCTATTTTGATAGTTTAAAGAAGGATTTAGTCTTTTGTTTTTTCAAAAATTTCCAATGGTAAGTCGTACCATTGTTTGGATGATTTTGCCTCTTTTTTTGTTGCTTTTCATCGCGTATCAAGTTTTATTGCAAAGCTTGCCCGATGTAAAAGGAGACAAAGAAGTCAAAGGGATCCAAGCACCAGTGATGATCAATAGGGATCAACACTCAATTCCTCATATTCAAGCTTCCAATGATTTAGATGCCGTATTCGGTTTGGGTTATACACACGCTCAAGATCGTCTATGGCAAATGGAAATGAATCGCCGTATTGGTTCTGGTCGGTTGAGTGAGATCATCGGGATTGAATCACTGCGCTCAGACATGTTTATTCGAACTTTGGGCTTAAGGCGTAATGCTGAAAAAATGTGGCAGCAGTTAAGTCCAGAAAATAAGAAAATTTTAGAAGCTTATGTAGCTGGCGTTAATCAGGGCATTAGTCATCTAGATTTGTTACCTGCTGAATATTATTTGTATCAATTTGAGCCGGAGCCCTGGCAGCCAGTTGATTCTTTAGTTTGGATGCAACTGATGACGTGGCAATTGTCTAACAATTATCGGTATGAGATACAAAGAGCTTTAGTTGTTAAGGCTTTGGGTGCTGAAAAAGCAAATGAATTTTTGCCAGAAGTGCCGATGGAGCAACTGCAATTAGCTGCACAGCATGTAAACAATACCGATTTTGATCAAATGTTGGGTGAGTACCATAATCCAGATTATATTCCCAAAAAGCATGTGGGGAGTAACAATTGGGTAATTTCGGGTAAGCACACTAAAACCGGTAAACCTTTATTGGCAAACGATCCTCATTTAGTTAATTCAATTCCTTCGATTTGGTATTTAGCACGCCTTGAAGGCAAAGACTTACATACCGTTGGAGCGACCTTCCCTGGTTTACCATTTGTAGTTATTGGCCGTAATCAGCACCTGGCTTGGGGTGTGACTAACATGATGGCGGATACTCAAGATATTTATTTGGAGAAAATTAATCCTCTAAATCGAAATCAATATTTAGTCGATGGTGACTGGTATGACATGGAAGTGTTTCGCGAAAAAATAAAGGTTCGCGCTGATCTCCTGCGTCGACCTGAACCGGATCGTGAATTAACCATTCGTCGAACTAGAAATGGCCCCGTTTTAAGTGATATTAATCCTCAGCTAGAAAATTTTGCATATAGCTTACGCTGGGCGGGTGATGACCAAGATGGTGGCACTTTTGATAGTTATGTTAAATTGGGCTACGCGAAGAATTGGACCGAGTTCAATCAGGCTTTAGAATCATTTGTTGCACCAGTGCATAACTTCGTTTATGCAGATATGGAAGGGAATATTGGTTATGTCGCGCCGGGCAAGTTTCCAATTCGTGCAACAGGCAATGGAGATGTACCTGCTTTAGGTTGGGACAGCTCTACTCAGTGGCAGGGCTGGTTAGACTTTACTCAAGTGCCAAGAGTATATAACCCTGAATCAGGTATATTGGTCACGGCAAACAATAATGTGACCGATGAGAAGTATTTTGGTCAATATTATCCAGAGCAAAAGTATCCACATCACCTTGGATATGATTTTTCCCCTGGATACCGTGCAGATCGCATTACCGAGTTATTGAAGTCGAATATTGAACAACGCTCAGGCAGCATAGACCATTCAATAATGAGTGAGATCCAAGGAGATGTATTGAACCCGATGTTTGATAAAGTCAAACATCGAATGCTGGCTATTGAGGCCACAACAGAACAAGAAGCAGATGCGTTAAAGGTATTAGCTGACTGGGATGGCATGATGACAGGTGATAGCGTTGCTTCTAGTATTTTTGTTAGTTGGATTTCTCATTTCCAGCGACTCTTAGTACGAGATGATATTGAAAAAGCGGACCTTTCAGGTGCTTCCAGCTTTGCCTTATCTCGTATCGAGTTTCAAATTAACTATCCATTTATCGAGCGTGTGCTAACTGAGCAGGCATCGAGTTGGTGCGACTTCCAAAAAACTGATGTTGTTGAGAGTTGTCAGACGGTTCTGCAAGTATCTTTACAGCATGCCATCAATGAATTGGATAAAGAGCTGGGCAGCAATGTAGCAAACTGGCAATGGAATGAGCTGCACAAGAATCAATTTCCACACTTTCCATTGAGCGAGGCTGAGCTAGCGCCTCATGCCCCTCAGTCTGATGAAAGTTTCTTCAGTCGGTTATTCCACCGAGAAGCTAATTCAAGTGGGGGCGGCGAAACTGTAAATGTCGCACCGATTAGTTTGGATGACGAAACCAAGTACAAGCAGTTCTTTGGCGCCACTTACCGACAAGTTATTGATTTGGGTAATGAGAATGAAAACTACTTTATTCTCAATACTGGACAATCGGGTAACGTGGTTAGTAAACATTATGATGACATGATTTCAAAACACGGCGGGATGCAGTTATTGCCGATGTATTCAACGAAATCACATCAGTTGACTTTACATCCAACGAATAAGTAAGGGAATCAAATGCAGTTAAAGAAAATCAGTGATTTGTATTGGAATTGTTCTCCTAATTCATTCTACTTTTCGGTGTTACTCGGGATTTTCACGGGTTTGTGCTACGCCATGCTTATTCCTTTTATCATGTATGCGATGAGCAGTAATAATGCCGAAAGTTTACAACTAACAGTTGAAGATTATTTCTATTTTTCTTCGCCTACATCACAGCTGGCTATTTTCTTTTTAGTAGCCATCTCAGCAATTATTGTGATCCGAACAACATCTTTAGTGTTCTCCACTTTTCTAGCAAAGCGTGCTTCAGTTAAGCATCGAATTAGTCTGTATCATCGTATTCAGAATTTACCGTATGCTGAATTGGAGAAAATAGGCCAGGCTCGCCTTATCAACCTATTAAATGTTGATATTCCGCATATAACAACAGCCGCTACTACACTGCCTGTAATTTGGAGTAACGCGATCACAATCGTGGGCACCTTGGGTTATCTGATTTATTTAGATATTCGTATCTTTTTGTTTGTGACAGTTAGTTTGTTGCTAGCCATGCTTACTTATCAACTGCCATTAATTCTAGGTACTCGATTGTATGCTGAATCGCGTGAACATTATGACGAGATCCAAGAAGGTGTAAAAAGTCTAATTTTGGGCGCAAAAGAGCTAAAACTTAATCAAAGTCGCAGTGACGAGTTCTTTGAGCAGTCATTAATGAAGCCAGAGCGTAAAGCATTGAAATCTGTAATTAAAGGCTATTCTGTTTTTTGTTTTGGTGAGAATTACGGTGGTATTGTGTGTTTTCTAGTGATTGGTGTGGTGCTGTTCCATTTACCTTACCGATTTGAAATCAGCCAAGCTGAATTGTTTAGCATCATTATGGCACTGTTATATCTAACCGGTCCTGCAGGTCAGATCCTCAGCTCGATGAATCTAGTGCGTCAAGGCCAAGTGTCTTTAGCAAAAGTTAAGAAGTTTTACACAGAGCTTAGCGAAGAACCCGTTGGTAAAGATGAGAAAATGGATACGCCGTGGAAGCAGCTCGAGGTATCTGACTTGTCCTATGCTTATTCGTCAGCACCTGATTCGTTTGCTCTAAACAAAGTAAATTTAACCTTTCGCAGGGGAGAAGTGAACTTCATCGTTGGCGGCAATGGTTCAGGTAAGTCGACTTTAAGTAAGTGCTTGTCATTACATTACCTACCCACAGAAGGTTATTTGTCATTCGATCAGCAACAGATAAATGATGACAACCGCCGTGATGCACGACAGTTTGTCTCTGCTATCTATTCTGACTATCACTTATTTTCTGACTTCTATGGCATTGAAGTTAAAGACAGTAGTCAACAGCAAAAAGTATTGTCCTATTTACGTTACTTAGAGCTTGATGAAAAAGTGAAGATTGAAGATGGTCGATTGAGTACAACGAGGTTGTCAGATGGTCAGCGCAGGCGTTTAGCCCTACTGGTATTATTACTTGAAGACCGCGACATTTGTATGTTTGATGAGTGGGCTGCAGATCAAGATCCGCGTTTTAAGCATATTTTTTACTCAAAAATTCTTCAAGATTTAAAACAGCAAGGCAAGGTAATCATTGTGGTGTCACACGACGATCGTTATTTTGAATTTGCCGATCAGCTAATCTTTATGGAAAGTGGTCATGTGGATCGTGTAGTTCACCAGCCTGATGCAAACCAACGCCAATTAAGTGCAAGTAAAACTGTTGACCATAAACCTGAATTAACAGGGAGTGTTTAATATGATGGCTGAACATAGAACCTTACAAAAAGCGCCGTTGTCACCGCAGCAAACTGATATTTATTTAGATCAAGCGATTCATAAAGATATTCCTTTGTACAACATCGGTGGATATGTTGATTTTAAGGGGAGTTATCAACTCGATTTGTTACAACAGGCACATCATTTGTTAGTAACAAACGCAGATGCGTTTTCACTGCGACTAAACCACTCAGATACAGAAGCATTGTCACTGAGTTGTGATGCTGAACCAGCAGCGGTAGTTATCCACGATGTCAGTGAACATGAGGACCCTGAAGCAGCAGCAAGGGAGATCATTCATCAGCTGTATCAGACAAACTTTGACTTGACTCAAGGTATGTTTTTAAGTGGTTTCATTCAGTTATCACCGACACGTTGTTGGTATTATGGTATCGCTCATCATTTGATGTTAGATGGTTGGGGCTTTTCGAATTGGGTAAAATCGATGTGTAGTATTTACAGTAAACTACTACGTTCGGAAGAGCCCGAGTTACTCATGCCCTCGTTTGTAGAGCTATTAGCTCAGGAAAATAAATACATTCAAGGCACACGTGTTGTTAAAGACAAAGAGTTTTGGGTCGAATCTTTTAGCCAATTACCCTCGTTACTAATAGAGCCTCAGGAACGTTTACGTTTGAGTGAAGCTGAACAAAAATGCAGTAAACGCGTTGAGCAAAAGTTAGCTTACCCCGTATTTGAACAGCATAAACAGTTTGCCACAGCTCATGGTGTGAGTGTTGTTCAGTTATATCTAGGCGCCTTATATGTTTATTTTAGTCGGGTGCACCAACAGCAAGACTTGGTATTTTCTTTACCGACTCATAACCGACGTACCGCATCGGCTAAGCAAACCATAGGTTCTGCATTAAGTGTGTACCCTTCAAAACTATCTGCTGCAGTGGATGTAACAGTTGAAGAGTTAATCAGCTTGATTGCCAAAAGGCAAAAGTCTGAATTTCGCCACCAACGTTACCCTTTAGGTCAATTGCATCAGGATTTGAGCTTGCGTCAGCAGGGCCAATCTCGATTGTTCGACATTAGCTTTAACTACCAGAAGCTAGATTATGAAGTGTCGGTTGAAGGGGTGACAACATCGACTCATTACTTGAGTAATGGGTTTGAGCAAATCCCTTTGACGTTTACTGTGTGTGATTATGGCTCTCATCAAGACGTTGAATTACAGATTGATTATAACTTGAGCTACTTTAACCACAGCAAAGCTGAGGCTATGTTGCATCGCTGGTCTGATATTGTTGAGCAAATGGTTCAACAACCTCAGTTACCGATTGCTGACTTAGATTTGATAAGCTCATATGAGTTAAATCAGCTTGACCAGTGGAATACCACGGAAAAATCGTGGCCAGTCAATCATTTTGTTGAGGCCTTTGAACAGCAGGTTGAACGTACCCCTTTGCAAACTGCGTGCTGCTATCAAAATCAGCTTTACACCTACAGTGAACTCAATAGTTTGGCGAATCAGTACGCTCAGGTTTTACGAGCTACTGGCGTTGAAGCGGGTGATATGGTTGCTGTGTGTTTACCGCGTCGTGCAGAGTTGTTAGTTGTGCTGTTGGCGGTAATGAAATTGGGGGCAACTTATATTCCTATGGATCCGAGCTTCCCGGTATCGCGTTTGCAGTTGATGCTGCAGCATTCGAAACCGGGTACTGTGATCAGTACAGAGTCACTGGCCATAGAATTAAAGCAACTTTCCGACAATCAAGTTGATAGTAGCTGGCTCTCATTAGAGACGTTGATGCAAGATTATCAAATAATGCCAACTGAGAATCTTGATCTGAATTTAACAGCTCAACAGTGTGCTTATGTGCTATTCACTTCAGGGTCAACAGGCATTCCAAAAGGCGTAGCCGTGAGTCATGGAGCCTTGCTCAACTTTTTATTGAGTATGGCGAAAAAGCCCGGCTTTACTGCTAGTGATCGACTTTTGGCGGTAACGACGGTGTCTTTTGATATTGCGGGTTTGGAATTGTATTTGCCGTTGCTTTGCGGGGGGTCTTTGGTGTTGGCCACTGCTGAGGCTGCCCGTGATGGGCAACAGCTTGTGCAGCAGGCATTACAGCATAGAGTCACAGTAATGCAAGCAACCCCGATCAGTTGGCAGTTAATGTTAGAGGCCGGTTGGCCTGAACAATTACAGCTCAAAGTTTTGTGTGGCGGCGAAGCACTACCTAGTAGCTTGGCACAACAATTACTTGAACGTTCATCTGAAGTTTGGAATATGTACGGGCCGACTGAAACGACAATTTGGTCGACTATTAGCCAAGTCACCAATCACAATCAGATCACAATAGGTCATCCAATTGCAAATACACAGGTGTATTTGTTAGACGATCAACTACGACAAGTTCCTTATGGTGAAAAAGGTCGATTGTTTATCGCGGGCAGCGGTTTGGCTGATGGCTATTTAAATGATAGCGCACAAACAGCTGCTAAGTTTTTTGACTGGCAGACTCGTGAGGGTCTTACAACTCGCATTTACGATACAGGAGATTTGGCTAGCTATAGTGACGCGGGTCATTTAATTCATCATGGGCGTAGCGATAATCAAGTTAAGTTTCGCGGTTACCGCATTGAGTTAGGTGATATTGAAGCCGCGTTAGTTCGTTTTGAGCAAATTGAAGATAGCTGTGTCACGATTCAAAGCCATGACGATAACAGCGAAAAAAGCGACTTTATTGCTGCGTATTACACGACCGCAAGTTCGGTTTATGTATCTGATTTAAAACAGTTTTTATCACGGTTACTGCCACAGTACATGATGCCATCAGTTTTTGTGCCTCTTGAACATTTTCCGATGACCCCGAATGGCAAAAAAGACCGTAATGCCTTACCTAAGGCTGTGATGCCTGTTGTTGAATTAGGTGAAATACAATTGCCTAATAGTAAGGTAGAGCAGGAAATCTTATCGGTTTGGCAGGAATTGTTGTCTGTACAGCAGCTGAGTGTTGAGCAAAATCTATTTGAGCTAGGCGCCTCATCTTTGGATGTGATGCGTGCCAGCAAGATGATAGAGCAAAGGTTAGGCCGTAAATTAGATACAGTTAATTTATTTGAGCATACCAGTATTAGAGCACTAGCTCGTTATCTTACAAATGAAAATGAAGTTATAGAAGAAGACCGCAGTGTAGAGGTATACGCTGGAAAAAGAAGAATAATGCAGGGAAGAAAACGGAGAAATAATGAAGAATTCATATGTTGAAACAGGGCTTGAAGTTGCCATTGTTGGCATGAGTGGACGCTTTCCTCAAGCAAATAATGTAGAGCAATTTTGGGATAACTTAGTAGAGCAGCGCGATTGTATCAGCCGTTTTGATCGCGATACTTTGCTGGAAGCAGGACTGACAGCAGAAAATGTTGATCACCCAGATTTTGTTCCGGCAAAAGGTGTCGTTGAAAATGTATACCAGTTTGACCCTAGCTTCTTTGGTTATAGTGCCCGCGAGTCTGAAATGATGGATCCGCAAGTTCGTGCATTTCACCAACTTGCCTATCATGCGCTGGAAAATGCTGGGTATGCTCCAGAGAATTGCCCCTCTTTGGTGGGTGTATATGCTGGCGCGGGTAACAACCCTTTCTGGATGGCACGCCACCTTGCTAAAATAAGTCGTAGTTTTGCCGAAAATTACGAGGTTAGTAGTCTTAATGGTCGTGAGTTCTTGGCTACTCGAGCGGCTTATAAGTTAAATTTGAAAGGTCCCGCAGTAACTGTGCAAACAGCATGCTCTACTTCGTTAGTTGCTGTGCACCATGCTGTATCAGGCTTATTGGCTGGTGAATGCGATATGGCTTTAGCTGGTGGTATTGCGGTGCATACCAGCCATATTAATGGCCGAGCAGACGTGGGTGGATACCGATACCAAGAAGGCATGATCCTATCGCCAGACGGCCATTGTCGAGCGTTTGATGCTGAAGCTCAAGGCACTGTACCTAGCGATGGTATGGGTTTGGTTGTGTTAAAGCGTTTAGAAGATGCTGTAAAGCATGGCGACAACATCTTGGCTGTTATTAAAGGAAGTGCAATTAATAATGATGGTAATAGCAAAATAGGCTATACGGCGCCTAGTGTTGAAGGTCAGGCTAGAGTGATCCGCTCAGCGTTGCAATTTGCCGATGTGGAGCCAAGTACTGTTTCGTATATTGAAGCGCATGGTACTGGTACACCACTTGGTGATCCTATTGAAATTGCAGCTTTGAAAAAAGTGTATGGAGATTTACCGCCACAATCCGTTGCTATTGGCTCAGTAAAAACGAATATCGGTCACCTCGATGCGGCAGCGGGTATTGCGGGTTTGATCAAGGTCGTTAAGGCTTTGCAGAATGAAAAGTTACCAGCAAGTTTGAATTTCCAGCAACAAAACCCGAAAACGGACCTATCAAACTCTCCGTTTCGAGTAAACCAACAACTGGCTGACTGGCAGAGCGATATGCCATTGCGTGCAGCAGTGAGTTCGTTTGGTATCGGTGGTACGAATGCTCATATGATTCTAGAGCAGTATCAGCAACCAGAGCTGGCGTCGCAACCGGTTAGCAAGCCATTAGTATTTACATGGTCAGCGAAGACTGAGCAATCTGCTCAAAGTTGGCAGGAAGAGCTCAAACAGTTCTTGAAAGCGCATCCTACAACTTCTATCGAACAAATAGCTCATACTTTATTGCAAGGACGTGATCATCACGAATATCGTCGTATGCTAGTAGCGCAAAATAGAGAAGAGCTGCTGCAATTACTTGATGACGATTCTGGCGCAGTGCTATCGAGTAAAGCAAGTAATGGCCATCTGTCTAATGTCTTTATGTTCTCAGGTCAGGGTTCACAGTTTCTTGGTATGGCACAACAGTTGTACTTAGATTACCCTGTTTTTAAAGCTGAATTAGACCCGCTATTAAAGTTGGCGCAGGAGAAGATGTCTGTTTCGCTTGAGGTTTTACTGTTTGACAGTCAGCACTCGGCGGAGCGTGAAGCTTTGATAAATCGCACCGATATTACTCAGCCTTTGTTATTTATGGTTGAATACGCTACAGCTAAATTACTCATGTCATTTGGTGTTAAACCTGATGTGATGGTAGGTCACAGTCTCGGCGAGTACGTCGCGGCATGCCTATCTGGTGTCATTAAAGTAGAAGATGCCATTGCTTTAGTCGTTGAGCGCGGTCGTTTGATGGCTTCTACTGAAACTGGTGCAATGCTTTCAGTTGCTCTAGGTGAAGCGAAAATTACGGAGCTATTAACTCCAGCATTGAGTTTAGCTGCTGTGAATAGTTCTAAACAATGTGTGGTGTCAGGTAATGCGGACGCCATTGAAAAGTTTGAGCAAGCGCTTCAAAATCAAGATGTCAGTTGTACGCGATTGAAAGTGTCTAATGGCTATCACAGTTATCTTATGGAGCCTATATTGGCTGAGTTTGAGCAAACTCTTGCTCAAGTGAAATTCAACTCGCCGACAATTCCATATTATTCTAACGTCACAGGTGAACTCGTTACAGCTGAACAAGTTCAGTCTACTAACTATTGGGTTCAGCATTTGCGTGGCTGTGTACGATTTAATGACGCTTTAACAAATGTTTTAACAAACCCTGAAGCCATTTTAATCGAAGTTGGTCCAGGGCGAGCTTTATCAACCTTTGCAAAACAACATGAATCCAAAGATGCTCAGCATTTGGTTGTCAATGCGCTTCGTCATATTAAAGACCAACATAATGATACCTATAAGTTTTTACAGTGCTTGGGCCGTCTGCACTTGAAGGGCGTTGCAGTTGATTTCAAACCGTTATTTACAGCATCTGTGAAACGTCGTTTACCACTACCGGGTTATGCATTTGCTCCAACCGAATTTTTGCCTGAACCTGTAGAGTCATTGGTTGCTGATTCAAAACCAGAACCATCGTCTGAGGAAGTTAATTTATACCAGCCTGAATGGCGTTTAGCGCCTCTTGATAATCATGTTGTGCCAGCCGAACAGACTGAGTCTACTAGTAATGTGGCTCTTGCTTTTGTTGACGAGCAGGGTGTGGTCGAAAGTGCCGCAAATCAGTTGTGTCAACAGCAAGATAAAACCGTAATTACTGTAGTACAGGGCAGCGCGTTTGAGCGATTAGCACCGGACCACTATTGTGTAAACCCAGCCGTGCATAGAGATTTTGAGCTCTTAATTGATGAATTAGTTCGATTGGATAAGATCCCCGATACACTGATCCATGGTTGGGCTTTGGATGACCAAACTAGTGTTTCTGCTGAACAACAACTAGATAACAATTTTTATAGTATTGTATTCTTAGCTCAGACAGTTGCAGAAAAGCTAGGTAACGCAGCTTTGACGCTAACCTTGACAACTCGACAGCGTTTTAATATTTCGGGTTCCGAAGCTGTCGATCCTATGAAGGCTTTAGTGCAAGGGCCGTTGCGAGTTATCGCTCACGAATTTGCTAATATTAAAACCAGAGCCATCGATTTCGGTGCATCATCATCTGAGCGTGCACATCGTTTAGAGTCTGCTCAATTATGCCGTGAATTACAGCTTTTTGCTTCGAATGAGGCAGGTGAACTTGCGCAACAAGTTGCATTTCGTGCAGCTAAACGTTGGCAATTGGATTACCTAAGTGCTCAATCTCCAGATCTATTAACGCTCGAAGGTTACATTAAGCCTAAAGGAACTTATGTTATCACCGGTGGTCTTGGCGGAATTGGTTTAACCCTTGCAAGTCATTTTGCACACCAACAGCCTGTCAACTTAGTGTTAGTAACTCGCCGCAGCTTCCCTGAGGCGAATGAATATCAAAGTTATATAGAATCGACAGATGCTAGACCTGAGTATTTAGCTGCAATTGCCTCTATAGAGGCGATGAAGAAGAATGGCTCTACTGTAACTGTACTGCGCGCTGATGTGACCAACAGTGAAGATATTTATAGATTACGTGCTGAGGTGAAAGCTAAATTTGGTTCAGTGGATGGTATCGTTCATGCTGCCGGATTACCTGGTGGTGGTGCGCTAATGCGCAAGCAGAAATCAGACATGGAAGCAATTTTAGCGGCTAAAGTACAAGGTACTGAGTTATTACTAGAAGCATTTACTGACCAATCTCTTGATTTTATGGTGCTTTGCTCATCAGTGACCGCAATTTTGGGTGGTTTTGGCCAAGTTGACTATAGTGCAGCCAATGCTTATTTGGATGCATTTGCTCAAGCTAAGTCTTTAAATAGTGATACCCGTGTGATCTCGATTAACTGGGATAACTGGCAAGAAGTAGGGATGGCAGCTGATCCAAGTAAAGGCATAAAAGTAGACCTTGACTGTTTAGGGCAAGCTGTTGAATCTGATGATATTGCGTTTAGTCAAACTTATCGCGTAGAAACGCAATGGGCATTGAGCGAACACTGGATTCTTGGTGTACCAACATTGCCTGGTACTAGTTACTTAAACATGGTGACGATGGCACTAGATCGTGCAGCTAATATCCAACAGTTTAGCTTTAAAGACATTGCATTCTTATCTCCTTTGGCTCTGAATCAAGGGGAACACGCCCAAGTGACCACTCAGTTAACTCAAACTGCTGAAGGTTATGACTTTGTCGTACGTTCGGAAGAACATGAACATGCTAAGGGCCGTGTTGTAGTTCAATCACAGCCATCAGCGTCGACTGTTAATTTACAACAGTTGATTGATTCTTGTGATGAACGCATTATCGATAATCCAGAAGAAATAGCACACTTGGGTAAGATCACTACTAAGGAAGATGGTGAAGCTCAATTTGAGTTAGTGGAATTTGGTGAGCGTTGGCAGAATTTGGACTGGATCCGTTTGGGAGATAAACAAGGTATTGCCAAGCTATCACTGCCTGAGAAGTTTGCAGCTGATTTCACTCAAGTTCCACTACATCCTGCGTTACTTGACTGTGCGACTGCATTTTTGCGTCCATTCCATTATGAAGGCGTGTTTTTGCCATTGTCGTATGATGAAATGCGAGTGTATCACACGCTGCCAGACACTGTTTATAGCCATGCAAGCTTGGTTTCATCGCAAGTCAACAACCAAAAAGGTGTACAGAGCTTTGATGTGACCTTGTTAGACAGTACAGGGCGAGTTTTGGTAGAGGTGAAACGCTTTACTTTGCGGGAAGTAGATCAATCTAGTATCGATCGTTCTTTGTCTCACAAGCAGCCAACAGAAGGTAAAAGCTCAGCGCTTGATGCATTACGTGGGGATGGCTTGACCAATGCTGCTGCGTTAGCTGCATTTGATCAAGTGATGAAACTTGATAGTGCCAGTATAGTCGTGTCCGAAGGAAATATTAATCACCGCATTGATCAGTATGATGACTTCCTAAAAGTTCAAACGGAAAAGAAAGCGAAGAAATCACCTCGACCTGAACTTGATGTCGCATATGTTAAGCCAAAGACTGAAGTTGAAATTAAATTAGCCGGAATATTGCAAGAGATAATGGCGTTAGAAACAGTGGGTGTTCAAGACGATTTCTTCGAGCTTGGCGGTGATTCGTTACTCTTAGTTCAGTTCCATAAAAAACTTCAAGATAGTTTTACGCAAAAGGTTGCTATGACTGACTTGTATGAACTTACAACGATTAAAAAGTTAGCTGTTGTTCTGAGTAATGAGTCGGATAAGCCTAAAGATAATGCTGTAAAACGAGCTGTATCTCGAGTTGAAAAACAAAAGTCTGCAATGGCTCGTCGCCGCCCGTCGCGCCGTCCAGGTCGTGGTTAAACAGAAACAAAATTAATCATAAGAATATTTAAAAGGAAATAGATTGTAGAAACATAGCGATATTACGGTAATAGCGATGGTTCGCCATCGCTTATCGCGTCTGCCCAGGTCGCGGATATAAAAATAAAATTACTCATACAAATATTGATAAGGAAATAAATTGCACAAGTGAGCAACGAAATTACGGTAATTGCAATGGTTAGCCATTGCACGTCGCACCGCCCAAGCCGCGGTTAAAAAATAAATAACAAATACAAATTAATCATTAATCATAAAAATAAAAATATTGATAAGGAAATAGATTATGGAAGCAAGTAACGATATTGCGGTAATTGCGATGACTGGACGATTTCCCGGTGCAGAGTCTGTGGAAGATTTTTGGCAAAATTTGTCACAGGGTGTGGAGTCAGTAAAGTTTTTCGATCATGAAGAATTGAAAGGAATGGGTATTGATGAGCATTTGTTAGACAACCCTAAATTTGTCGCAGCCGATGCTGTGTTAGATGATTTGGACCAGTTTGACGCTCGTTTTTTCAACATTTCACCACGAGAAGCAGAAATTACAGATCCGCAACAGCGCTTGTTCTTGGAAGCAAGCTGGGAAGTAATGGAGAAAGCGGGTTACGCACCAGAAAAGTATGACGGTGTAGTCGGCGTATATGCTGGTACTGCATTGAGCGGTTATATGATGAGAAACCTTAAATCTAATCGCGGCCTCATCGAACGTGTTGGTACATTCAAGACTATGCTGGCAAACGATAAAGATTTCTTATCAACCAAAGTATCTTATCAAATGGGATTAACCGGCCCGAGTGTCAACGTGAATACTCTTTGTTCTTCATCTGCCGTAGCGATTCATTTAGCAGTAGAATCCTTGCTTAACTTTCAAACGGATTTATCGATTGCTGGTGGTGTTTCATTCCAAATTACGCGTAATGAAGCTTTCTTTTATCAGGAAGGCAATATTGGTGCGCCAGATGGACATTGTCGCGCATTTGACGAACGAGCTGCCGGTACTGTAAGTGGCAGTGGTCTAGGTGTTTTAGTATTGAAGCGCTTGGAAGAAGCTGTAGAAGACGGCGACAACATTCTGGCGGTGATCAAAGGAACTGCCATTAACAATGATGGCAGTGATAAAGCAAGTTATACAGCACCAAGTGCAGAGGGACAAGCTTCTGTTATCACAGCAGCACAAGAAATGGCAGGAGTAGAGCCTGAATCAGTCACTTACATTGAAGCTCATGGTACAGGTACTAACTTAGGTGATCCGATTGAGGTTTCTGGTTTGACTAAATCATTCCAACGTCAAACAGAAGAGACTGGGTTCTGTGCTCTGGGATCAGTTAAAACCAACATAGGCCATTTAGTAACTGCGGGTGGTGTAGCTAGTGTTATTAAAACGGTACTGGCTTTGCAACACAGACAGATCCCTGCAAGCTTAAACTTTGAACGACCTAATCCTAAGATCGACTTCGAAAATAGCCCGTTTTTTGTTAATACTGAGCTACGTGAGTGGGAAAGCAGAATGGGTTATCCATTGCGAGCTGGAGTAAGTTCATTCGGTATCGGTGGTACTAACGCGCATATTGTATTGGAAGAAGCGCCAGTAGTTGAAGAGGGCGATCAAGGTCGTTCAGCGCTATTTTTCCCGCTTTCAGCCAAAACAGATACTGCTTTGGACACTATGAAGAAAAACTTAGCTGAGTTTATTTCTAATAATCCAGGGGTGTCACTAGCTGACGTTGCATACACATTACAGGTTGGTCGTAATGACTTTGAACATCGTCAAGGTTTCGTTTCCTCAAATGAGGAACAGTTGTTATCACAGTTACGTGGTGAGAGCTTTGATGGTGTATTTGTCAGTCAGCAGAAGAGCACAGATCGAGCTGTTGTATTCTTATTCCCGGGCCAAGGTTCTCAATATCCAGATATGGCAAAGAGCTTGTATCAAACTGAGGTTGTATTTGCTGAATATGTTGATAACTGTGCCGAAATATTACTGCCTATTTTGGGCGAAGATATTCGTAACGTGATTTTTGGCGACGATAAAGCACTAGTAGAGGAAAAGTTAAGTCAGACTCAGTTCACACAACCGGCCTTGTTTGTCATTGAATACGCACTGGCTAAATTATGGCAACACTGGGGTATCGAACCTGAAGCAATGATGGGGCATTCAATCGGCGAATATGTCGCGGCTTGCCTATCTGGTGTATTTAGTTTAAATGACGCGCTAAATATCGTAGTTAAACGCGGTCAGTTAATGAACGCAATGGCTCCTGGCGCTATGCTTTCAGTTAACCTAGCAGCTTCTGAGGTAACAGAACAACTTTCAGATGATCTTTGGCTAGCAGCTGAGAACAGTGATGGCCTATCTGTGGTATCAGGTACAGAGGCTGCCATTGAACAGCTAGAGGCTAAATTAGCAAAACAGGGTATTGAAGCAAAACGTTTACGTACATCGCATGGTTTCCATTCAGGTATGATGGACCCAGCGTTGGCTGAGTTTACAGCATGTTTAGAGCAAATCGAATTTGCTGAATTGACGATCCCTTTCATCTCTAATGTAACGGGTGATTGGATCACTGCTGAGCAAGCAACTGATGTAAATTACTGGGTAGATCACTTACGTCAACCAGTACAATTTGCAGGTGGACTAACGGTCTTGGCAGAAGATGAAGAGCGTTTATTGTTGGAAGTAGGACCTGGTCAAAGTTTACAGCAGCTTGCTAAGCGTCACTCGGCAGCCAGCAGTTTACGTATGGTGAGCTCTTTACCTGTTGCTAAACAAGCTTCACAGGCTGAGCAGCAGTTGACTAAGGCGGTTGCAAATTTATGGCTTGCTGGGACTAATGTCAGTTGGAGCAGCTACTACGAGACACAAAAACGACTGCGTCTTGAACTACCGACTTATCCATTTGAGCGCCAGCGTTATTGGATTGAAGAGGTACGTGATGGTGACTTCTTGCAAAAGCCTAAACACCAATTTGTTGATAGTCAGCAGCTGGAGCAAACAGCATCAGAAGAATTGGCATCATTAGATGAGTGTAAGTTTGATGTTAAGTTGAACTTTAACGATGAGCAAACTGAAGCGGAAGGGGTACAAGCGGTACAAAACATGCTCGAACTGCGTCAGCGTATTCAGCAGTTATGTGCCGAGTATTTAGACACAAATAAGCTCGAAGTTAATGTGTCGCCTGTAGGTGTTTATGGTCATGGCAGTGCTGAACATGCTGACTCTACATTAAATCAAAGCTTAACGGATCGTCCTAATATTACGACGCCTTATGTTGCTCCGACTACCGAGTTGCAGAAGGAGATTACCGAACATTGGCAACAAATATTGGGGATCAATACGATCGGGATCCATGATAATTTCTTTGATATTGGCGGTAACTCACTACTTGCAGCAACCTTGGTAACTAAGTTACGTACGCGTTTTGATTTTGAAGTCCCTCTGGTTGAGTTATTAGAGTTGCCAACAGTTGAACTGCTATGTGACTTAATAGAAACTAAGATTTGGTTGAAGCAAAATGAACAACAGCAGGAAGAGACTGATGCACAAAGTGATGATATCGAGGAGTTCACACTATGAGCCCGCTGTCGATATTAAACACTTTACGAAAGCAGGGAATTCAGCTTAGTTATGCTGATGACTCCCTCAAAATAAAAGCGCCTAAGGGCGCTATGACTGCTGAAATCCAAGCTCTGCTTAAAGAAAATAAACTGGCTTTGGTCGAGTTTTTCCAACAACAGCAGGTTAGTCAAAACCAACGTCATCTCAAAGAGGTTGCTGCAATTGATCGCGATCAAAGGTTGCCGTTAAGCTTTTTTCAACAGGCTTTATGGTTTATTGATCAGTTGTCTGATCAAGGCAGTCATTACAATGTTCCAATTACTATTGAAATCAAAGGTGAACTAAATATTGATGCCTTGCAGCAATCGTTGCAAGCATTGGTGATGCGCCATGAAATTCTGCGCACTTGTTATCTCAGCGATGACGAGGGCGCTTATCAGCAAATTATGCCTCAAGCTGATTTAGAATTGAAATACCAAGACTTACGCGAACTTCAAGCTGATGCGCAACAACAGCGTTGTCAGAGTATTCGCCAAGAGGTAACACAGCAGCCTTTTGATTTAACACAAGACTTAATGATCCGTGGTCAATTAGTTCAAACTGAGGAACAAGTTTACCAACTGTTTATTTGTATCCACCATATTGCTGCTGATGGTGGGTCATTAGCGGTACTGACTTTTGAATTGAGTGCTTTGTATCAGGCATTTAGTCAAGGTAAAACAGCTGAGTTGGCGCCTCAACCAATCCAATATGCTGACTATGCAAGTTGGCAGCTTGATTGGTTCGAGCAAGAAGGCCCTGAGCTACTATCATTTTGGCAAGAAAAGCTAAAAAATATTCCAGTTTTACATAGTATTGGTACAGACTATCCGAGACCAATACGACAGACTTTTGCTGGCGATACTGTGTCTTCTCATTTTTCCGAGCAGACGGTAGCGGGTCTTGAGGCGATTGCTCGTGATCAAAACGCGACCTTATTTATGGTATTGCAAGCAGCTTTTGCCACTCTGTTACATCGCTACTCTGGTGAGTCTGATATCGTCATGGGAACACCGGTAGAAAACCGTGAGCACTCAGGGTTGTCATCTTTAGTTGGGTTATTTGCTAATTCTGTCGTGTTGCGTAATGACTTTTCGAGTGATATCAGCTTCAACGAGATCGTGCGCCAGGCGAAACAATATTTATTGCAAGCATTTCGCCACCAAGCCATGCCACTGGAGGTACTAGTTGAGCACTTGCAGCCAGAGCGTAGCTTGAGCCATAGTCCGCTGTTTCAGGTTATGTTGGTATTGCAAAATAACCAAGGTGGTGCTTTGAGTTTACCTGGGCTCACCTTGAATAGTTTTTATCAAGAAAATAGCAGCGCAAAGTTTGACCTCACTTTGAATATTCAGGAAGACGGTAAGGCGCTGCGCTTAAACTGGGAATATAACAGCGATATTTTCTCCCGTCAGCGGATAGCGCATTTAAGCCAACTATTTGATCGCTTAGTAGCCGAAGTGATAGCTGATAGTGATGTGCAGATCGCAGATATTTGCTTGCTAAATCAAACTGAAAAGAACTTGCTATTGGGTGATTGGAGCTACAGAACTGCCGAAACACCTGTGGAGCAAAGTTTGCATGGGTTGTTTGAGCAGCAAGCGCAGTTAACGCCTGATGCAGTCGCCATTCGCTTTCAGCAAACAGTGATGAGTTATCGTGAACTAGATTTACGAGCGAATCAGTTGGCGCGTGTATTGCGAAAGCATGGTGTTGAGCGAAACCAGTTGGTTGGTCTTTGTTTACCACGCGGCGTAGATTTATATGTTGGACTACTGGCAATCTTAAAAGCTGGTGCAGCGTATGTACCTCTCGATGCCAGTTTCCCTGCAGAAGTGGTAGCGAAACGCCTGTCAGTGATCAAACCAAATATCGTGTTATGTGATCAAATCACGGCTTCCTTAATTGCTGAGGAGCAACAGCAATTGAATATCACCAATGTAGATTGGTCTGATGTGGATGCTAGCCAGTTAAACTTGCCATTTTCGTCACAAGATTTAGCGTACGTATTGACAACTTCTGGTTCAACAGGTGAACCCAAAGCCATCGCAATGAATCATGCGCCACTCACTAACTTGATTGCTGCGGTTAAGCTAGATTGTCCAACGCTTGCACAGCCCGCTCGAGTGTTGCAATTTGCTTCGATTGGTTTCGATATTAGTTTTACTGATATCTTTTTGGCATGGTTAAGTGGTGGAGAGTTGATCGCGATTGAGCAGCATCAGCAGCATGATGTGGTTAGCTTGAGCCAACTCATTGTTGAACAGCGTATTTCAGTGCTCCACTTGCCTTACTCAATGTTGCAGGCATTTGCGCACCATACGATTTCTTCTGAGCAGAAACTTGATGATGTTAATGTAATTATTTCTACCGCTGAGCAGCTCAAGATCACAGATGATATTCGAGAATTGTTTAATCACTGGACTAAGGCTGAGCTACTTAATTACTTTGGACCTTCCGAAACGCAAGTTGTTACTTCGCATCAGTTGACAGGTGATGCAGACACTTGGCCGGAGATACCCGCTATCGGTAAGCCCATTACCAATGTCAGTTGTTATGTACTTGATGAAAAATTACAACCTGTGCCTGTTGGTGTTGTGGGTGAGTTGTATTGTGGTGGTGCTGGTGTGGCACAAGGCTATTTATATAACCCTGAGCTGACAGAACAAAAGTTTATTGCGGATCCTTTTTCTGAGTCTGATGGACAGCGCTTATATCGTACCGGAGATCTGGTGCGCTGGACTCAAGATGGAGCGTTGGAATACTTTGGTCGTGGCGATCAACAAGTGAAGTTACGAGGGTTTCGCGTTGAATTGGGTGAAATCGAAACGGCACTCATACAACAAGCTGGCGTGAGTGATGCTGTGGTTATTTTAGAGCCTGAGCAACAAATTCTGATTGGATATGTTGTGATCGATGGTTCTGTTGTGACCTCTTTAACACAGTTAAAGCAGCAGTTAACCCAACTACTTCCCAGTTATATGATACCTGCTGGGCTAGTTGCGATGGATAAACTACCACTGACAAGCAATGGCAAAGTTGATAAGAAAGCATTACCAGCTGTTGATTTATCACAACTTGAAAAAGTTGAATATGTGGAGCCTGTTAGTGAAACTGAGAAGGTACTCGCTAGTGTTTGGCAGCAATTACTGTCGGTTACTCAAGTTGGGCGAAACGATAATTTCTTTGACATTGGTGGGCATTCATTATTAGCAACTAAGTTAGTGAACCACATCAGAGAAAAGCTGCAGGTTGAAGTATCAATCGGCAACATTTTTGAACATCAGACTTTGTTTGCGCTCGCTGAATTTATTGACAATTCAGAAGGGTGTGATGATTTGGTTTTAAGCCTTACCAACGACAATGAACAACCTGTACTGTCTTATTCTCAGCAGCGTTTCTGGTTGGCAGCGCAAATGGAGCCTAATAGTACGCAGTACAATATGTTTGGTGCTTACCACATGCGTGGAGACTTGGACATTGAGAAGCTTACTCAAGCTTTCAATATCGTGATTGAACGTCACCCGATCTTGACGACTGTGTACACGACTACAGCCAGTGGTGAATGTCAGCCGGAATTGAAACAATTTGCTCCCTTTACTTTGAAGCAATTTGATTTGAGTCTTGTTAGTGCTGCTGAGCGCCAAAGCCAACTGGAACAGTTAATTACTTTAGAACAAGATCAGCCTTTTGATTTAACAAAAGATATGATGGTGCGCGCTGGTTTAGCTAAAATGAGTGAGCAGCATTGGGTGCTAATATTGACTATTCATCACATTGCATTTGATGGGTGGTCTTTTGCTATTCTAAACCGTGATCTTGCTGAGGTTTACAATGCCTTAACTGAGCAAAGAGAGCCTAAACTTCCGCCTTTATTGACTAGCTACAATAACTATGCCCGATGGCAGCGAAATTGGCTGGAGCAAGGCCGCAGTGAACGTCTATTAGATTTTTGGCGCGATGCACTTGATGGGATCCCTGAATGTTTAAGTTTACCGACAGATTATACTCGATCAACTGAGCCTGATTTTCGTGGTAAACGTTTTCGCTACCAATTAGATTTGTCTTCTAGCCAAGCTGTACAGCGATTAGCACTCAATAAAAACGTCACTCTGTATATGGTATTGCACAGTGCTTTATCGTACCTCTTAAAGTGTTACTCAGATTCAGATGATATTGTGGTTGGTAGTCCAATTGCCAATCGTGAGCGTCATGAAATTGAAAATGTGGTAGGTGTATTTATTAATATGCTAGCCATGAGATTAAAATTCTCTGCGGATATTAGTTTCAATGACTTATTGAAGCAAAGCAAAGAGTATTCACTAGCCGCATATCAACATCAGCAATTACCGTTTGATGCATTAGTTGATGAGCTTGCGCCAGAGCGTCACAGCAACTTCAGTCCAATTTATCAAGTTATGTTGGCTTTACAAAACAATGACGCTGCAGATGTACAGCTTAACGGTTGTGTGTTTAATGAATTGGAGTCAGACCACCTGATTGTGAAGAACGACTTATGTTTAAATGTATTGGAGTCTTCTGATGGTTTGGTCTTTGAGTGGGATTATCCAGTAGCTTTATTCAAGCAGTCGACAATCGAGCGAATGAATAGTCAATTGGTTAGGCTATTGCAATCAGTAACGGAGCAACCAGACCGTCAGTTGTCAGCAGCTGATATGTTGGCTGATGACGAACTTGAGCTTATTTCGAAGCAGTGGAATGTCACTCAATATATTAAATATGACTACGAACATTTGCATCAGGTATTTGAAAACCAAGCACAATCTTTCCCACAAGCTTTAGCGGTGAGTTGCGCGAATGAGCAGTTAACTTATGAGCAACTCAACCAAAAGGCGAATCAGTTGGCAAGAGCGCTCAGTGCTGAGGGGGTCTCTCAAGGTGATCATATTGGATGTTTCATGGAGAGGTCCAATGAAGCTGTTACCACTATATGGGCACTTATGAAGCTGGGTGCAGTGTATGTGCCTATAGACCCTGTTAATCCAAAAGAGCGAGTTGAGTATATTATTCAAGACGCCAACATTGAGCTGTTACTTAGCTTATCTCGTCATGAAGAGCGACTGCCAGAATGTGGCGGAGTTATTTTAGTAGATAAATATCCAGAACTATCTGAATTTGACGATCATAATCTACCAACCTTAGCTGATAGTAATCTGGTTGCTTACATCATTTACACTTCTGGCTCTACAGGAAAGCCAAAAGGGGTAATGGCCACACACAGTAATGTTATTTCATTGTGTATGGAAGCGAATAAGCTGTTGAAATTTAAGCCCGGAACTCAAGGCGCTGCCTTGGGCTCACTAAGCTTTGATTTATCTATAGCTGAGATTTTAATGCCATTGTGTCATGGAGCGTCAGTAAGACTTGTTCACCCTGATGAAGTTATGGATATGGAATTGTTCGGTCAGTCTTTAAAAGACTGTACCTTGTTACATGCAGTACCATCATTGATGAGTGAGGTGTTGTATTACAAAGATCAGCTGGATGATTCTGAACAGTTTTTACCTAAGCTCCAAATTTTGGCAACGGGTGGTGAGCAGGTATCCAGAGATTTATTAATACGCATGCATGCTAGCTTCCCTGAGGCTGAGAAATTCGAAATTTACGGTCCAACTGAATGTTCTGTCTTTTCTACTATGAGAAAGGTGACTGACTTTGAAACTGCGCACAATAAGTCAATCATTGGTCATCCTATTAAACATGTCAAAACGGTGGTAATGGACCAAGCTGGTAACTTGTTGCCTGTGAACGTGCCTGGAGAGCTTTGTATTTCAGGTCCCGGGGTAACTGCCGGTTATCTTAACAGACCAGAGTTAACGGCAGAAAAATACGCTACAACCGATATTGAGTGGCTCGGAGAACGCGTTTATCGAACTGGCGATTTAGTGCGTTGGCTTGAAGATGGTAGTTTCGAGTTTTTGGGGCGTATAGATACACAGGTAAAAATTCGAGGTTTCCGAGTTGAATTAGCGGAAATAGAAACAGCGTTTAAGCAACTACCTGTGGTCAAAGAAGCATTAGTTAGTTATTGGCGTTCGCCAGACTGTTTGGTGGCGTATGTTGTTTGTGAAGAATCATTGACAGCACAACAGCTATTTGATGAGTTCTATCAAACTGCGGGTGGAGCTTTGCCCAAATATATGATCCCCGACAGCATAGAATTGATGGAAAGCTTACCGACGAATAGCAATGGTAAGTTTGATCGAAAACAATTAGTTCGTCCTGCTGAGCTTATGGTTAAGCAAGCGCATTACCAAGCACCTAGTTCTCAACTTGAGCAAGCTTTATGTGATTTGTGGCAACAACTTTTGAATCGAGAGCAGATTGGCGTTTTAGACAACTTTTTTGAGCTAGGTGGTCATTCTTTATTGGCAACTCGTTTGGCTACATTGGCAAGTCATGAGTTTTCAGTCGAGCTATCGGTGAAAAATATTTTTGCCCATCAGACGATTCAGAGCTTAGCTGAGTACATTGAACATCAAGGGAAGAGTAATTTAGGGCGTATTGAAAAAGCGCCGGTTGGTCTCAAAGACAACCTGTCTTTTGCGCAACAGCGACTTTGGCTAATTGATCAGATTCAAGTTGATAATTCTCAGTACAATATGCCTTCTGTGCTGCGTCTGAAAGGGCAGCTGGATGTAGAGGCACTATCGACGAGTTTATTGACCATTGTTGAACGTCATCAAGTGTTACGGACAGGTTACCGTCGTAACAGTTTGGGCGAAGCTGAGATCTTTTTGCACCCAGTGCCTAACTCTGTGATCGAATGTATCGACCTTACTCATTTACCGCTTGCTGAGCGAGAAATTGAGTTGGAAAGACACAGTAAACAATCTTGCCAAAGTCCTTTCAACCTCACTGATGACCTCATGCTCAGAGCCTGTCTAATTCAACTGACAGAAGATGAATATGTATTATTGGTGACCATGCATCACATAGCATCTGATGGTTGGTCTCAAGGAGTGATGGTTAAAGAGCTAGCACAGTTGTACGCTGCTTATAGCGAGCAAAAGCCGAATCCATTACCTGAGTTACCGATTCAGTATTATGACTACGCTCATTGGCAAAACACTTGGTTGAGTGGTGATAGGTTAGAGGGTCAAATTGACTACTGGCGTCAGCGCTTAGATGGGATCCCAACAGTCCACAATTTACCATTGGATTTTGCACGAAATAAAGCGGTAGGTGGTGCAAGTGCATATTATCAACACCAGTTGTCTCCATCATTACTTGCAGGGTTAACCAAGCTAGCTGCTGCCAATGATGCGACTTTGTTTATGTTGCTCAACAGCGTATTTGCTTGCTTGTTAAGTCGACATTCGGGAGAAACTGATATCGTAGTAGGTACTGCAGTTGCCAATCGCGATCAAGTTGAAGTTTCTGATTTAGTTGGGTTTTTTGTAAATACCTTAGTTTTACGTACCGAGCTACATGATGATCCTAGTTTCCACGATTTATTAGCGCGTTCACGCGAAGATTTATTAAATGCTTATCAAAATCAGCAGGTATCATTTGATCACTTAGTTGAAGAATTAAATCCAAAGAGAAGCTTGAATCATAGTCCGCTATTCCAAGTTATGTTGGTATTGCAAAACAATGAAGAGATATCGCTAGATTTAGCTGATTTGCAGTTGAGTTTAGCGAGTGAAAACATTGCTAATGCGAAATATGATATTACCTTGTCGGTTAATGAGGGTAGTGACGGTCTTACCTTGTACTGGGAATTTGCAGCTGATTTATTCACAGAAACAACGATTGCGCGTATGTCAGGTCACTTTGAACGATTGCTAGAGGCTGTTGTCAATGACCCTAGTTGCCAAGTTAGCAAGTTACCAATGATTACCGAGACAGAGCAGGAGCTGATTGTAAATGACTGGAACAACACTCAGGTCGATTACCCTGCAGACCAAGGTTTACATCAGCCATTTGAACAACAGGCGGCACTGACTCCAGATGCTGTTGCAGTGGTCTTTGAGCAGCAAAGCTTGACTTATGCTGAGTTAAATCGCCGCGCTAATCAACTAGCTGCTGTGTTACGTGAGCACGGGGTAAGCCATGCGGAACCTATAGGCCTATGTGTAGAACGATCGCTGGAAATGGTGATTGGACTTCTCGGTATTTTGAAAGCCAATGCTGCCTATGTACCGTTAGACCCTAATTATCCACTGGAGCGAAAGCAACGCATTGTGGCAAAAGCTGGGATCGCATTAGTCGTTGCTGATCAGAAAAATAGTACTGACTTTCAGCGAGTTGTGGCTGTGGATTCATCGCCAACAGAAAAAGCAGATTTAGACTTTAATCATGCCTTTACTGCAACTGCTTATGATACTGCTTATGTGATTTTTACCTCTGGTTCAACTGGAGAACCAAAAGGGGTGGAGATTGCACATCACTCTGCTGTGAATTTAATCACCTTGGTTAATCGCAACTTCAATATTGACGCTGAAGATACAGTACTTTGTATTACGTCGGTGGGCTTTGATTTATCTGTTTATGATATTTTCGGTGCATTGGCTGCTGGTGCAAAGTTGGTAGTCTCTAAGTCCGGTGATGAACTGGAACCTAAACGGTTATTAAACTTGATCGATCAACATCAGGTTACATACTGGGATTCAGTGCCAAGCACGCTAAAAATGATAGTTGATTACATAGACTTGACTCAGATGGACTTTAGCAATAACTCGTTGCGATTGGCGTTTTTAAGTGGGGACTGGATCCCAACTACGCTGCCGCAGCAAGCGAAATCTCATTTCGATCGACTGCAAGTAATTTCATTGGGGGGTGCAACAGAAGGCACAGTTTGGTCAAACTTTTATCCCATTACAGAGGATATGAGTCAGCGTAAGAGTGTACCGTATGGCCGTCCGCTGGATAACAATACTTTTTATATTTTAGACAAACACCTTCAGCCAGTACCTTTGGGTGTGGCGGGTGAACTGTATATTGGTGGTGTTGGTGTCGCTAAGAGCTACTATCAAGATCCGGAAAAAACGGCTCAATCATACTTGCCAAATCCCTTCCACGCAGATCGTCATCCAACCATGTATAAGACCGGTGATATGGGTCGCTTGATGGCTGATGAGCACGGCATGCCAGGACAGATGGAGTTCCTTGGTCGAATCGACCACCAAGTAAAAATCCGTGGTTTCCGAGTTGAATTGGGTGAAATTGAACATTGCTTGCGTCAGCATGAACTGGTTAAAGACGTGTTAATTATGGTCACAGATGAGCCTCAATATATTGTTGCTTACTTGGTTACCAGTAATGAACATGAGTTTGACGAGTCTCAACTTAATCAAGTGATTAAGGCACATTTGGTTGAAAATTTACCTGATTACATGGTACCTGCCGTGCTGATGTTCCTACCGGTGTTGCCATTGACTGCCAATGGTAAGTTGGACCGTAAGGCACTGCCAAAACCAGACCTGGCGTCAGTATCGACTAGCGATTACATTGCTCCAGAGGGAGAAGTGGAGCTGCAACTGGCTGAAATTTGGCAAGAGCTATTACAAGTTAACAAAGTAAGTGTTACAGATAATTTCTTTGATATTGGTGGTAACTCTTTGTTGGCAACTCGTTTGGTTGCAAGCATTTATCGTCAGTTTGACGTTGAGATTGAAATTGCGAGTTTATTCCATAATCAATCCATACGTCAGCAGGCCCTACTATTGCAGTCATTCTTATCAACTCAAGATGTGTTGGATAACTTAGATGACTTGAGTGAAGCTGAAATTGATGCGCTTATGGCACAGATGGAGGAGTAGTTGTGTCTCAAAATAAAGTGTTAAATTTAGCCGAAAAGAAAGCTAAATTACGAGAAATGCTGCTTAAAAAGCAGCAAAACCAATCCAAGCCAAATAATTATCAGGCGATTACCCGTCGCCCTGATTCGGCTGAGACTGTTGAGCTTTCATATGCTCAACAACGTCTTTGGTTCTTAGATCAATTGCAAGGAGGCTCGGCAGAATACAATATGCCTGCAGCCTTCGCTGTCGAGGGGCGATTGGACGGACACTTGTTAGATCAAGTGTTCCGCCGCATTCTCGAACGCCACCAAGTATTGAGGACGTGTTATGTTGAGCAAAGCGATAGTAACGCTGAGCTGCAAGTTCAGCGCGTAGTTCAAAAAATACTAGATACTAAAGATTTTGCAGTGCTTAGCCATGACTTAAGTGAAGTGGCAGAGTCGGAACAGCAGGACAAGCTACAGCAGTTAATAGAAGCGGATGTGATAACACCGTTTGATCTTAGCGCTGATTTCATGTTGCGTGTCAGTTACATCAATCTAACTGGTCCTCAAGCCGAACAGCAGCGAGGAGTACTGTTGTTCAACGTACACCATATCGCTTCTGACGGTTGGTCGATGAATGTGTTGATGCAGGAGTTCCTCGCTCTGTATCGCGGTTGTCAACAAGGGCAGGCGTTGGATACCGTACTGTCTGAGTTGCCAATTCAATACGCTGACTTTGCCTATTGGCAACGTCAGGGTGATTTTGAAAACATGCTACAAAAGCAGCTGGAATACTGGCATCAGCAATTAGAGGATGTACCGACAATACACGGGCTGAGCCTAGATTATCCGCGCCCAGCAGAAAAGTCACACCAAGGTGCAAATATTTACCATAGTTTGAGTGCAGACGTGGCACAGGGACTCACTGAGCTTGCTAAACAGCATCAATTAACGCCGTTTATGTTAATTCATGGAGCCTTGGCTTATACCTTATCAAAGCATAGTAATAGCTCTGATATTGTCATAGGCACTCCTGTGGCTAATCGACGACAAGTAGAATTAACGCCTCTGATAGGTTTTTTTGTTAACACTTTGGTTTTACGAACTAAAACAGATTTTGACAATCTGTCTGACTATTTAGAGCACGTAAAGACTGTACATCTTGATGCACAGTCAAATCAGGATGTGCCTTTTGAGCGATTGGTGGAAATGTTAAACATTCCGCGTAATCGCGCATATCCACCATTATTTCAAATCATGCTGACCACCAATACAAATTTCGCTGTAGGTGAACAAGCAGAGGCTGATTCACTTAAATTGCAAGGACTAGAGTTTAGTCCTTTGCAAGCGGATACAGTGACCGCAAAGTTTGATTTGAATATAGATATTGCCCTTGAACAGGATGGGGTGAATTTAATCTGGAATTATGACACCAGTTTGTTCTCTGCTGAGCACGTAGCGCAGATCAATAGCCACTTGTGCTCTTTGTTGAGTCAACTCTCACAGCATGCGGTGACTCAAATTGGTAGTAAATTGAGTATGAGTCAATTACAGCTGTTGTCGCACTCTGAACAGACAGAGCTGTTACAGACTTTAAGTAGTGCTGAACTTGAATTCCCTAAACATCAAGGAATACATCAGCTTGTCGCTGAGCAAGCTGCTCAAGCGCCTTCATCAATTGCTTTGACTCAGCTCAACCATCACGGTGAGCTTGAGCAGTTGAGCTATTTACAGTACGAGCAGAAAGCAAATAAATTGGCTAATTATTTGATTCAACATCATGAAGTTAGCGCCAATCAATTAGTCGGTTTGTGCTTGCCTCGTGGTTTTGATATGCATATTGCACTATTGGCTATTCTGAAAGCGGGTGCTGCATACGTACCATTTGATATTAAGCTATCTGCTGAAGTCGTGAAAAAGCGTGCTGCCGCTGCTCAGATAAGTTTGGTGATTAGCAAGGAGAGTTTTTCGAGCTGGTTTGATGACTCTGTTATTGTGATTGATCTTGACGAGACAGAGCTTCAAACAGCCATATCATCTGAATCGCAACAGCTTGTAGAAAAAGCGTTTAATAGTCAGCAAACTTGTTATGCGTTGACTACATCTGGTTCTACTGGCGAACCTAAATTAATAGGGATGCCTCATAGACCTTTGGTGAATTTATTGTACGCAATGCAATTTGATTGCTCTGCTATTCGCGGTCAACACAGCATTATACAATTTGCGTCTATTGGTTTTGACATGAGCTTCACCGATAGTTTCTTGGCTTTGACTCAAGGTGGACAACTACACTTAATTAATGACGAAGATCAATTTGATACAGTTCAATTGGCTCAATTGATGCTAAAGCGTCAGTGCTCCTTGATAAATCTACCTTTTGCGATGTTGCAAGCTCTCTGTTGTTACAGTAATGAGAATGAACTGTATTTCCCTGATTTGAAAGTGATTTTGTCAACTGCGGAACAATTATTGATTACGCCTGATGTGCGTTTATTTTTCCGCCGCCATACTCATGTTGAGTTAGTAAATCACTATGGGCCTTCAGAAACCCACGTGTGTACTTCGTTGGTATTAGAAGGTGATCCAGAGCAGTGGCCAGCAACACCGACTATCGGCCATGCTATTGCAAATGTGCACTGTTATGTTTTAGACAAACAGCGTCAATTGGTAGCCAAAGGCGCAATTGGTGAGCTGTATGTCGGCGGTGAAGGTATAGCAACTGGGTATTTGGGAAATAAACGTTTAACTGACGAAAAATTTGTTATTGACCCATTTGTTGATGAGGTGGATGCCAGAATGTATCAAACTGGCGATTTAGTTCGTTTCAATGAGCTAAATCAGTTGGAATATATTGGACGCATAGACTCGCAAATAAAAATTAACGGTTTCCGAGTCGAGATTGGCGCGATTGAGAGTGCACTGAATGACCACCCATTGGTCAATCAGAGTTGTGTACTTTATTTGCCTGATGAAAAACAGTTATATGCCTATATTGCCAGTGGCGAAACTGAATTATCTGTATCTGAGCTAAAGTCCTATCTACAAACTGTGTTACCAGAGTACATGGTGCCTCAATTTTATGAGTTTTTGGCTCATCTGCCGTTAAATACCAATGGTAAAGTCGATAAAAAGTCTTTGCCAAAGCCTGATTTGTCATCGTTAGATGTAGCGTATCGCCCGGCTGAGACTGAGGTTGAAGAGTCTATTGTGGCTTGTTGGGCAAGTTTACTGAACAGGCCTGCTGACCAGATTAGTATAGATGCGAATTTCTTTGATTTAGGGGGGCATTCTTTATTAGCAACTTCGGTGGTGACACATATTAAGCGACAATATCAGTTATCACTCAAAGTAAAAGACTTGTTTGACCATCAAACGGTAGCGACTCTTGCCAACTATGTTGAACAGCAAATGCAATTAGAACAACCTTATGTTGAAGTTGAGATGGAAAATGTTGTTCCTCGTCCAGAAAATGCAGAAGCTGAGCTGTCTTTCCAGCAGCAGAGATTATGGTTACTCAGTCAATTGGAGGCCAGTTCAAGTCAATATAATATGCCTTTAGCACTGAACATTCGCGGACAGCTAAACTTAACGGCTTTACAAAAAACGATCTACAGCATTGTCGATCGTCACGAGGTGCTCCGCACAGTTTATCGTGTGGATCAACAGGGGCAGGGGCTACCTGTCTTGATTGATAATGATTTTGAAATTAATTTTGTTGAGTTAACAGACAAAGCAAATGCAGAGCTGGCATTAAGTGAATTGGCGAAGGCCGAAGCGATGAAACCATTTGATTTGTCTAAAGATTTAATGCTAAGGGCTGGGCTAATAAAGTATGCTGAACAAGATTACGTATTACTACTTACAAGTCATCATATCGCCTCTGATGGGTGGTCGACGGCAATCTTAATTGATGAGATCTCTGCGTTTTATCATCATTATGATAAAGGTGAGAGATTAGAGTTAACTGAACTCAGCGCACAATATCAGGACTACGCTTATTGGCAGAGGCAATACCTACAAGGTGAGACATTGCAACAGCAGTTGGATTTCTGGCAACAATATTTAGCCAGTGCTCCAGCTGTGCACAGCTTGCCGTTAGATCACAAACGTCCACCGGTGATGAGCCACCGTGGTGATGTTGTTCACCAACGAATTACAGGTCAACTGTGGCTACAGATTGAACAAGCATTGTCAGAGCACCAAGTAACTTTATTCATGTTGCTAAACGCGGCTTTAGGCGCATTCCTAGCACGCTATGGTAATAGTGATGAAATGTTACTAGGCACACCAATTGCGAACCGTCAGCAACAAAATGTTGCACCATTAGTTGGGTTTTTTACCAATACTTTGGTGACTCGCACTCACATTGATGATCATCCTGACTTTGCTACCTTGTTACAGCGCTCTAAACAAGAACTATTGGCAATTTATGAGCATCAGCAGCTGCCTTTTGAAAAGTTGGTAGAGGCGTTGGATATTGAACGAAGCCCAAGTTACAACGCATTATTCCAGGTCATGTTGGTATTACAAAATAATAGACAACAGCAGATCAGCTTAGGTGATTTAACATTGGAGCCATTCGAACAAGAGTGGCCTGTTGCGAAATTTGATCTCAATGTTGTGGTTAATGAGCAAGACGACGGCCTAGCTCTGGTTTGGGAATTCGCGACTGATTTATTTGAAAGTGCAAGCATCGAACACATGAGTGAGCGCTTTAGTGTTTTCTTAGCTGAAGCCTTACGTCAGCCAACAACAGAAGTTAATAAGCTGAGCTTAGTTGCGCCGCAAATGCAGCAACAGCTTGTTGAACGCGGTGCTGCGCGAATGCAAAATCAGGAGTCGCGTAGTTTAGTTGAAGTGTTTGAGCAGGTTGCGGCGAGTGATCCGAACAAGACGGCCGTTGTGATGGCTGATCAAAAGCTAAGTTATCAACAATTAAATGCCCACGCAGACTCTATTGCTGGCCAGTTATGGCAAATGGGAGTGAGGCCTGAGCAACCAATAGGCCTTATGATCGGCCGTTCATTGCAACAAGTAGCCGCTATTATCGGTGCTTTGAAGACTGCTACTGCTTATGTACCTCTTGGGTTAGACATTACCGAGGAGCGCTTACAGCACATTATTAGCAGTGCTAATATTGAATTGATTTTGGTTGATCAGCACGTACCAACTGAACTGAAACAGCTATTTCCACAAATAACCTTTGTTGATGTTAACTACCTGTATAACACTGAAATGACTTGGTCTAGACCAATTGCTCCATCTGCAGATAGCTTGGCATATATTATTTACACGTCGGGCACCACTGGGGTACCAAAAGGAGTCATGACCACTCACGGTAATGTGCTGCGCATGTTTACTGCTTCTGAAGATGTATTTTCATTTGATGCCAGTGATGTTTGGAGTGTATTCCACTCATACACATTTGATTTCTCAGTGTGGGAGTTCTGGGGCGGGTTATTATATGGCGGCACTATTGTCATGATTGATGAAGTAACTTGTCGATCGCCACAAGCATTTGTTGAACTTATGGAGCAGGAGCAAGTAACTGTTCTGAATCAGACGCCATCGGCATTCATGCAGGTTATCAATCAGACGTTAGCTGACAAAAATAATCAGTTATGGCAGCAACTTCGCATGGTTATTCTTGATGGAGAGCCGCTTGATTTTGCTAATTTACAGCCATGGTTTGAATTTTGTGATGGTGTAAACCCGTGTTTAATTCATACCTATGGAATTACTGAGACGACTATACATGCAACTTATCGTGAAGTGACTGCTGAGGATGCTCAAAGCCGCTCGGTGAATTTATGTGGTCGTCCATTTGCTGATTTGTCACTTTACATTGTCGATAAACAACTGAACTACTTGCCTGATGGCATGGTAGGACAGATTGTGATTGGTGGTGCGGGCTTGGCAAAGGGTTACCTGGGTAATGAACAGCTAACCGCTGAGAAGTTCATTAATGACCACATTGGTCAACAGGGCCGTTTATACCTTACAGGTGACATGGGGCGTATTGCACCCAATGGTGAATTGGAAGTATTGGGCCGTATTGATCATCAAGTTAAAATCAGAGGATTCCGCATTGAATTAGGTGATGTAGAGGCTGCGTTTAAAGATATCGAAGGCATTAGTCATGCTGTTGCCGTTGCGGTTGATGCACATACTCTCGGTGCTTGTGTTGCTTTATCGGCCGACGCTGAAATTACACAATCGCAGATTTTACAAGCCGCTCAAGCGAAGCTTCCCGGCTACATGATCCCTGAAAGGTTATTAGTGTTGCAGCAAATGCCGTTGACACCAAATGGCAAGGTTGACCGTCGTAAAGCTAAGCAGATGTTAGCTGAAATGAAGATTGAGCGTAGCGAGCACTGTAGTTTAAATACGGATACTGAACGGGCTATTGCCGAGGCTTGGAGTGAACTGCTACCTCAGCAGCAGTTTGATCGTCATGATAACTTCTTTGAGGTCGGTGGCCACTCATTATTGTGTGTGCAAGTTGCAAAGGCAATCGAGAATAAGCTTGGTAATTCCGTGGCTGTAACAGATGTGTATCGCTTTCCGGTTCTAAAAGATTTTGCTCAGTTGCTAGATACCGAAAAGCCGCAACAGTCACAGAGCTTTATTGAGCATTTAGGAGACACCAGTAAGCCGACATTACTATTGATCCACCCAATTGGTGGTGACATTTTCTGTTACCGTGAATTACACCTTGCTTTGTCGGAGCACTTCTCGATTCTTTCGGTACAGCACCCTTATTTTGTGGGTCTGGTGGATGAACCCAAGTTATCGATAACCGAGTTAGCCACTGATTACTGTCTTGCGATAGAAAGCTATATAGATGAGCAGAATTTGGCAAAGCCTGAAATCATCATGGGATGGTCATTTGGTGGTTTAGTCGCACAACAAATGGCTTGGCATTGGCAGTCTCGGGATATATTGATGTCGCAAGTTGTGATGTTGGATAGCCCAGTAACAGAGGCTAATAAGCTGGATCAACTACATGAACATTTGGGGCTTACGGCAGAAGCTAGTGCGCAACAGGTCTATAGCCATTTGCTGACTGACGAGCCGTTTAAGCAGCTATTAATCGATACCTACCGCCTAAGCGCTACTGTTGACACATTGAATTCGGAAGCACTTACAAGGTTATTGCAATTATACACTGCAAATACAGTTGCTTTGACTTACCATAAATTTAATAAAATTGAATCTCCAATTCATTACTTCCAGGCAAGCAAAGCACCTCAACCTCTCGAGATTGAGACGCTGAAACAAAAAGTACAGAGTATTGGTGTCAATTATTCACTTGATATTTTGGAGGCTGACCATTTTGAAATTGTCGAGCAGCCTCATGTTGCTGCTGTTGTAGAACGATTGTTGGAAAAAAAATAATAAAAACATAGGAAGAAGGAAGCTCAATATGGAAAAAAACCTATTACGCTCGAAAATTGTTTGTCCCGATTATAATAAAAGCTATCCAAGCATTACCCATGGTCTCGGCTGTTATTTATACGATACCGATGGGACGGAGTACTTAGATGCTTCAGCGGGCTCTTGTGCAGTTTCACTCATAGGGCATGGCGATGAGAACATCGTGACAGCGTTGGCTGAACAGTCGAAAAAAGTTGCTGTTTTGCCTGCCCATTATTTAAGTGCCGAAGTAATACAAGGTTACTTAAAATCGCTTTGTGAATTTTCGGGTTTTGGGCACCGTGCTTGGACTTGTTCCAGTGGCACGGAAGCCGTTGAAAACGCGATGAAAGTAGCATTGCAGTACCATCAAATTAACGGTCAACCTGAGCGCTTTAAAATTCTCGGACGTCACGGTAGTTATCACGGTAATTCGATCTTTAATCTGGGTGTAGGTGGTATGCCAATGCGTCGGGCATCTTACAAGCACTTGATCAGTGACTTTGCCAAGGTGGATGCAAGCTATAGCTACCGATTTGCGGACGGAGATCCCGACTATGGCATACAATCCGCTGAATCTTTAAGGGCTTGTATTGAGCAAGAAGGACCAGAAACGGTTGCTGCTTTTATTGCTGAGCCGGTTGTTGGTGCTGCGTTGGGAGCTGTACCCGCTGCAGATGGTTATTTTGAGCGAATTCGTGAAATTTGTGATGAGTACGGCATTTTGCTGATTGTCGATGAAGTAATGAGCGGGATGGGGCGCACTGGGCGTAACTTTGCAATCGAGCACTATAACTGTGAACCTGACATATTAGCAACGGGGAAAGGTATCGGTGGTGGATACTTTCCATTGTCTGCATTTATCGTAAACAAACGCGTCGCAGATGCTTTTGTTGGCAACAACCAGGCGTTTCTTGGTGGCCATACCCATGCTTGTACTCCTCAAGCCGCTGCTGTCGGTCAGTATGTTCTGGATTATATCAAGGAGCATAATATTGTAGCTAAAGCGGAAGCGGATGGATTATATATGAAGCAGCAGTTACAAGATTTACTTCAGTATGATATCGTCGGAGACGTTCGAGGGGTCGGTTATATGATCGGCATTGAGTTCGTGAGTGATAAAACAACACGAGAACCCTTTGCACCTGAGCTTAATGTCAGTGCAAATATAGGTCAACGTTTGTTAGAACAAGGAGTAATCTTGTATCCGGGCAAGGGGTCGGTTGATGGTTATGCTGGAGATCATATTTTGATCACTCCGCCTTTAACATTGACCAGAGAGCAAATAGATCATATGTGTCATTGCTTAGCCGTTGCTATAGAACAAGAAATGGATGAACTCAGGCGTGCTCATCCTTAAATAACACAAATTAGCGTCAAGGTTGGCAGAGGAATCTGTGATGAAGCAATGCCAACCTTGAATTAACAAAAATAACAAGGGAGTTAATTTTAGTGCCAAATTTTTTTCGAAATTTTATTTTTACCTCTGCAGTAATTGGATCCTCAGTTTCCACAGTGCAAGCAAACTCAACGCCTGTAGTAAGGGTTGGCGAAGCTCAACAATGGCAGCGAGGAATAGAAAAGCCTTTGTATTGTCACTCTGACGTTCCTTTTCGTCAGCAAATTTCAAGTCACGTATCTGCTGAATTAACTTGGTTGTTACCTGCTGGTAGCCGAGTTAAAAAAGGTGAGTTATTAGCGAAACAAAATGACTTTTACCTGAAGCGTCAGCTTGCTCAACTGGATGCAAACGGTAAAGCAGCGCACGCAAATTATATTTATTCTTTCAATGAATTTGAGCGACTTAGCAAATTAGATGAAGGTGGCGTTGTCTCAAGTTCTGAATTGCAACAACACAAAAGAGATTATCAAACCGCATTAGAGCAAAATAAAATTTATGCGGAACAATACCAATTAGTTAAGCATCAGTTGAATAATCTAACACATCGGGCACCAGCTGATGGTATCGTTCTTTCATTGTCAGGGGAGCCAGGACAATGGGTTGGCGAAGGGGAAAGTATTTTAGAATTTTTGCCAGCTGAGCAGCAGGAAGTTACATGCCGTGTTGCACTAGATTTGTATCAAGAGTTTAATCAGTTTGAAAACGTGGAACTCTCATTGGCCGATGGCACAGAACTGTATTTAGACCGAGATGCAGGTTTGGTGAGTAGTCAAGATCAAACTATCAATTTACATTTGAAATTCAAAAATAATCGCCCTGAAAAATTTCTTATAGGCCAACGGTATGTCGTTGATGTGTCAATGGCAGCTAACAATTTAACCAAAGTGCCATACGACGCTTTGACAATTAACAAGAATGAGTATTACGTTTGGCGTGTTGGCCAGGACAATAAAGTGAGTAAAGTTGTTGCAAAGATCATAGACACTGATAAAGATTTTTCTGTGATTCAAGCGGATATTCAAGCCGGTGATAAAGTAGTTGTTAAAGGGAAGATCGCACTTAAAGATGATACTGAAGTCACAATTAATGGTCAGGGCAAGCTATGAGATTAGTTGAAAAATATGGCTCGATAATCATAGCCTTTGCATTCCTACTAGTCGTATTAGGTGTTGTAGCTGGTTTAAAGCTTCCTAATGCGTTATTACCTAAAATCGACAGAGCACAAATTGCTGTAGTTACAGCTTGGCCTGGGAAAACTGCTGCTGAGATTGAGCAGAGCCTAATATCTCCTTTGGAGCGCCAACTAGCTGGTTTGAGTCAATTAAAAAACTTACAAACTAATATTTCTAACGGGCAAGCTTGGACTACCTTAAATTTCCATTATCAAGCTGATATGGAAAAAATTTATATGGAGGTTTTGGCGCGAATAAATCAAGTGCCTGACTGGCCCTCTCAGGTTGCTAAACCCAGAGTTATCGATTTTAGCAATGGCGCTGGTTCAACGCTCGCGTCTTTGTTTTTGTATTCTGAGACAGAAAAGTCACAAGAAGATTTTATGCATGCTTATCGAGCTTATGTTGAACCTGCGATGACAGATATTCCAGGTATCACTAACATTAACATGGATAATAATCGATTGGCACAACGGGTAGATATTGAATTCGATCCACAAAAACTAACTCAATTTTCCTTGAGCATAGCGCAAGTGACTCGTAAGCTACAGGGGTTGATTGACCGTTCAGGTGACAGTTTATTACTAGGTTCAAAAGAGTACGACTTGCATTTTAAAGGTCAGATGACGCTGGATGAGTTACGCAAATTGCCGATTGCGGTTACAGGCATCCGGGTTGTACGTTTAGGCGAAGTCGCGACCGTGCACAAGCGATTTGTATATGATTGGTCATACTCAACTTTTAAGGGTAATCCGGCAATTTATTTCTTCTTACAGCCAGATAAAGATATCAATGTACTAGAAACGATAGACCTCATCAAAACAACCTTAGATGAACTCAACGAGGGGCCGCTATCATCACTTGACCTTAAGGTTGTGATGAGTAGAGACAACTCACTGCCAATTAAACAAGCACTGCTATTGGTTTATGGTAATTTATTACTGGGTGTTTTACTCGCTTGCGGCTTCTTATATTATTTCATTCGCAATTTGCGCGTGGTATTTTTGATTTTTGTGAGTATTCCAGTGTGTTTGTCGTTGGTGTTGCTGGGGATGCAATTGGGTGGGCGAAGCCTAAACTTAATTTCGTTAGCAGGAATGGCGCTGTCCGTCGGGCTGCTGCTCGATGCGTCAATTATCATTGTGGAAAATATTCAGCGTTTACGGAGTACTGGGCTATCACTTTTGGAAAGCTGTCGCCAAGGTGTTTTACAAGTTCGTGCAGCATTAATTTCCTCTACTTTGTCTAGTATTGTAATTTTTGTACCTATCGTTTTAATGCACTCGGAAGTGAGCCAGTTATTTGGTGATCTCGCATATACGATTTCTAGTGCTTTAGTCGCCTCAATTTTGGTTGCACTGTTTCTATTACCAGCTTTATCGCGGCAGCTATTGCCTGGTCAGACAGAGACGACTGGTAAAAAATTGTCTGAAAAATGGACGATGTTTGTCACGGCACCATCTCGATCTAAGCTTCAAGGGCGTGCGTGGTTAATATTAGCAATTCCTGGCGCTTTGTTTGTCAGTTGGTGGATGAAACCTGAATTAGACTTGTTGCCTAATCCAAAAGAAAATATTGTTATGGTGTATACCGCTTTTGATGAGCCGCTTTCTGTCAATGCCGCTAAAGCACAAATAGGTAATGTAATAGAACAGCGTATTGCCACTCAAAAAGAACTTGGTGATCATCCTGCTTTCAATATTCACGGCTCTTTTTGTCATCCTGGCTACTGCTTGCTTTATTTTTACCCTGAGGGTACTTGGGACTTTCCTACTTTTAAGAAGTGGGTAGATACTGAAATAGTCCAAGACTTACCTGATGCGAGAACATATGTTTATCAAGGTACTTTACTTCGCTTAGCGCTGCCAGACGCGAGAACAAGTCAGCTCGATTTGAAAGGGCTGAGTATGCCAGAGTTACAAATTGCGGGACAAGAACTGCTCGCTCATTTAATCAAGACCTTCCCAGGTGCGCGGATCACCGAAGTTATTCCAATGCGTGATACAGTGGCTAGAGTAGAGTTTAAACCTAAAGCGGATACACTTGCTTTTCTGGGGATGTCTCAATCTGAGTTGAATCAGATTTTAGTAACTCTAACAGACGGCGCTTACCTCGGTCAGTTTTACGCGGACGGTGATACTTTGCCTTTCTATTTAAAAGGTCAAACCCCAGATCACCTTGAAGAGCTATTGCAAACTGAAGTGATGATACCAAATCAAGGGTTACATCCGCTGCGCTCTTTGGTTGAAACTCAGCTAAGCTTGGCGCCAAGCGCTATATACCGTACTGATCGTGAAGTAAGTATGTCGATTAACTTGGTGCCAGCCAATGGCCAACCAGTAGGTCCTTTTATTGAGCAAGTTAAAGCCGAGGTTTCAGCTTATTTAGCACAACGGCCAGATCAAGACTTATTTATAAATTATCGTGGTAGTGCAGATCAGTTGAGTGGCTTTTTAGCTGAGTTCTTGCAAATGTTCTTAGTTTCATTACTGATATTATTTTTATTGATACGGATCGCGCTTAACTCTTGGTCTTTAGCGTTAGCTGTTATGTTGTCGATGCCATTGGCTATATTAGGCGGCATGCTTTGTTTGAAAATTGTCGACTATTTTGCGCCGCAAAATTTGGATATTGTAACTATGATTGGCTTTATTATCTTAATGGGCTTAGTCATAAACAATGCCATTCTACTTGCGAGTCAATATCGTTCTGCGATGGTTGCCGGACAAAGTCAACAGCAAGCGATTATTCAGTCTACGGGTTATCGAATGCGAGCTATCTATATGAGTACGGGGACAAGTGTTTTCGGTATGTTGCCACTCATGCTCAGCCCTGGTGACGGTTCGGAGATATATCGTGGTCTGGCCGCTGTGATCGTGGGGGGTATGACGTTCAGTGCCTTGTTTAGTTTGGGCTTTATGTCCGCTTTGCTGTCCTTACCTGTATTCAATAAACAGACTCAATCAACGGGTGATTCTGAAACAGTAAATGAACCTTTGTTAGAAAATAAATAAAGGTTTGGTTTCTGCCGTGGCTACTTTTACTTGGAGAAGTCATGGTAGAGACCGTTATTTTCATCTCCACCATATAGTTTTCAATGATAGCTGTGACTGAAGTGGTGCGAGTTCTACGAAAAGTATTTTTCAGGGCTTGACTGTTTTGAACGATACAGCTCGCTCTATTAAAAGGATATATGAGTTTATGATCGCTAGATATTTATTGTGCTTGAGTTTATGGACGCTTGGTCTTGGTAAAGCACATGCTAATGATATTGACATTGCACAACAGCTACAACCAGCTCAAGCTAAATTAATTGTGGAAGAGTTTGCTCAATCTTTGGAACAAAACTATGTATTTACCGACACTGCTAAGAAAATTGCGAAGCAATTGCGCGCATTGACATTTGACCATGTGCAATCTCGACAGGGGCTTTCAAAAAAAGTCACCAATATAGTGAATCAATATGATAAACATCTAGCGTTGGTCACTCGAGTTGACAACGAAGGTCGTCACAGTGAAGAATCCAGAGAGCCTTGGTTTACTGAATTGAAGCGAAAAAACTCTGGTGTACGTCAAGTGGAAGTTTTGGCAGGAAATATTGGTTATTTAGAAATGTGGGGCTTTGATTCCGTATCTTCTCAAGCTAAGGAATTAATTGACGCCTCGATGACCTTGTTAGAGAGAACCGATGCAATCATTTTGGATTTAAGCCAAAACGGTGGAGGCGATGGGTATATGATCCCCCATTTTGCTAGTTACTTTCTATCAAAACCAACTTTATTACACTCTTACCAATTTCGAAATGGAGGTCGTTTTCCCTTCCATAGTGGTCAGCCTCTTGGGGCAAGTCAATTACGAGAGCTCCCGTTATACATATTGATTGGCCCTGAAACTTTCTCAGCTGGAGAAGCATTTGCTTATGTAATGAAACACCTAGGGCGAGCAACTGTATTAGGTGAGCCGTCGAAAGGAGGCGCAAATCCGATCAGGCAATTTAGATTATCACACGATTATATTGCGTTTGTGGCTATTGGAACCAGTATTAACCCAATCACACATGAAAACTGGGAAGGAAAAGGGGTTATGCCAGATATCAACACTAAAGTTGAATTTGCGAAGTCACAAGCTTACTTGATGGCGTTACAGCAGTTAGCTGGGAAAACTTCAAATCCATATTTGATTAAAGAGCGAACGGAGGCGATGCGCCAATTATCGACGCAGCTTGCAGTTAGCAATGCCAATGCTAACAGTAATAATTAGAAATGGAGTCTGCTTTTCGTTCTCACCGTTACTATCTCAGCGTGGTATCTTAAAATTCTTAGTCTTTTTCAAGGCTGACTGGTTATTCCGTGATGCCTTGACTTTAATTTAGTGCATTAAAGTTGATTCAATGACTTTCATCGTTAACAGTGATATTTCAATAAAAATTAAAATGATTCTATCAAATAGATAGCAGTTCAAAATTGTTGCTGGCGATAAGGCCAGAGTAAAACGGAAAGGAACAAATGTGAGTGTCCTTAAATGAACTATTAGCAACAATTTATTGATGCCCTGAAATTAAATAAGTAATATTTTAGACAAGATGTTCGCGATTTTTTCTAAGTAATCAGTATACATTTATCAATAAACATTGAATAGGGAAGTAAGTTTTTCCATACGTTTAAGGTATTAGTGTACATTTAATGATGGCATGTAAATTTTATGTGATTTTTATAGATTTTCTTGATGAGATTGTTTGATAAATTTCAATTCATATAATAATAGGGCTATTACACTGAGTAGGAATTTTAAATATAGTTTATGGGAAATAAAAGTTACATATTCACTTTGTAGTTGGAAGTATATTCCCTGTGTTATGTAATTGAACTCCCTCTAAAACATCAAGCTATAACATGGGTTGTTAAGTGAGTTTATAATAACAATTCAAAAGCTAGTTATAAAAAAATTCATAATATAGAACAATTTTTCTCAATCAGTTTTAATGCTTATTAGCTAATTAATAGCTTTATGCTTAAAGTCCATTCTAATGCTGTATTTATTACTGATTGAAATTATATCTATTATTATCATGTATTTGTTTGGGTAGAACTAAGTTCAATAAGAGAATATCAGGTCTTATAGAAATAGTTGATCTAACCTTAAAAGTGAAAATTCAATGGATAAGATACCCATTAAGTAGATTGTTCTTCGCTTTATATCCATTTATTTCGTATGAAAATTTCATTTATTTGAGTGTTCTACTATTCTTTAGCGCTATCTTCTTCGCAAGGGAAGTAACCTGAAGCCTGCTATTGGTATTTCAGAGGAACAATGACTTGGTTGAAGATGAAAATTTTAATGACGTGTTCTTGGTACGAACGTGAAATGAAATATATATTAATATTATCAACAACTTAAATTTTTTGTGCCTACTCTAAAACACCTGCCATTCATTATTATAAGACAAAAATCGATTGAACTAAGCTTTTCAGGTGAAAACGGCATACCTGTTAGGTGCCCTGTTTTTAAGATGTATCTTTATGCCGTGAGTTCATATGAACTCACGGCCAGTGTTTTATTTTTACAGCTTACGACTTTATTTCCACTCCCATTTATTTTGGCATGTCTCTTAAGTATGTTGTGATTTTCATTGTTGATAAAAATAGGATTTATTTTCTATGTGAATTTGTTGTTATGTTTTATCTTGTGTTTAATTTTTTGTTACTCGCATTGTTGTATTTTTTAATTCTAAGTTTTATTATCGTTTTAGATATATCAGATATATTTTATAACGATTATAAATTATTTATTGTGACAGACAGCAAGGTTTTATAAGGAGTAAAATTAATGTCTCAGATCGGAAATTACACAGAAATTGATCATTTAGCGATTGCAGTAAGTAGCTTGGAAGAGTCAATTTGTTTTTATACAGAAAAATTAAATTTTAAACTAAAATGCATAAGAGAAATTGAAGGTACTTACACTGGCATGCGCTCTGCAGAGCTTACCTCTGCGGGTAATTTTTCTATTGTATTAGTAGAGTCCACTCACCCTGAATCACAAGTACAAATGTTTGTAGATAAGCATAATTATGGCGTGCAGCACGTCGCGTTTAAAGTGGATAATATTGAATCAGAAAGAGAAAAGCTTATCGAAGCTGGTGTTGATTTTTCTACAGACATTATTGAAGGGCCTGGAGTAAAACAAATGTTCACTAGAAGGGAAGAAACTAGTGGAATGATGTACGAATTTATACAAAGAACAGAACAGGAAGGTTTCTTGGAAGATAATATTCAGAACTTGTTTAATCAACTTGAAGAAAATGGTGCATACTAACTTCTTAGTTTTTAAAACATAGCTACATACATTAATAATAAAAGGCAACAGTTATGTATGATACTGAAGTTATGAACTTCCTAAATGAAATATCTATGGTCTACCCGGATGCAACTTCTTTAGCATCTGGAAAACCATCAGACTTATACCTCATAGAAAAAAGTGAGGAATTTTTTAGAAAATCTTATGTTAATTATAGGGCTCAGCAACAAAACGAAAAACCAGAAACTGTCGAGCTGCCTATGTTCCAGTATGGTAAAGCCGCTGGTTCGATAGGTGATATAATTTCTGAACACTTACTAAAAGACTACAATATAGACGCAGATTCTCAACAAGTACTCATTACCAATGGCGGGCAAGAGGCTATGTTAATGCTCGCTATGGTGCTCGCCCCCGGGCAGGATGATGTTTTATTAACTTTTGACCCATCTTATATTGGTTTTTCAGGTGCGGCCATGATTGCGGGTAAAAATATAGAACCGATAGAAGCAACGCTTGATGGTATCTGTGTTGAACGCGTTGAAGCATCTATTCGTGAAATTTTATTGAAAGGTAAAAAACCTGTCGCGCTTTATTTGAATCCAGATTATAACAATCCGCTCGGTATGAGCTTTACCGAGGAGGAGCGCCTGCAGCTCATCACGCTATGTCACAAATATGGAATATACATACTAGAGGATAGTCCTTACAGCCAGTTTGTTTATGAAGGGGAGCAGTATGCGTCAATGTATAATCTAGATGAACATAGCTCTGTTATTCATATAGGGTCCTTCTCAAAAACACTGTGGCCTAGCCTGCGTATAGGTTACATGGTAATACCTAAAGCAGCTTCTCAATTGTATAAAAATTTAGTTGCGGCTAAATCATTCGTTAGTTTGAATACGTGCCAAATGGCACAATCTGTAGTTGCAGGATATTTAATTGAGAATGAATATTCCTTGCGCCCAAGAGTCAATAAAATTATCCCTCATTACAAAGAAAGTCTAAAGATTGTTGTCGATGTATTAGCGACTAGACTGGGAAATGTCGCAGGGTTTAGCTGGACTGAGGTTGAAGGAGGATTCTTTTTGGCTTTGGAACTTCCTTATGAGTTTAGCAAAGAAGACCTCTCTCGATGCGCTCAAGAAAATAAAGTGATTTGTATGCCTATGAGCTTTTTCTCTTCACAGCGCTTTGAGCATAATTGGCGACGATTTATTAGAATTAGTATTTCCTATGTCCATGGTGATGAACTAAAGGCCGCAGTAATACGATTGACTGATTATTTACTGGATGCTATCGATAGAAAAAATAATAAGGATATGGCATGACTAACTATTTAAAAGAAGATGCTATCCGTCGGGTAGTTTTCAGTGAGCTAAGCAAATTGGATATGCCTGAACAAGATGCTAAGTATTTAGTTGAAGGTCTATTGCACAGCTCAATGCGAGGTATAGATACACACGGTATTGCGTTGTTGCCTACTTATCTTGAAGAGTTAAGAGGTGGTAGAAGCCGCACTAAGCCAAATTTACAGTGGCAGCAGCCTTTGCCGTGTTGTTTAAAACTTGATGCTGATGGCGCAAATGGTGTTGTGGCAGCAAGCCATGCGATGCTGCGTGCAATTGAAGTTGCCAGTGTTTATGGCGTTGCTGTGGTATCTGTAAGAAACTCAAACCATTTTGCAGCTGCGTCCATTTATACACATATGGCTGCAGAAAGAGACATGATAGGGATTTGTCTATCAAATAGTGATGCATTAGTCGGGTTAGAAAATGGTAAAGAACCATTTTTGGGTACTAACCCTATAGCTATGACCGCTTCGGGTGCAGGCGGTGAGCTCTTTGATCTTGATTTTGCAACCAGTCAGGTTTCTTACTCAAAGGTCAGGAGGCATTTAAATGAGGGCAAACCTATACCGTCTGGGTGGGCCAAAGACGCCGAAGGTAATGATACAAGTTGCACAAATGAGTTTCATGCTTTAGAAGCTTTAGGAGGTTATAAAGGGCAGGGGATTGGATTTATGGTACAAATTTTAACCTCCGTGCTTGCTGATACACCTTTTGACAATCAATTATCGCATCTTTACTGTGAACCTTATGACAGCCCCAGAAATATAGCGCATACAATGGTAGTGCTTTCTCCAGCGATGTTTGATCCTACAAATGGCTCAGTCGATGGATTTAAATCCAGATTGTCTGGTCTGATGGCTACAGCTCGAGAGCAAGGAGATGGAGTCACTTTACCAGGTGACAAAGAGCGCCAGTGTAAGTCTGCTCGAGCGCAATCGGGGATCCCTGTTTCTCCTGAATTTTATAATTGGTTTCTTGAGCTTAGCGAAACTAACTAAGATAAGCCCTATATCAATGTTATGTCGTATCGGCTAACAATGTAATTATGACAAGCACTGACTTTGGGTAGAGCTTGTCATTTTTAAATTATATTTCCAACGGTTTTAATATCGCCTTATCTACTAACGAGGCACGCTATGTGGCCAAATAATATTGAGCGTGTTTTAGACTTAAATACATTGCTCTTAAATCACTTCCCCTGATTTGAATTGATAAAGATCATGGTACCGGCTCTAATGATCTTGCTGGTTTCGTCCAATACCAGTTTTTAGTAATTTGATTTTGTCGGGCGGAAGTTACTTGGTAACTTTGAAATAAAACTCCCCATCAATAACGCCCATGACTTAATTCACGTATAGAGTTGGTTAAGCAAAATAGCTATGGCACAAAATCTATATATCATTAATTAGTGTTTTTCTATGTTCAAGATAGAGGTTCAGATGAATATGATGGTGCCGTGCAGCGTAGTAATATGACATAGCGATTTTTTAAGGTTTGAAAGACTTTGCTATGGATATGAATTAACGCCAAAATTAGAAATTATATTTTCATTCTTTGTTCATGGTTGATGTTCTAAAACTCCGTAATATAAATACTTTTTTGGGCTATACGGACAGGTGTAGCTGGTCTATGAAAAGGCGCCCAATTACCAGGCTAGGTGCCACGGGTTCATACTGTTATGTACTTGTGTGACTTAATCCATTACATTTTCAGCTTGTCGGATTAATGCTTGAAAATTGCGCAACGATAAGACACTATAAGTACTAGCTGTATTAAAGTGATATGCCCATTTAAACAATAGCTTGAATAGATAGTGGAGTGTGTACATGGAAACATTAACAGCCTTGGTTAGTGCAATTGTTGCTGGTGCGTCAGTTGCGCTCAAAGAGACCACATCAACAGCGATCAAAGAATCTTATCAGACCCTTAAAGCCTATTTGGCAACAAAATATCCCGCGGTGAATTTAGCCAATATAGAAAAAAAGCCAGAATCTGAAGCTAAGCAAGAATCTTTAACGGAAGATTTAGTAGACGATAGGGCGCACCAAGACCCACAATTAGCGCAATTGTGTATTCAGCTAAAACAAGCATTAAAACAACATGCCACACCTGAGCAATCTAAAGCAATCGTTGCAGTGACAGACAGTATTGTTGGTAATGTTACCATAGGTAAAATATCAGCAGATCATCATGCCGAATTTTCAATAAAGGATGGTAGTGCTCAGGACATCAAGATTGCTGAGGTAAGTGCTTCTCAAAAGTACTGACACAATTGGGGAGGCTGGCCCCCCAATTGTGTTCAATATCAGTCAGAGCCAGGTACGCGATGTTTCGGTCACTTGTCAGGTTTACCATTTTATTCCACGTTCAATTGAGCCTAAATATCAACAGAGGGTAGAGAATTTTCTCTTTGAATATTTAGGAGATGAACGAACTCATCTGGTATTTGGTGGCCGAGAAGCGCAATTCAAATCTCTCGATCTATGGCTTAATCAGCCTTCATCTGATCGTTTGTTTCTCGGTGCTCCTGCTGGTCGCGGTAAAAGTGCTTTGTTAGCCAATTGGACACGCTCACTGACCGACTTTAAAGTATTATTTTTGCCAATCAGTGTTCGTTTTGACACCTGTCGCGAAGATGTATTTTTGCAGATGTTCGCTGGCGCATTAGCTGATGCCTTGGCGCAAGATTTCGAAGATTCTCCGGTTGGAGATACAGCCAATTATTATCGCAATATTATTGAACGCTTGTTTGTTCAACACCAAAATCAACAACTATTAATTGTCATTGACGGTTTAGATGAAGCGAAAGGTTGGACTTTGAAATCACTCATACCTGCTCGTTTATCTGCCGGATTAAAATTTCTGGTTTCTGCGCGACTAGGTACGGCTGACCGCGATATCAATGGTTGGCTAAGAGCGCTTAATTGGCATCAACACAAAGATTGTTGTCAAGTGATGACGTTACCTGCCTTTGATAAAACAAATATTATGGAGCTATTGAGTGAAGTGGCACGGCAGAAAGAGGCATACCTGCCGCTGAGCAACTTTGAACATCTGTTTGCCGATGACGCTTTGGTTGAGCAGATTTATAGACTCTCCAGCGGGGAACCATTACTCATCAAATATTATGTCGAGTATATGATTGAGCAAGCGCAATGTGGTAAAAGGGTCGATAATGAATCACTAGGCCAATTGGCACCGGGTTATAATGGTTATTTTTGTCAGTGGTTTGCTGAGCAGGAGGAGTTAACCTGCGGATCTAATGCGTTTAACCAAGACAGCGTACTGGCTTTTTTGGCATTGTTGGCTCATGCTTATGGACCAATTCAAGCACACGACATGAAGCAGCTGTTAGAGACTATGCTCCCTGACACGCCAATTAACTTGCCTACCTTGAGTAACGCTTTAAGTCGCTTTGTTATCGGTCATGGTAACCTTGAAGGGTATGCGTTAAGTCACCCTGCACTGGCACAATTTTTGGTAAGCGGTGAAGCGGAGTTTCTTTGTACATCAACGATTGAAAGGGCAGCTCAAAGTTACATTAATTGGGGAGAGTTACAGCTTCAACAGTTCGAAAAAAATCCAGATTTTGAACCAGCTGAATATCTTATCAGGCATTACTGTACTCACTTAATAGAGTGCAATGCCAATCCACAAAAGCTGATTATGCTTTTGGGTAAGCCTTGGTATGAAGCTTGTTTTAATTTTTACGGCAGCCATAAAGCTTATGCAGACGATATCAGAAGCATCAGTGAGGTACTGGCAAAGACCGACGACGCCGAAAGTGATGGGTTGCCCAACTATTTTGCCGCGCAACTAAATTGCACCATGATCCTCTCTTCCATCCATTCATTAAATACGGTTTTTTCACCCAAATTATGTGGGCTTGGATTACGTCATGGCTTGTTTTCACAGAACCAAGTATTTGAGTTGATTCGGCAATTTCCCGATGACGAAGATGCCATAAGTGCATTACAGGCTGCAGCGCCTTTTTTCAATGAACAGGGACTAGTGCTAGCGATGTCTTTTTGGCTTTCAAAAAGTCGAAATTATTGGCAAGATATTCCTGTTGCTTTACTGCGATGTATCGCTACAGATCGCCTGATACAGCTGATTGAAGCAAATGAAATTGATACCGACTCGTCAGTGATACAAGTGCTTGCAGAGCGTGTTGCTCCGCAGCAATATGATGAGTTGGTAGACTTTATTTGCCGTTGCAGTAATCGTGGGTCGTTATTCTATGAATTGGTTTTGAGTGCTGAGTTTTTGGAAAAACCTGCCAGAGCGAAAGCTATAGCCCTTTTTGTTGATATGTTTACCGAGCATGACTTAGCTACTGGACGAAAATATCGAAACCACGATTGTTCGATAGATAACTGGAATAAAAATGAAGTGATTTCAGAATCTCAGGTTATGAGTTTTGTGACACAACACCAAGCAAACATGATTTGGCAGTTTTGCGAAAATGACCCTTATCTATTTAGTTTTAAGTTATTTGAGCATATTCGGCCGTACCTGAGTGGCGCTGAGTGTAATGCTATAGCTCAACGTCAGGTTGACAAATTACGAGAAAGAATTTCGCACTTGAACGGTGATAACACGACGTTTGAAGCGTTAGATGATTTGCTCTCTGAGGTAGGTAGATGGTGCACTGATGTATCTGTGCAGCAACAGAAGCTCCTTTTGTTTGATTGGTTGCAAAGCGTTTCAACCCTGATTGAGAACACAGAGCTGACTATCGAGGATGTATGTCAAGATTTCAGTGAGCAGTTGAGTGAAGCAATTTGTCAAAGCTTTCCTGAGCAGGTTGAAGTCACCCTAACACATGTAATAGGTCGACTAGACCAACAAATGTCTGAGCTATGTTCCGAGTTTGTAGGTTCTGATGAACAACCCGTTTTTAAGTGTCTTGATGAGTTAAGACCGCTTTTAGCGAACCCTAAGGTACAGAACTTAGGGACGAAAGAGGCGGAATACCTTGAAAATAGTGAACATTTATGTCGCATATTCGGCTCACTATTGTATTTCTTACCGAGCAAGAACAAATCACGCTGGATCTCTCAATTATTTGAACGATTGGCAGTTTTGAGATTATTTGAAGCATTTGATACGTATTACGTGTTGAATAAGGCTGTTAAATCTGCGTGTCAATTGACAGCGTCTTCGTTGTTGTCATACGTATGGGATTACCTGCCTGAAAAGGAAGATAACTATCTGTTTGAATTGATCCCTAAGTTGGATCAGCAATTGCGTTATGAGGTTTATGAGTGGGCCTTAAAAAAGGAAAAACCTCAAAGCCGAACTTTGTTCAGTTTGATGCCATATCTAGACGACCAATTGCTTGATGCAGTTGTTGAGTATGCACTATCTCGTGGTGAACATACTGATATTCAATTGTTAGTTGTACTGGCTAGAGCGCAGCCAGAGTCGAAAAGTGATTCGATACTTCAGCAAATCATAACTTATTCACACATTCTGGATGATGGCTATTTTTTTGAGGAAGATCTTGAGTTTCTTAAAGGTAAGTGGCCAGATAGTTTTTATAAGAGCTTGTTTGATCAACTAACTCAGTTCAAGAATAAAAAAGCAGTTGGCCAAATTCTATCTGTGTTACTACCAGATATGCCAGTCTGTGCAATACCCGCATTATTTACTGTTCTGCCTACTGTAAAAGATGATGAGCAAATAAAATTATTAAAACAGATAATGCCTAGAGTCACTTTGCTAGACATTGCTTGTGCATGGCAATACCTAATTGATTTAAAGCGTCTCAAACATGATGCTAAGAAAGTGGTAGATCCCGAACATAAAAATTGTTTTGAGTTACTTGCAAGTATTGCTTCGGCAATTGTAAGCACAGCAGAGCCAGGAGATTATCTTATAGCACGGGTGATAGAAGTATTAGTTCCCTATTTACCACGACATTTAGTCAATGAAGTCATGTTTCACATTGCTCAACTCAATGACCCTAAATACCGCAAAGAAGTAATAGACAATATAGCCGAACATCTCGATAAAGATCAGATTGTTGCGGTGCATAATCAGATTTTAAGTATTGCCGATGCTGATAAGTTGATGGGGTATGTTTACCGACTTGAGGGTGAGCATGGCGAGCAGGATGACGTATTAACTACCGATATTTTGGATGGGTTGTTAAATGATAAAAAGCGCTTCAATTTACTAGCATTGTGGTTGCCATATGCCGACTCAGATAAAAAGGCGTTTTTGCTAAAACAAGCTATTGATATTCTTTTAGGTCAGGTGCGGGAAGAGTCTTTTGATAAGTATGTAAATAAAATCATTAAACATTGCGATACAGAGCAGCAAATGAAAATCTTCTCTTTTGTGTGTTCTATGGTAAATAACGTTGAAAAAGGTCAGGCATTGGAGTGCATGGCAGCACACTTGCAATCAAGGTTAATGATGCCAGTACTGGAGCAGTGTTTAAATATTCGAGATGGCTATTTGAGACTAGGCATTTTACGAGCAGCCTCACCGAATTTACAGCGACAGCATTTGGATAAGGTAAGGCAGATTGTCGATTCCTTGGATGAAAACTATAGAGTGCGAGCGGAAGTGGCTTTGATTCGGTTTTATCAGCAGTTTGAGGGCTCTAATCTGTCTTTTGAAATATTGGATTCGATACTCAATATTAAGGAGAGCGCATATATCGCTCAGTGTTTGCGAGAGTGCGCAACAGTGCTCAGCTATCCTCAAGTTGTGTCAGTATTTCAGCATTATAGCGCTTTGTTGGAAAAGCATGAAAATCGTGTTTATGAGATAGAAAAATTGATTGAGTTGAAAAGTTTGTTTCCAGATTTACATGACAAGCTCACTGTGTTGATTGCGCAGAAAATTGATGCTTTAGAGATAAATAGCTTTTACTCATTGTTAGATAGTAAAAGAGATGAGAGCTTGGATAATATGAGCCCAGAAGCATTAAGAAAGTTGACACATTATGTGCTTGATGAAGAGCGTTTGCGCGAGATGTTGCATATGTTTATATGGGGGGATGAGCGATTGAGAATGGTATTCAAAGACCCTTTAATGCGCCAATTAAAGGGGACTAAACTGAATTGCCGTGAATTACGCGAACTCTTACCACTTTTGCCAGAGGTGGATAAAAAAGTCATACTGCAAACATGGTTAGATGAACTCAGTGAAGGTGAAAGAAGCGAATCGCTGGGTGAAATTACCCAGTTACTGCTGGACAATAAACTTAACGATTACTATCAACCTGCCAGAGAAATGATGATTGATGTCCATCAGCGCTGGCCTTAATGCTACCAATACATATTTTATTCAGTGTGTTTTTTGGTCTGAAGCACAGCTTAAATGCCAGTATTTGATAACTTTTCGTAAGCGTAATTCGTTTTTTCGATCCATAAATATTGGAATCATGAGTATGTACACTGACTTATCATATGGTCGCATTTGTCTTTACATTCACTGTAAGTCTAATCTAGAACAAACTACTGGAAATAGTTACAATGTGGGCCTTTCAGGTATTTTGCTAACCATAACTTTTTTAGATTGTACTTTTTATCTTTTATATGTTGGATATTCAATTAAATAGTTTCGTACGTCGTATTGAGCAAGCGCATGCTTTAAAAGAGATTATGAAATCATCAGGTGCACAATTGAGCCGAGTAGGTCGTTCAAGAAACTGGAGGCTCAAAGGTTGCCAGTCGCAATTTGAGTATATTGTTGCATGTGCTCAGCAGCAAAATGAAGCCAGTTGGTTGTGGGTCATAGAAACCTTAACTAAACAAATTCCAAAGCCTGAATTGGCTGAACTGGTGAATATCGTGAGGCAAAATCCGACTATGACACAGCAGCAGTTGATTACACAAACGCAGTGCACACTTGTTGAAGCAAGAAAGGTTTTCGACATTGCAGAGTGGGAGTAGGTGTAAACTGAGCTCTCTAACGTCCTTGAGACTTATAACGTTTTGAAAGTAACCGATGCTGCCTCTTAATTAAAAAGAGGCTTGTCGCGCGAACTAAGCACTGCTATTTGCGGGTCTTTATAAAGTCCGGTTCTTTAGTTTTCTTTTGACTCTTTAGCTTTTAATTTCCGATCCTGATCGAAATGCCATTTAACCGCAAAAAAACCAGCTATGCCTAACGCTATTACTTTAACTCCCATGAAAATATATGGGAAAAAATCTGACCAATGTTCCATCACAAACTCCACAAAATTACACGTCATTAACCATAATGAAGAGCGATACTACTAAATTGTTAGTTATCGTTACCTCATGTATTAGAACTATACAATCTAACTTTTATCCAAACCCTGCAAAATAGCAATCTGGGTACTCTAATAGCCCTTTTTTGAACAAACTAAACTTGAAGTTTAGCAATGGGTTTGTAGAGGTTGTTCATGTTATAGGGCCGTTGTACATGATTCAAAGCAACTCGCTCAAGTCGACAATATATTGATCTAGGATAAATTTGTCAAACTTTTATTAGAGTGTGCAGAACATTTAGAAATAATTGAAACTTTGTGGTTAGTGCTAAATTTGGCGCGTTAAAATTCTGTTAACTTTACCTAGGGGCTACTGCACCTTACATCGATTTTAATCGATATTGTTTGTTTTATATCAAATCAATGTCAGTTTTATGGTGGACCTTTACAGTAATTACCATGTATTGGTTGATTGAGACTGTGGGCTCTTGTAATGGCAAAATGGTTGGGCTGCAATTTTATTAACATATTGCTGTACTTTAGAAGTGTGTTTTTGAGGAAAATATAAGCGCTATCCGCGATAAATGTCTACATGGCTGGTTTATTGTGGGTGAATAAGAGTTTTTGATTTCCGTTCGCTCGAGCCTCTGGTAAATTTATCCTATGTATTAAAGTTTATCGGTTTCAATAAGGTGCTCAAATGCCGTCTGAAAGTAGGTCAAATCAACCTGATATCGCTCAGCTAGGTCATCCCATATTAAGGGCTCGAGCAAAAACGGTAGATAATATTTTAGCTGATGAGTGTCAAAACTTAATTAGAGAAATGATGACTACTGTAGAGCGAGCTGGTGGAGTCGGGATCGCTGCGCCACAAATATATAAGAGTCTAAGAATTTTTATTATGTGCTCCAAACCTAATGCTAGGTACCCAAATGCACCGCTGATGGCTCCCACTGCAATCATCAATCCAGAGATAATAGAAGCGAGTAGCGAGTTAGAAAAAGGCTGGGAAGGATGTTTGAGTGTACCAAGCATGCGCGGTTTTGTGCCAAGGCATACACGTATCTCTATCAAGTATTATGATCAGCAGGGTAAAGTACAGATAAATGTCTTGGAAGGCTTTATAGCGCGGGTTTTCCAGCATGAACTCGATCACTTGAATGGGTTAACCTTTATTGATCGTCTAACATCACCACAGGATTTAGTAAGCGAAAGTTATTGGTACCAGCATATCTCACCACAATTGTAATTTGGTGGTAGAGCATGGCAATAGTAACTTTTTATGCAGTTAAAATGCCTGCGATAAAATGCTCTAAAAACTATCGATAAAAGCAATTTCAATTAGTAGACACAATCGTCAGATAAAATCTTGTTATAAATGCTTGGTAGTTTGTAATTGATATAAGCTTGTAAGTTGAATTCATATTCGGTTGGTGATCTCACCTTGAGCCTAGAAGGAAATTCTAATACCTCGTCTGTTGTTTATAATCTAACGCCGGACTAGCCAACCTTGAAGTTTGTGTGTACAGGATCTTCTGAAAATGGATTTTTACTGGTTACATTAAATTATGCTAGTCCCAAGTTAAACGTTTCGTTTTGTTCTGGGCTAATAGAATAGGGCAGTGAACATGAATATTTTGATTTGTTAGTGTTTTTGGGAGTCGAAATTTGCCAGAGCCTATAGTATGCGTTTGTCGAACTGTGGCATTGTGTGAGACTGATTGAGCCGGTGATGTACCAGAAGAAAAACTTTCTCACAGCGGCCTTGTTGAGCAAATATGCTCTTCCTAACTGTCTTGTCATTTTTACTGATATTCAGGCATACCTAGCCTGTTCATCGTGTTGATCACCTTGGCTTTAATCATTACTTCTGTGTGTTGGCTGTTGAAGGTACGGCTTGTTAATTGGTCACCCGTAAGCTGTTTAAAACGATAAACGCCCGTTTCAGCCAGCGAACGCTCATGATAACCCGACTTTTCCTTCCAGTGTTTTAAACCAAATTGACGTATTAATATTATGGCACTGTTTCTCGGGTGACCTTTCTCCCAATATTGGGCATTTTCCCTTGGGGGGATCCGAGCTACGGCACCTTTGGCTGCAATTTCATCGTAGCAATCACGCGTATCATAAGCACCATCACCGGTGACTCTGTCAACATTTCGCCGTAGTGGCTGTAGTAAATCACCTAACACCTCACCATCCGATACATTCACCATTGATAGCTCTGCACTGACAATGTCATGACTGGCTGCATCTATCGCTAAATGCAACTTACGCCAAGTTCGACGCTTGCTGGTTCCGTGTTTTCGGGTATGCCATTCGCCATTACCATAAACTTTTAGGCCGGTGCTATCGACAACAATATCAATAAATCCCTGCGTGGTTGGCTTGGTTCGATATTGAACATCTAGTGTCTTTCCTCGCTTGCACAAACAGCTGTAACCAGGTGAATGAATAGGTGCATCCATTAAATTGAGGAGGGAATTAACGAACCCTTCAAGTGCTCGAAGTGGCAAATTAAAGACAGACCGAAGTGTCAGGCAAGTTTCAATTGCAAAGTCAGTATATTTATTTGAACGACCACGACCACGCCCACCGTGTTTTTCTGTGGTTTGCCATTGTTGAATAGCGTCGTCGCTGAGCCAAATAGCAATATTACCACGTTGTATCAACGCTCGGTTATAGGCAGACCAATTTTTAATTTTCTTTGTCATGGTGGGTCGAGTTGCGTTATGTTTTTTTGATCTGATCACGCAAAAGGTCAGAAGTTCAATTATTTAGGAAACAAGGCCTCTCACAGCATGAGCTGTAGAGCGATTGATTATGTATAACTCCTTTTTTAGTTAGTTATGTTCTCTAAATAATTACATTGAGCTATTTTTGAATTGCCAAAAAAATAACCCTGAGTCCTTCATTACCTACAGTCTAATTTATTGGCCATTGACTTACAACAGCATATCTTTATCAAACATGAATATAACGTATTAGCCCTTCGTTTTTATGTAAGTCTTAATGTGCAACTGTACCCTAAAGTAATGGATTGTAAGTAATTGTTGAAGCTTATTTTTTTATATTTCTAAAGTGCTAAAGTTTATTTGCATTCGGATGGAAATAAATAAAGATTTAATTATTAGAAAGGAGATCATTGTGGCATACAGGCTAAATAAATTAATAAATATAGTAATGATAATGGCAAGTTGCTCTGCAGCTTCAGTACTTGCTCAAGATATAACCCCAATGTCATGTTATTGGCAAATAGATAATCAAAATGAGGTTGGTACGTGGGAGAGCCAACTGTGCACTAACCCTCTTGATGGTAATGCTTCAGATGTACTTGTGACCAATAAAATAAATATACCTAGTCAAAATACATGTATTGTGACTTGGCATGATGGCTATCGTACTGAACTAAAAGGGACGGTCAAAGTAGTGGGGGATCGGTCTTCTTGTTATGGCGGCTATGCTGCTTTTCAATCATCTCCAAGTGAACGATTAGTTGACGGCGTTATTGAGCGCCGCTTAGATTGCCGTTGGACGAATACGGATAATGAAGCACATAAATTGACATGCGATGATGTACAGGGCCGCACATTAAACACGCTTATCGCAACTAAACTTCAAATTGCAGGTTCGAATAGCTGTATGATGAACTTCAATGAACATGCACTTGCCCTGTTCGAGGATGGTGTAGCGATTGTTGACAAAAAGCCTTCGCCAAATGCATGTGATGTTGGCCCGGTTTACTTTAGAGGTTACCCCAAACACCGTATTGTCGACGGATTTCAAGAGACTTTACTCCAATGTTCATGGCGAAAAGTCAATGATAACATGCGGTTGAAGTATTGTAGTGATGTTGGTGAACTTGGTAAAGAAGTTACGGTTGTATTCGAAAGCAATGGTCAGCCTTTATCTTTAATTGATGCGGTAAACCGTCAACTACTGAATGGAGAAATTAGAGAGGATAAGACGCTTAACGCTATTAACCCGCCAATTTATTATCGTGCTTATTAAGATGCACTGTTTCAAGTCGGTCATATACAAGGTATCGTCAAAGACAGTTCATTTATAAGAGAAGGGATAATCGATTTCTAAAGGCCTTAATACCTTGATAGAAGAGAGTTGTAAAAAGCGCATTGATATGCGCTTTTTTATTCAATTTCTTCGTGTGTTATTTGGCACTAGTGGCCAGTAACTCAGCTGGTTTTACTGAAGAAATGTTTGTAACTCTTAACTTCTCAGCGTCAATACCAACGTATGTATCAGTGTCATTACCAGGGACACACAAGAGTGTGGTTTGTGGGCCTGTGTCAAGAGTTGGTTGAGGGTACGTAACGCGCTTGATGGTATTGGTCGTCTTTGGTAATAAAGCTAAGCTCATACATCCAGCTAACATTGGGAACTTCTTACCATTTTGCATATCCCAGCGCTCCATTGTAGCGATATGATTGCCCAGGTTGTTTGAGTTTTGAGTCGTTTGCAAGCTCCCATATCCGTACATCATTGCTTCAAAAGATGTGCGGCCATAAATCTGTACCGAGCCATCATAAGGCTTGTTATCTACCATGTAGAAATGAACGTTACTGGACGGAATTAAAACGTTAGCAGGAGAGTATAAGTTGACGTTCATCCATCCTGCGATCATTTGACTCATCTTTCCAGCAAAAAGGCCATTCCATTTGTATCTTACAAGGTGATTTCCGTTGTTTACTCCCTCTAATACACAGCTATTTTCACTATAGTTAATTCGACATTTTTTAGTGGTACCGTATTCATAGGCCATTTCAATATCGAAAGAATAGGCTTTTTGACCAGGTGCTGATGTTGGATTAGAGGGTTCACCAGCATCGTTTGTCGCTGCAAGCTGGAACGTAACTGTTTGTGCTTGGGCTGTCATCACGCAGCCTAGAAGCGTTGCAGCAATTGATAATGTACGTAAATTCATCATATTTCCTTGTTAGTTTTACAGTAATTTATGAGTGTTAATCGTCCTCACAAGCGCAAGTAAGTTATTCAGATTTAATTGCACTTAAAAGCGACTTTATGAAGCACATTAGACGCTTTAATTATTCTAAAATAAAGAAAAGTTACAAGCGTTACAAATATGTGTTTTTTTAACTTCAATCAATGTTTAATCTTATTTCTCAAGCTTAAAGATCTTAGCAGAGCATTGTTATGCCAGATTAATTATTGAACCCGTGAGCACTTGGTTTATGGATATTAAATTTCTTTTTTAAGAATGAGACCTTTTATTCTAAGTTCTATCTAAGTCAATTTTAGCTTTTAAGATTATGTTTATATTGTGTTTTTATTTTTAAGGTGTAAGTGATTAACTTTTATTAATTATTTTTAATGGTAAATTATTATTTTAAATGGAATTTATTATGTCATTATAGGAGTGGCAATATAAGGATGAAATATGATGAATAAAATAACAGCAATATTAGTGGCGAGTATATCCTGTGGTGCGTCTGCAAGCGCGCAGTGGGAGTTATTTTCAGATACAAACTTAAATGGGGTGCTTGAGTCCTCTAATGCACATGTTCAAAAGTTAGATATGACGGTTTTGTCTAACACCTTTAGTGCAACAGATCTTGTAGCAACAGAGTCTATTCTTATTCAAGGTGAGTTTGAACACCCAAATACGTTTGAACTAGGATCTGGCACCGTTCAACGTGTTCAATTTACTATCTCCAAAGACGGCAGACGTTTTTATTATCTTGGACAAGGTAGCTCGCAAGAGGGTTACCAAGGCACTTGGTATGGTCCAAATAACGATTCCGGTGACTTTACATTGGGACCAAAAGTAAACGTGGTTAAGGCTCCGGTAAGTTGTGCACAAATTCTCAGTGAAAATCCAGAGGCTGCCTCAGGCGTTTATTCAATTGATCCTGATGGTGAAGGGGTACATGATAGCTTTGACGCCTATTGTGACATGGATACCGATGAAGGCGGATGGACCTTAATAGGTACGTACGCGAGAACTGAGCCAGGTGGGAAAGAGCGTATCAGTGAATACAATCCTTTGCCTGGTGTAACGGCAACAGACCCAGCAACGGGATTATATCAAGGTTCACTCAGTGCATTTAGAGATATCAGAGAGCAAGTTGCTTGTGACTTTGCAGGTTGTAAAAGCACTGCATATCAATCTTCTTTAAACGAAGCTGAATTAGATATGATCCGTTATACATGGGGCTATAAAGACCAACAAGAAAAGCAAGCGACAACGCCGTTACCTGATTGTCGTACAAGATATGTAGCAAATGGCACGACGTATACTAACTGTTTGATTAACCCTGATCGCAACAACATGAATGTAATTGGTTGGCAGCGTGATGTGCATACAAGCCACCACGCATGTTGGTTAGGACATGGCTTATATTTACCTGCCGCTCAAGGTAGTGCACGTTGTAGCTATAATGCGCATGCAAATGGTACCAGATGGGGACTGCTATGGGTTAGATAGTAAAGCTCATATTCTCAATGCGCAGTATCAGAGTAAAATATAATACTGCGCATTTTAACTAACGCTAAGCAATTGCCCTTTCCCGATTATTATCACTTTGTTGTTCTTTATACATAAAAAAACAGAGTGAGAAGAGCGTTAAAATGCAGCCGATAATGCCCGTAAAATAGCTCAATTCCCGTAAAAAAATATTCCAGTCAATTGTATGGTGATTTGCGCTCTGATAAACCATGACGCCCACCGTGCCTAAATAACCAAATGAGTCTGCCAGATAGGTTAAAAAACCAACATTGGCAGGGCGATTAAATGTTGCTATCAGTCGCTCGAATAATGAGGTGGTGAAAGGCACATAGGCTAAGTATAAACCGATGCCATTAAAGATCATCCAACTGATGGGGCCGATCTTATTGTGCTCATAGGCCAGCGAACTTATCAGCGTGATAATAAAGCCGAGGCATATTAAAAGATGGTTAATTATCATGGCTGTATGATTATTTTTCACTAGCTTAAGTAGTGCAATGATGACTAAAACAACCAGTGCGATTGGCAGCTCTGTGAGCGTGAACAGGGCTGGTGCGCCACTTAGTCCTGTTGCTTGCCAAACATCAGCAGCAAAGCTATCACGCAAATCACGTAAAATCGTTAGCAGGATATAGCCAAAAATAAGCATGATGATACCCAAACCTAATAATTTGAGTAGCTCTTTACGACTAGTCTTATTCATTGGCACACGTTTGCAGCGCTGATCAATATCATCCTGATTAGGCGGCGGCAGTTTATCTAGCATCCAAACTGAAACACATAAAAAAGGTAAGAATAAAGAGGCTGTAACAAACGGCATCCAAATTTCACTCACGTGGTAATCTATCAACAAGATACTGGCCACTGTTTTTACTATGCCTGAGGCAAGTATAAAGCTAGTGCAAAGGCCTGCGGCGAGTATTTCGGTTACTCGACGACCTTCTAGATAACTGAATACGATGCCCCAGACCATACCCAATGGCAGGCCATTTAATAGCATAAACACTGAATTCCATGGAGCAGGGAATATAGCAAATCCAAAAAGGGCAAACCAAGCAAACAGAACCAAAGCGAGGGTGGCCTTGGCACGGCCATGACTTTGAAGTTCCGAGATAACTTTAATTCCGATGAATTTAGAGAGCGCATAACCTAAAATTTGTGCAGTCAAATAGAGCGTTTTTAAAGATAAGCCTAACCAAGCTGCGTCCTGATACAGGCCGACTGCAACTGGCTTTCGAAAGCCGTACATGAATGCATAGGTACTGCACGCGGCAACAATGGCGAATAAGCAAAAAAAGAAAGTATTGGCACTCAATAGATTTTGAATCTGTTTGCCCAATTTGTAATACATTTGACACTCATATTGGAACGCATGAATTTGGTACGGACCAAATTCATGCGTATCTGAATTTGCATAAAGTTTAATTGGGCGATATTTCAGATTTTTTACAACGGCCTTATTGCTAAAAATGTAGCTTAGCTTTGTTCTCGATCATCAATGCATCATGGCGCCAATATTCGCGGTCAAACTCGAATGCTGTTCCTTCTAGATCTCTCACTATTCGCGTTACTTTTAGCCCCAAAGCACCGTCATAGGTATTTAAATATTGTGCGATAGGGTTGAACAAACAGCATGATTCAACGGAAATGTCGTATAGGACGTTATGATGTTGATACGTATTTTTAAGCAGCACGCTAATAGACAAAGACAAGTCATGTTTATCAATATTAGGTAGGTGTTTATTACTAAAATTTAGCTCTTCTACCACAACAGCGCGACCATCTACTGAACGAACACGCAATATGCTTGTCAAGCTTGTTCGTCCATCTAATTCGAGTGCATTGGCTATTTCTTTACACGGTTTTTGCTTCTTTTGTTCAACTAACTTAGTGCTTGGTTGAAAGCCCTGAGCTGTCGTGTATTGTAAAAAAGAAGTATGTTGCATGGGGTCATACTTTAGCTTTCGAGGGCAAACATACCATCCACTTCGGTTCTTCCTGTAGATTAATCCCATATTTTCAAGCTGGCCGAGTGCTTGCCTCAATGTAGAACGTGCAACATCATATTTGACACATAACTCTCGTTCTGAAGGCAAACTACCTGTTAATTTTTGTTCAACAATTTGTTGGCTAATAGCCTGTCTTACTTGGGCATAGGCAAAACTGGTGTCGCTCATAGATGACTTATTCTTTGCAGTGTGCTGATAAATTAATTGTTATCACATTACAACATACTTAACAAAATAGAAACTCATCTTAATAAATTTTGGTCCATACCAATTGTTTTTAAACTTACATATTTCTGTAAAGTCCCTGTAATGATACAGAACTAAGATTTGCCCCGTTCGTAATTTTGGTATGTACCAATCACTTTCGGGAATTATAATGAAAACTTTATACTCTACAGGCTCTACAAAAATATCTATGCTGGCAATGGCGGTCGCAGCCGCTTTATCGGCACCGGCTTTTGCAGAAGATGATCAAGTAAAAGCGGACCAGCAAATCGAAGAGATTATGGTTGTTGGTAAAAGTGTTTCTTACGCAAATAACGCAACTTCTGAAGAAATGTTTAAGCAACAGTCATCAATGACCAGTGCGATGGCAATGATTGATAACTTACCAGGTGTGTTAATCAATGAAGGTGATACATTTGGTTCTGACGATTGGTCAACAACAGTATCAATTCGTGGTTTTCAGCTGAGCTTAGATGAGCAACAAGTAGGTATTACCATTGATGGTATTTCAAACGGTAATTCTAATTATGGTGGAGGTGCTAAAGCAAACCGTTATATCGATACTGAAAACCTAATGGCGGTTGAAGTGTCTCAAGGTACGGCAGATATCGGCTCTCGTTCTAACGAAGCACTTGGCGGTACGCTAAACTTTACGACAATAGACCCAAGTACTGAGCAGGGTATTGTTGCAAGTGTATCTTTGGCAAATTTCGATGCACAAAAATACTATATGCGAATTGAAACCGGCGAAGTAATGGATGATACCTATGGCTGGTTGAGCTATTCAAACTCCAGCAATAGCGACTGGATCACAGGCACAGCAGAAAACACTCGTGACCACTTTGCAGCTAAATTTGTTAAAGGTATGGACAGTGATTTGGAGATCACAGCATACCTTTCTTACGACGACGTTCATGAAGATAACTATCAGCGTGTTTCATTGGAAAGCTTCAAACAAAATCCAGAGTCAGATGGACTAACTGGTGAGTGGACAGGAATTCCTTATATTGATCAGGTGTATCGTCGCGGTTGGTCAACACTGCGTGAGAACTTATTTGGTTACATAGAAGTCGACACTATGTTTGGCGAAGTGGAGGTCACTGCTAATGCTTACTTCCATAAAAACCAAGGCCGTGGTGACTGGGTACCACCTTATATCGTCGATGTGAATCATGATGGCGCGAATGGCCATTCAGAGCTTGTATCAGGTACTACTTATCAAGGTGGTAGTTCTTTAGGTAAGATTTATTTTGTTGATGCAGACGGTAAATCACTTCAGCCAATGAAAGGTTGCGAAAGTTCAATCACTTTCCCATATGGCGGTGCAGATGCTGAATATGATCCAAATTGCTACGCTGCGAGCGCACGCCCAGTGGGATCATACCGTAATAGCCACTATGAAAAAGAACGTTTTGGTATTAATGCAGACCTGACTTGGGAAACCAAGATTGGTGACTACAACAACATCTTACGTGGCGGTATTTGGTATGAAGATTACGAGCGCTCTGAGTATCGTGATTGGCACAAAATCATAGACTCAAAAAGCAGCTTTGACTTTGACCACAACCCATATTGGATACAGTACGACCGTACATACCCAGTAGAAACAACCATGTTATACCTTGAAGACTCGATAGAGATGGATACGGTAACATTGCGTGCAGGTGTGAAAAAGTACTTAGTTGATTTAGACAGCCATGACAAATTCACAAGTACCAATAAGTCAGTTAATTCAGATTCAGATACATTGTTATCAGCGGGTGCTGTTTGGTATACGCCTGTAGAAGGTTTAGAAGTATTTGCGGGTTACGCTGAGAACTTTGCAGCAATTAAAGACCAAGTACTAGAAGCGGATGCATCAGCACTTGGTAACATCGAACCAGAAACGGCTGAAAATATGGACTTTGGTATCCGTTATGACAATAGCGATTTTGATGCCAGCATCACCTTATATAGCATCGATTTTCAAAACCGTTTGACGTTTGTTGCCCCTGAGTCTGCATCTGGTAACGATTACCTAGTTGGTACTAGTGGTCAGTACATCAATACGGGTGGTATCGAATCATCAGGTGTTGAAGCATCACTAACATATTATCCAACGCAATCTCTGTCTGTATACATGTCATACACAAGTAATGACTCAGAGTACACCGATGGTACAGTTGATATTAAAGCCGGCAACACAGTATTTGGCTCAGTAGAAGACATGGCTGTTTTATCACTTGACTGGCAATCTGATATTTACTCAGCGGGCCTGTCTACGAAGTGGATTGGTGAGCGTTGGATGGACGCAGACAATACTCAACGTATTGATGCTTATGCAGTAAGTGATTTATATGTAGCTGTAGATTTAGAAGAAGTTGGTGTGCTCAAAGGTGCCTCAATTCGCTTAACAGTGAACAACCTATTTGATGAAAGTTATATTGGTAGTGTTGCAGGCGGTTGGGGTGGCTGGATTGGTGCGCCACGCACTGCTGCTATTAACTTCCAAACACGTTTTTAATCTTTATTGATGACGGACGATAAAACTCATTCGTCATCTCTTTCGCCCATGACTGCGGTATGAAAGGATATTAATAGTTGTTGATAGGCTCTTGAGTTGTGCATACCGCGTAAGCATGGATATCACTGCGTAACTCGCTCTAAAACACTATGCCGCACGAGAGCTAAGTATTCTCCTTCCCCTGACTACTTAGCTCTTTTTTAAAAAAATACATTTAAGTAAGAATTCAACTAAACAAAAGTAACTATCTGTCCAACGTGAAACTCTATTGGCTCAGCAATAAAGCGGGAATTATTGAGTTAACGTCAATCACAGGCAGGCAGTACTAACTTGAGGTCATAAGCGCATGAATTTCAGACGTTCCTTGCTATCTACACTATTTGTCTTTGGTTGTTTAGCTGCCAATGCTGAGGCGACAGGCTCCATTGATAAAATTTTATTTGGTTCATGTAGCCACCAAGACAAAGATATTCCGGTTTTTGATGCAATTAACACAGAGCAGTCGGACCTATTTGTGTTTCTTGGTGATAATGTGTATGGCGACACCGAGAATATGACTGAGCTAGCCGCTAAATATCAAAAATTGGGAAGCAAAGAGGGGTTTAAAACGCTGCGTTCGACAACGCCGACCATCGCCATTTGGGATGACCATGATTATGGTGAAAATGACGCGGGTAAAGAGTATCTCTTTAAGGAGCAATCTCGCCAAATTATGTTGGACTTTTGGGATGAGCCGGAAAATAGTCCAAGACGCACACGTTCGTCTGGTATTTATACTTCGTATATGTATGGCGATCAGCATCAAAATGTGCAAGTGATCCTGCCTGACTTACGTTGGAATCGGCCTGAGCTTAACTCGATTGGACAGTTAAGCTATTGGGTTGGTAGCTTTTTTAATAATAAAGGCCCTTATCGACCTGTTGATAATAAGACCACTATGTTGGGCGAGGCACAGTGGCAATGGCTCGAAAAAGAACTTTTAAAACCAGCAAAGGTGAAAATAATCGCTTCGAGCTTACAGCTCATTCCAGACTTCACCGGGTGGGAAAGCTGGGCAAACTTTCCAGCTGATAGACAAAGGCTCTTTGACTTTATCGAGAAGCATAAAATTGGTGGTGTACTGATGATCAGTGGTGACACCCATTGGGGAGAATTGTCGAGATACGATTCTAAACATGGCTATCCGCTTTGGGAGATCACAAGCTCAGGCTTGACGCAAAAATGGAAAGATGTAAGCCCTAACCGCCACCGTGTAGGCGCGTATACAGCTCAAGTCAATTACGGCTTTATAGAAATTGATTGGGAACAAGCTGACCCGAATATTCGATTCGGGCTTAAGGATATTCAAGGGGATGTTACACACCTGCAGAGCATGCCACTTTCATCGCTGCAATTTAATTAGTTTGTGGGGAGTATTCGAAATGCTGTTAGGGTTAAAAAAATTATTGCCACTATCTGTTGTTTTACCTCTTAGTCTTTGCGGATGCAAACTAATTGAAAGTAATGCTTATCAAGAAAAAATATCATCGCCACAAATTAAAAACGTCATCTTATTAATTGGTGACGGCATGGGTCCACAGCAAGTGGGTTTGTTGGAAGAGTATGCGACACGAGCGCCGCAGTCTGTTTATCAAGGTGAAAGTAGTGCGATAGCGAAACTTGCCAATCAGGGGGTAACGGGGTTATCTCTGCATGGGCCTGCTGATAAATTGGTTGTCGACTCTGCGTGCTCTGCAACCCAATTAGCGACAGGTGTTGCTTCAGGTAGTGAGATGATAGGGTTAAATCGTGCGGGACACAAAGTGCCGACGATTTTGCAAAAAGCAAAAGCATTTGGTAAATCAACGGGGCTAGTTTCTGATACCAGACTGACGCATGCAACGCCAGCGGCCTTTGCGTCACACCAAATTCATCGCTCTATGGAAAATGCAATCGCAGAGCAGATGGTACTTAGTGACTCTGTTGACGTTATGTTGTCTGGCGGATTACGTCATTTCATACCCAAAGCTTATGTTTTATCAGCTCAACAAACTGTTTTGGAGACCAAACTTGCAAACAGTGGTTTATCATTAAAATCAAAACGACAAGATAGCAACAATATTTTGCAACAAGCTGAAAATCAGGGTTATGAATTAGTCTTTACTAAAAGCCAACTGCTAGAGGCGCAAAGAGGACGTATATTAGGTTTGTTTGCTAACAGTGCGATGGTGGATGGTATTGAAGCGTCTAATAAACGTTATTTAGGCCAACCAAGTCTACGAGATATGACCGAAGTTGCCATCAAAAAGTTATCAAAAAATCCAAAAGGGTTCTTCTTGATGGTAGAAGGCGGTCAAATTGACTGGGCTGGTCACAACAACGATGCAGGTACTTTGTTACACGAGATGTTGAAGTTCGATAGTGCGGTTGAATCAGTTTTACAATGGGCAAATGGCAGAGACGATACTGTCGTGATTGTAACCGCTGACCATGAAACGGGTGGGTTTGGCTTTAGTTATAGTGGTATGAATTTACCGCAAGCTGTGCAGCTCGATAATTTAAATAGAGATGTATATAAACCTAATTATAATTTTGGTGAGCTTGCGATATTAGATAAACTTTATTTGCAAAAGCGAAGCTATGCTGAGATGTGGAAAGCTGCTAAGGGAGGCAAAGCGCATCCTGAGGCAGAACAGTTAGTAGAAATAGTTAATCAAAACAGTGAATTCAAAATAGATAACACAGATGCGAACGCTATTTTAGCAGAGCAGAAAAATGCCTTTTTTAAACGGGGACATAAAAGTTTAGGCCTCAAAACAGCTGGTAAGATAAATGATTTTGCCCCATTTTATGTTTATCTTAATGAAAGACCATTAAATTTAATTGGTAGGGCGCTTGCTGCGAAACAAAATATCGTATGGTCGACTGGCACGCACACGCACACTCCGGTAGGTGTTTTTGCTTTAGGTCCCTCATATGCTATTGAACAGTTCAATGGATTACATACTCATGTTGAGCTTGGCAAGATAATGCAACGAGTTCTGTTTGGGTATTAGACCATGTCAGCTTTTTTTAGGGTATTGAGTTAAGTCAAAGGGAGATTAATGCGCCCCAATAAATATTGGTGCAGTGAAATTTAGCTGGATGTATCGATTCATTTGATTCGCAGGGAGTTGGCAGGTTTCATCTTTTTTTAATCGCGTAGGGGAGCCTTTTGCAAAAATCTATTTTTCATTTATAGGACAAAATTTAACTTTTGACGTTAGAATACACATAGACGAGTCGAGCAAATTAAAAAGGAAGTAAATTGAGTATTCATGAACACGATGAATTGTGGTCAAAGACATTTGATGGTGAAGATTTTTCCACAGATGAATTCATATCTAAAGAGTTTGAAAATTGTACTTTTATAGGCTGCAACTTCTCAGAAACCAGTTTTCGCAGTTGTAAATTTGTTGATTGTGAGTTTATTAAGTGCAATTTAAGCCTTGCAAAAATGCACTATAGTCAGTTTTCAGATGTGGTCTTTCGTGATTCCAAAGCAATTGGTATTGATTGGACCAAAGCCGCTTGGCCTAGGCTAATGCTTAGCGCGCCAATCAAGTTTTACGATTGCATACTCAATGACAGTTCTTTTTATGGTTTACAGTTGCAAGGTGTCGTAATAGAACGCTGTGTCGCGCGTGGTGTAGACTTCAGAGATGGCGACTTTGCAAGCGCAAGCTTCAAAGACAGCGAGTTCGCTGGATCAATGTTTTCTAGCACTAACCTCTCAGCCACAGACTTTTCAAATGCGACAGGCTTTGATATCGATATATTTAGCAACACAATCAACAAAGCTAAATTTGACCGTTTTGAAGCAACGAGACTGCTTAATTGCTTAGAGGTTGAATTGGTATAATTTGCCCTGGTAAAAGGCCAAACAAATGGCCTTATCCATATTAACTTGATGGGTCACTCTATTTGGATTATACGCATAAAGTAACTTTGCTTATATCGATAGTGCCCCATCGTACGTGAGCTGTGATTATTAAAAAGCACAGTCATTATCTAGCAGCACTGAGGTACTCTGCTTCTTTGACACCCTCTTGAATCGGTAAACGAAGACTCTCTAAAAACTTAATGAGCTGCTGTTGTTCTTCTTTACGCAATTTATTGAAGTTGTCGTAAACGGACTTAGCATCACTGCCATTCACACCATGCAATTGGATGGCCTCTGTAAGTGTACGAGCTCTGCCATCATGCATATATGGTGCTGTGTCTGCCACTCCCCACAAAGGTCTTGTTACGTATACGCCAGGTTTTGCTTCATATCCCTCTGTATCAGTTGGTTGAGGGTAATCATCTGATAACCGCTTACCCATATAGTGTAGTTTTAAGTCACTATACAGAGGTACAGATGTCGGTTGACCAGGAGTATAATCTAATCTTGGCCACACGTAATCAGGTAGCATTCCTCTTTTAAATTTACTCAGATTTAAGTCAATTTGAAAGTTGCTCTTAGCAAGGAATTTCACATTCGCATCATGCAGCTCAGGCAAAACAGCTTGGTATAGTTGCTCAGCGGTCACTCGGCCTGTCGAGCGCCGTAAAGCGATTAACTTATTGCTATTAAAGGCGCGTTTGACTTGCATGGTCGCTTCTTTTGCAGAATCTGTTAGTCCGTCAATAGGGTTGCTAAGCTGTGCAACTTCACGTGGGCACGGTTCGCTATTAGGCACTTCAGGCGGAGTCATAATTGTTAAGGTTGGATTGTCCATCTTTAAGGTAGAGGCGTGACAATTGATACAGCCAACTTGCTCAAAATGCTTCCTGCCCAGTTCAATATCTGGCGCATTGTTGAAATCGATAACTTGATTCGGTGGTCTGAACATAGTCACATAGGCTGTTAAGGCTGAAACATTGCCCACAGAGATCTCATTTATCAAGCCATCGAGATCGCAATCTTTATTTCCTACTTTTTCTACCGCCTGTACACTGAAGTGGAAATCTAACGCATCTCGCGCAAAATGCCTTACTGTTGAAGCTATCCCGCCCCATTGGAATGGTCTAACAACCAAGTCATCTTGCACCCCGACGATGTGCTCTTTAACCGGGTGACAGTCTTCGAAATTGTCACTTGTACAGGAGACTGAGTAACGGCCAAATTCTATTCCTTTGGATTTGAGGGAAATACTATGTTCTTTGTTGTGATGTAATAAGGCCGCGATATTTGCCGCTTCGACTTGTGCTTTTAATTCAGTCGTCATCTCAGTCGCTAGGCGTTGCGTATAGCCTGTACCAAATACATGAGGTGGGTTTCGTACAAATTTTGTCATTACCGCTTTCGTACTTGGGTTTTTGATCAACAATTGTTCGAGTGCTTCTGGGAACTGGTCATTGATAAAAGCATTACTGGCAAGCCCCGCGGAACCACCTTGTGCAGCTGGTTTTCTGACTTGCGCCACTGTTTTCGCGCCTGGAGGGCTGTATTGGCCTATGGTATTGTGGCACTCAAAACAACTTTGAGAGTCCAAACCGTTAACGCGTAAAAAAGGCCAAGCTGCTGGGTCTTTGATAGTCCCACCGCGACTATTCCAAATAGCTCTTTGCTTTGAACGTGGTCCTTTTGGTCCTTCACCATGACCATTTATCGGGTCAAAAGGGACGTTAAATTGGTTTTGTCCAGCCTCGAGTAGTTGAGCGAGACTATACTTCCCAGCGAGTAGATCATCTTGTTCAATGTTGGGTAGACGCTGGGGTGTTTCTTCTCCTCCTTTAGGGAAAGGCACGTATAAATCTGTTGATATTTCTCGTATACCTGATTTTGTAAATTTAAAGCCCTTTGGATCTTCAGCTTTTTCATCTTGTGTATAAACATTGCAGCCAACAATCGTAAAAGCTAAAGCGGTAGATGCCAGCCCGATCTTAAGTTTGCCGTTTGATATGCTTGGACGGTTTTTCATGATAATCCCTTGCTCATTGTGACGTAAATTGCATGTTCAAAAAAGAACACTCAGAGAATAATAAGATAGGAACAACTTTTTGTTATTACACTTTGTTACATCAGGTCTGTGTTTCGGCGTAATATTGTGTAATGTCTTTTTCCCTCATTGGTACTAGCTTTTCGTTGGGGCGAGTAATTCACTAAGTATCATCAAATTTATCTTTCGATAGCTTGGGTCTGGCTGTTGATTTGAATATTGATATAGGTTCGTTTACCGCTTTTTAATTACACCTTATGTACCGTCAAAGCCTCCTTAAATCATGCGTTTATAGAGAGTATATATTTAAAAAATATATGCAATTTCAGAATTATAAACCGGTTGAGAGAGGCTAAACTCATAAAGGAATTATCATGATTAATCTTCAAAACCCTTCGCCATATTTGAAGGCGAAAAATCTGAACAAGCCAAAAAAAGTAGCAAGTGATGAGGACTGGACTCTACCAGCGTTGCAGGCTCACTTACAGTGGGCTGTAGATGTAGAGTTGTATACTATTCCATTTTACATGTCGGCAATGTATTCAATAAAAGATCAATCTACAGAAGCTGGTCGATTGATCAAGTCCGTAGTAAATCAAGAGATGCTGCATATGCAAAGCGCGGCAAATATTGCCAATGCGTATGGTACCAAACTGAAGATACAGGCACCTTTGTATGGTGCTGAGATCCCTCACTTAGATTTTGACTTAGATGAGCCAAATCCAAAAAATATCTATCATCCTTACTCGACAGCAATTGGTGCATTTGACATTCAACGGCTTAATACCATGTGTATCATTGAGTATCCAGATTGGTCTGGCTCAAACAGCCTACAAGCTACGGATGAATATGGCTCTATCGGTGAGTTATATGATGCTATCGCACATGGCTGTGAGTTGTTGAAAGAATGTATTATAGGAAATCATAAGCAAGTTAATCACTTTGAACGATTTTACCCAGATACTCAGTTAACAATCACTGACTCCAAAGAGAAGGGGTTACCCCAAGTAAATAATTTAATTAATTTGATTGTCGACCAAGGCGAGGGGATTAAAAAAGACGAACAGTATATACCGCCGGAATACCAAAACCGTGTTGATGACATTCAGCCGACGTGGGATCACTACGAAAAATTCACCTATTTACTAAAGCAACCTTTACCAGACACTTATCCAATTCAGGCGTACGGGGAAAGACAGAGAAAACTTCAACAAATTCAGTTATCACATTTTAATGAATTTTTAGAAATCATGAACCAAACATTTACCACGGGTAAAACCCCTGATGATTTTCCTACAGTCATGTATAAAAATGGTGCTGCGATAGCGGCATGTTGGCAAAATGGTGTTCTTCCTATGTTTGCTCTGTCAGATGGTGACAAGGAGCAAACTCATGTCTAAGGCAATTTTTAGAGTACACCCAGCAATTGGGATCGCACGTGTTGGTAATAGCGAGGAGTTTTATCTAGCTCCAGAGAGCATTGCCGCTTTGAAGCAACCTAACAAGCCAGATGATAAAACCACTGGTGGTCTACCACTTGACCCCGAATCTGGAGAGGTTATTAAAAGCTCTCAACTCAGGGACAAACATGGCGCGTTTAAACGCCAAGCTGCACGCTTTCGGATATTTGCATACAGTGATATCGATAAGCCAAGTTATCCAGAAAAAGCAGAAAACCAAGAAGTTACAATAGGCTCAGTCATACAAGGAAAAACTGTCACTGACATTAAATGGTGTGTTCATTTAGCCAATAAAAAAGCAGCTTGGTTTGTGAATGATGACGACCACGGCGTCGTTGCATATGAAAATAGCAACTTTCCAGTGTTAAGAAACTTGGCAGAAGGCTTAGACCCATACAATGAAAGTAGATTGCGGCGTCTAGTCATTGATGCAGGTCCCAGAGTGCTTGATAACGAATGTAGAACGGCAGAGTTCGACAGCAAAAGCCAAAAGCAAGCTGCTTACCTACAAGCTGGTGACAAAGTAAGCGTTGAAGATTATCCGGTTTCATTTCCTTTTATGCACTTTGATTATTTAGATGTACCTGAGAAAGGGGAAAAACTATCGGATTGCAAAGGTGCGCGTCTGCAAAAAAATACTACTGCGACAGGGATAACCAGCCTTGGGGGCATGCATACGGATGAAAATGGTCGTCTTATAGTGGCTGGAGGTTATGGAAAGGCGGTAGGTTGGCGTTTAGATAACATAGATAAACCCGTTCCTATAGATGGGCCTGTTAACAATGACCAATGGTTTGATGATACTTCGGATGGCCCTGTTACAGCGGTGGTTGAATTTGAAGATGGCTCAACGGAAGAAGTCTTTGGCGGTTGGGTGGTTGTCACAGACCCAAGTTATGCGCCACAAACTTTGAATGTTGTTTCTTTATTTGATGAAGCTTATGACACCTTTGTAAGGAAACTGAATTTGCAGCCTGAAGTCTTCAGTGGCGGTAAGTTTAATCCTGACTACAAACCTGCGTTTGATGATCATATAAAGCCAATTTTTAAGGCCACTGGACAACAACTTTGGAATGCATACTTACCGGAGATAGCAGTTCAGGCACATAAGTCAGTAGATTCAATTAAAGCGAGCGATGATCCCGATACGACAATCTTGGCGGGACTCGCATATATTCGGCAGCCAAACCCTGGTACAGAAGCGACTTGGCGATCTCAGTCAATCGATGAAGGCGCACCATTGATGCCTTTATCACTTGGTGACTCAAGTGCAGCTGGAGGTAAACCATTTTTAACTCCGACCATCACGCAATATCAGTTTTTACATAGTTGGTCTAATCACCAATATGTCGATACTGCGAAGCAAAAGTTGGGAGAAGGTGAGTATTTAGATAGAGCGACATTACAAAACTGTCTCGGAGGGAGATTCAGTCCTGGGATCGATATGACTTGGATTATCCGAGAGACGGCGATGTATCAAGATTGGCAATCGGGGGCCGGTCCTTTTAGGATAAAACATAAGCCACTTAACTATGCAAACATTGATAATACGCACACCGCGTTTTTGGGGTTAGGTTGGGTGCCACGTCATGAAGCGGTTGAGCATTTAGGGTTAGAACCAGGCGACGCCACTAAATTCATGGCTTTACCTTGGCATGCTGATTATAACTCTTGTGCAATTCATCAAACATCTCCCAATGAGCTTAAATCAGAGACCTTGTACTGGTCTTGGCCTGCACAGCGCCCTGTTACCGTGTATGTCGCTCAGGATTATGATACTGAAACCCAAACGCTGCCACCTCAGCGTTATTCTGTAAGAGGCACAGGTACATATCCGCTAGAAAATACGCCAAGTGATAAGCATGATTTGGCGAACGCAGGACGTTTTTGGGAATACAGAGACATGTTGACTAAATGGGATGACATCGGCGTTGTCGTCCAAGCGACCATTATTGATGATAATCGCTCTTACGAACCCGATGTGTATTTGGAAGTTGAAAGCCGTTTAACAGGCGATGAACCTATGCTGGCCCCACCCAAACCTTGGCCTTTATTGGCTGGTAGCGGTAGCGCAACACGCAAAAAATAAGGAGTTGTTATGCGCGATTTTTGTTACGACGTCGTCATAATTGGAGGAGGTCCTGCTGGCATGGCAGCGGGGATCGCGCTAAAAAACTTAGGTCTTGAAAAGGTACTAGCCGTAGAGGCGGGTACCTATTCAAAGCCTAAAGTAGGCGAGAGCATACCACCAGATACAATTAAGCTCTTCCAGCGTTTAGGTATTGCCCATGATTTTATTCTTCAGAACCACGAGCACTGCTTGGGTAGCTATTCTTGTTGGGGAGACTCAAGTCTGGGCTTTAACGATAATGTATTTAACCCACATGGTCATGGTTGGCATTTAGATCGTTGTCGATTTGATTCGTTTATGGCATTACAGTTTCAAAAATCAGGTGGCGAGCTTATAGAAAATAATCGATTTGATGATGTTGCTGTCAATCAAGGGGCTTTATACCCAATACAACTTAGTTTTGTAACTGGCCAAGACATCCGTAGTCGTTTTGTGGTTGATGCAACAGGTCAGTCAGCGAAGTTGGCTCGTAAATTTGGTGCCCAGGTTAACACGCACGACTCCATGATGAGTATCGCAGCCTACTTTAACTGTGAAGATACAAAGCTTGGAGAAAATAAACTGACTTTATTAGAAGCTGTTGAATATGGCTGGTGGTATTGTGCAGCACTGCCAAACAACCAGCTTATTGTTAGCCTTACCAGCGATGCTAATCTGCTCAAAGCGTTTAGGGCAAAAGATCCTGCTAGCTGGTTTTCACTGCTTGAACAGACTCAATACGTCAAATCACGCACTTATGGCCTCCGTGCGCCAAAGCGCTTAAACAGTTGGAAAACACCCTCAAGTATATTAAATCCGCCGGCAGGAAGTGGTTGGTGTGCAGTGGGGGACGCTGCTTCATGTTATGATCCGATTAGCTCACAAGGTATTTATAAAGCGCTATCAAATGGCTTGCAAGCTGCACCCGCCATTATACAATGGCTTGAGGGCGATCCAGGTTTGTTAATTGATTATCGAAAAAGCGTTGCGAGTGATTTCATAAATTACTTAGAGCAACGGGCCTATTTTTACCAGCAAGAGCAACGTTGGAATGAAGCAGAGTTTTGGACTAATCGACGAGCAAGTTAATGTCAGTTCTATCTTTATGCACACAATATGGTCATAATTTACTGCGGTAATAAAAAGTACCGCAGTATTTTGAAATATGTCGATATGACTATCGCAGTTTAAACTGGCCAACAGAACTTGATAAAGCTTGTGCTTGCTCAGCGAGTTTATTCGCCTCAACCGATGCTAATTGAGTATCATCAAAAGTGGATTTACTGCTTTCTTCTATTTTTACAACTTCTAGTGCCATTTCTCTGGAAACCACAGATTGTTCCTCTGTTGCTGTCGCGATAGACTGGACCATGTCAGCAATGCTGGTTGCACTGTCTACAATTGCATATAGGGAGTTGCCAGCTTGCTGTGCTGAGTGCACACACCCTGATACCTTGTCCACACTGTTTTGCATTGCATTCACCGCTTGAGTTGTCTGCTGTTGAATAGTCTGGACTGTTTCAACAATTTGATTGGTCGCTTGTGAGGTCCGCTCTGCCAGTGTGCGTACTTCATCAGCGACGACCGAGAATCCCCGACCTTGCTCGCCAGCACGTGCAGCTTCGATAGCAGCATTAAGCGCGAGTAGATTTGTTTGTTCAGCAATGCTGCTGATCACACCCATCACTTCTTCTATTTGTGCACCTAGTTCCCCTAAATTGATGACTTGTTCAGACGTTTTTTGTACAGCTTGTGAAGCATCGTCAATTTCAGAGATGGTTTGGTCCACCACTTTTCCGCCTTGCAATGCTAGCTCTTTCGCTTGGCTGGCTTGTGTATTTGCATCTTGGCTTTGTCTTGCGACATCTGCGATACTGGTGCTCATTTCCTCTATTGCCGTGGCAATCAAGGTAGACTGCTCTGAGCTTGCCTGACTGCGCGTAGAAATACTGTCATTTGATCTCGCAATCTCTTTCGACGCAATATTTACTAGACCTGCTAACTGTCCTATTTGAGTGATTAAGCTGTTTAATGAACTTGTCATATCATTAGAGGCATGAGCTAAATCGTCAATTTCATCCCTTCCTTTAGGCTCAAGTTTAGTTGTAGAAATATTCCCATTTGCGGTCTGCTTGGATACAGTCAACAGCGTGTTGAGTCTGTTACTAATGGAATGACTTAATTTGTAAGCAATTAACATACTTAGAAGGGCTGCGATACATGTTGCGATCACAATGGTGCTGCCCATCAATGACATGCCTGCTGATAAGGTTATCAAAGCCTGAATACTATCATTTTTTTCTTCTTCACTTGAACGATTTAAAATGGTTTTAAGCTCTTTAAACTGGACTTGTCGAAGCTGCCTAACGACTTGTTTCGCCTGGACTGAAACACTGGGGTCGTATTGAGCAAAGACAGATTGGGCGTGCTGATAAATTGCTTCAAACAACTTTTCCACTTGTGCTAAATCATCGATTTCTTGTCTTTTATTTTCAAGGGGTTTTAATGCAGTTAAGTGCTTTTTAAACTGAATCGACGCTTGTTCAAATGAACCCTTTTCATCGACCTCTCCCGTAATGTACTCAGTCAATGATGCGATCATCATTGCCTGAGCACTGTATAGCTCAAAGTAAAGTTTTACACCTGGCAAGTCATCAGCAAGAGTTTCTTGGAGGTCAGCGGATCTCATTGCATCTTCGAACTCTTGTTGTTTCAGTCGTTTGAGTAGTTTTGATATTTGCGCAACTTGTTGGTTTTCTAGTTTATCGACTGCAGAAAATGCAGACTTCTGCATTGAAGGGTTATATATATTGAAGATATGAGTATGTGCTTGACTTTTAATTTCTCGGGACAAATCTGAAACTTTTTGTATTTTTTCTCTGTCGGAGATTGTTGCTGATTCTAGAGGTTTAAGATCAGAAAGTACTAAATTGAATCTTTTATGTGCTTGGTAAAATGCATGCTTACTTTCTTCCTCTCCTGCAAGATAACTCAATAAATGTGTCTCGATTTCAGCAAGCGTTGCATTCAATTGCATATAGTAAATAACGCCGGGCACGTCATCTGTTTTTATTTCGTTTTGAGTATCAGTGAGAGATTGAGACTTAGCCCAAATAATCACACTGCTGATGAACATTAAGCTTACTACAGAAGCAAATGATAAGTATAGTTTTTGGTAGATCTTCAAATTGGAACAGTCTAATTGGTGATTTTAGCGCAATTATATTCTGGTTTTTTATATTATTCAGTCATATAAGTGATTATATAAATTATTTCATCATGTACTGATGTAGAAGTTTCTAGAATATTCAATTTGAAGTTGGAACGATTGACTCCTGTCGTCATAACCGACGGCATAATTTATATGTATTTAGCGTATTTCCTTTGTCCTTTTCTGGTTAATAAATCGATATGTTGTATTACGTTGATTGGGATTAATAAATTCATTTAAGGTTAATTTAATGTTGGTTTTAGATTAAAAATTGATCTATCTTAGAGCTGCATATATTAAAAAAGGAAAATTGTTATGATGCGTATTTTAAAATTATCTTGTGTTTCGAGTGCTTTATTACTGTCTTGTTTTGCTAATGCGCAAAATGTCAGTGCAACGATACAATTTGCACAGCAGCTTCACAGCATTGATGGGGATATACATATTGAACTTGAATTGACAAATCATGAAAGTAAGTCTGTCGATTTATTAAAGTGGGCAACTGCTGATGAGGGAATTTCAGGAGATTTATTTTCTGTTAAGAGAGATGGAAAAGAGGTGCCTTACTTAGGCGCGCTTTATAAACGTAGAGCACCAACTGAACAGGATTACTTAGAGATTTTACCTGGTGAGAGTGTGCGCTATAAAATCGAGTTGTCAGCACTATATGACTTTTCTGCACCTGGGCAATACGAAATAAGCTACAATGCTGAATCTATACATTTGTATCGAAATAAAGACATACAGGCTTTTACAAGCAAATCGTTGCCTCGTAAAGTCAGCGCACTTAAATCGAATGTTGCTGTGACTTGGTTAGACGGTGAAGTGCAGGTATTTGATAATGATGACTTGCAAACCGACTTAATTTTCGCAACCACCAGTTACACGTCTTGTAGTAACAGTCAAAAATCCACTATTAATTCAGCTTGGAGCAGTGCAAAAACGATGTCTGCTAATGCGACCAGCTATTTGACTGGCAGAAGCACAAGCCAATTAGAAAACTCAGCTCGTTATACCACTTGGTTTGGAGACCCAACTGTGAGAGTTGGTTTTTTGTGGTTAACTAAAGCACATGAGCGAGTTGAGGACAACTTTACCGAGACTACAGATGCAATTAAAAATAAACCATTATCATTTGATTGTAGTTGCACCAGTTCTGGTACGTATGCCTACGTTTACCCTTCACAGCCTTATAAAATCTATTTTTGTGGTGCGTTTTGGGGAGCTCCACGTACCGGTACAGACTCTCAAGCAGGTACCATTATTCATGAAGTCAGTCATTTCAATGCGGTCGCCGGCACTGATGACCATGCCTATGGACACAGTGGTGCAAAGCAGTTAGCATCGTCAGATGTTAAAAAAGCAATCGAAAATGCAGACAGTTACGAATATTTTGCTGAAAATACACCTTATCAAAATTAATCGTAATTAGTATCAACGGAGTAGGGTGCGCACCGTCGTGCCCTAGAATATATGAAAAAACAATGGATGTGCTTGATAGCGTCACTCTTTATAACAGGGTGCAAGGATAATACCTTTAATATTGGTATAGATAGCAATTTTGAGTGCGACATTGCTCAGGCAAACGCCACCTTTCCAAATATGGGTTACCCTGTAGAGTTTAGATTTACCAATATGTCTGATAGCTCGGTGCGGGTGTTAACATGGCATACACCATTTGAGGGATGGTGGAGTAAATTTCTACTCGTTGAACAAAATGGAAAGAAACTCGATTACTTAGGGCCGATGGCTAAACGTTCAGCTGCGGATGAAGATGACTACATAACGTTTTTACCCAATGAAACAAAAGTAGCTTTAATAGATTTAGCACAAGCTTATCAGTTTGATGTTGAAGCACCGCTTACAATCACCTACCAAAATAATTTAGTTCATCCAGAAAAATTGGAGGCGTACTGCTCGGTAAGTCTTTTACCAATACGGCCATAGATTCGAACGTTTAACATATGTCTTTGGATGGGATTGTGGAGTCGATAAATATATTACAATAACAGTGATTTTCACTCTAAGCGTATTTAAATTGAGCGATCGAAACCATAGCGAGCTTGTTTTGATATCCATTTTCAGTGTTTATAGCATACAATGGCACGGTTTATTTTTATCAAGCGCTTATTATGTCATTGAAAGTTACCAATCCAAATCACGAGTTTAAAAATACAAAAAAAACCATTTTCGGCCTGATGATGTGTGGTTTGTTTCTGCTATTAAATGGATGTAGTAGTACTGTAGATTTATTTCATGTATACGCTAATTTACATAATACTGGCCAATCAATAGAGCGATCGGGAAACCCTGTCAGTAATGAGCGTCGCCTCCAAAATGCGATTAAGATATGTACTAAAGAGGAAGACAAAGATTGTTTATCTGTAGCACATCAATATTATGGCCATCTATATCGTTCAAAAAGAGTCATCGCAGAGCAAGATTATTACTTGAAAAATGGCTTTATCGAGCCAAACGTTACTTATGAAAATAAATACCATTATTCAGCCAAACATTTTAAAAAAGCGATCAGCTATCTGGATAGCACGAATGACCAAGAGGCCATTTCACTTCTTTATATACAATTATCTTTAAGCTATTACTTAATTGCAGATCCAATTAAAGAATGTGATGCATTAGACAAAAGCTTAGCTTTCCATTTAGAAGCTTATCCAAATGATGATATCTCTGTTGAAAAAGTCCCTTTGAGTTTTGAGCGCTTGAGTGATTATATAGAATACCAAAAGCAAAGAGCTGGATGTGACAAATTAACCATAAAAAGTTAGGTACTGTATAGCCTGTGGTATGTAAGGCACTTGATAGGTCTTATTATTGCTCGGTCAACAGAGTCTTTATTGAAGGAAAGTATAGTGATTTTATTATGTTACATACATTAGACACCCTAAATACCAAACTTAGGCGTGCAACTTATATGAATTATAGTAACGCCAATATTACCAACTGATATCAGAGAAGTAATGAGTATAAAAACAATTTTATCAATAGCTGCTACGGCTACAATATTGAGCGGTTGCGAAGCAACATATGATCAGGCTAAAGCTGATAAGGATATTTTCAACGCGGCTCGTTTGTTAAAAAAAGGCGTTACCCCAGGCCGAATTGATTATAATCTTAATCGGGTCATTGAGTATTGTAATCAGATCCAAAATAACGAGTGTTTGGTTACAGCCCATAAATACTATGGGCACTTTTATGTATCGCCGTTGCTTAAAAAGCATAAAAAATTTTTTAGCCTTTGGGGCTTTCATGATCCTGGTGCGACTTATGAAAATAGATATCAACATGCAATTGAGCACATTTTAAAAGCGTTAACGTACAACGGAACAGAGGCCAATTATGACTTACAGACTCAGTTGTATATGAGTCTATCGACAGCATATTACGCTTTGGGTGAAAAAGATAAAGAGTGTGAAGCGCTAGCAAATGCATTACTTGCAAGAGCCAAGTCATACCCGCAAGGGGATGAGCCTGTTGAGCATTTACCTTTTAATGCAAATCGAGTTAGTGATTTTATCAAGCATGAACAGAAGCGTGTTGGATGTGACTAAATACTGCCTAAAACAGGGTTAGCTCTAATTTAACATAATTTTCAAACGTACAATAAAAAGGCCAACATAAGTTGGCCTTTTAAAACTAAATCTTCACGCTATTAGAAAGAGTAGCGGATACCAATTTTAGCTTGCCATGCAGAAGCACCTTTGGTGATCTGAGAGTAGTTACGAACGTCTGAGCCTTGGTAACGAGGGTCAATAACTAGCTGACCGTCTTCTAGACCACCAAAATCATATAGTTTTTGGTCGCTGTAGCCAAGTCTCTTCTCAACACCCCAATCGCTGTTAAGTAGGTTCGCGAAGTTTTCAATCATGAAGTAAACTTCACCTTTGTGCTCTTTATAGAAACCAGGCACTTCTTGAGTAAAGCTTACGTCCATTGTTGTAACCCAAGGCTGAGTACCTGTATTACGGTCAAGTAATTGGCCACGCTCTGAAATACCGGCTCTGTTAAGAAGTGCTTCTAACTCATCCCATGACAATTTAGATTTTTCCCAGTTAACGTTTGCATCATCAGGACCTGTTGGGATATATGCAAGGTATGCTGAAGTTCTGTCTAGACCACGTGTATCACCAAAATCGCCATCATTGTATGAGCCCATAGTGTAGCTAAATGGACGACCAGAGCGACGTTCAAAGAACATGTTGAACTTCGATGCATAACCTTCAAAGAACTCAGTTTCATAACGTAAGTTTAGTTTTAAGCTATGTTCAACTTCGTAGTGACCACGGCCAACTAAGTCTACGTTACGGCTGTGAGTTGTAGCGTGCTTATAGTTGCCTTCGGCTTGTGAAGCACTACCTGGCGCAATGTCTTCAACATCTTGGTGTGTATAACTTGCTGAAACGTAAAGTCCGTTATCAAATTGCTTGGCAATTGCTGTTGAGAAGATGATTGAACGTGCATCAAGATCTGAATTCGTCATCATGATGTCGTGATTGTCTTTACGTACAGGGTCATTTGCGTAAATGCTTTGATAGATGACACGGCCCGTGTCAGAACGAACAACTTCACCGTTCTCCATCACTGCCTCAATCGCAGTATTGTGCCAAACGGCTTCGTCTTGCTTATTTTGGTATGCAATTTCAGCAGACCATTTGAAGCCATCACCTAATAGTTCTGAATCGAATTCATATTCGAAACCAATCTGAGCACGGATGCTTGAAGGTAGTTTAAAGTCTGGATCTGTATAAGCTGTGTTACCTGCACCTTCAGTAAGCGTCGATTGAATTCCTTCAGGTACACGTGTGATGTCAACTTGCTCTACATTAGCAAAGTAGGCATTGATGTCATCTTGATTTGCAACAACCTGGGTGATGCCATCTTTTTGGAATGGGTTGTTAAACCAAACGTTCGGGATACCACCTTGGAAACGACCAATGCCACCATTAATTGTTAATGCATCCGTTGCGTAGAACTTAAAGCCAATACGCGGAAGAATGATGTCTGCGCCATCGAGGTTTTCTTGGTTTGTGTGTCCGTATGTTTTCAGGAAATTCTCGTTAAGGTTCGGCTTATCATTTGATGATAGACGCTCGTAACGAACACCTGCTGTGATTTCTAGATCATCTGTCAAATAGAACTTGTCTTCTATATAAAGTGCTAGTTGCTCACGTGTTGCATCATACGCTAAATCATTTACATTATTTGAATTTGCATTCATGTATGAGAACTGATAGTCATCCCATCTGTTTTGATAAAGCTTTTTGTTTTCAAAATCATCTAAGCTGCCGAACTTCCAAGTACCCATTGAGTTTTGACCAAATAGGTTATAAAGACGTTTGCTTTCCAGTTGAGCACCAAAGTTGATCTCGTGATCGCCCATTAAGTAAGTTGCATCGAATGTGAAAGCGTACGTTTCAGTCTCAGATACGTTGATGTGACGAATATCGTCACGACCAAACTGGATAGACTCACCTCGGTCACTATTGTTTAGGTAAACTTGGATCTGACCTAAATCTGAATTTGTAAGGCTGTTGTTTGAAACATCTTTATATGCAAGGCCAATTTCTGTTGAGAAATCATCAGACCAATCTGAATATAGTTTAGTAGCGAAGTTATTGAACTTAGTTACATATTGGTAGCGGCTTGAAGCCATAGTAATGGTGTTACCACCCGTTGCATACCCTTTATCGCTCTCTTCGTCTTGCCACTGGTAAGTAAAGTCTGCGCGGTGCAGGTCGCTGATGTTCCAGCTAAGTTTAACAAGTAGGCTGTCACTGGTATTCTCAGGATCACCACCAAGCTCGTCTTGTAGGCCGTAAGTCTCGTTTAAGATACTATTGAATCTGTTGTAATCCTGCTCAGAGATATCAAATTCATGTGAAGTACCTGAACCATCAAAGCCATAGTCCATTTCTCTCTCTTGTTTCCAAGAGTTGTAGTTCACGAAGAAAAATAGCTCGTCTTTGATGATTGCACCGCCAGTGCTAAAGCCCATTCTTGCTTCAGTTTCAATTGGATCTGTGCTTGAAACTTCAAATGTTTTGTGACCATCTTCGTCTAGCTTGTTAGAGCCAGCGTAGTGAATGATCTCACCGTTTTCGTCTTTAACGTGATCTTTGTATTTAGCTTCAGAGATGTTATCTACTTTACCTGCAAGGCTAGGCGTGCTTGTTTCGTAAAAACCTGAGAAAGTGAACTCATTTGAGCCAGACTTTGTTACTGCATTGATGGTACCACCACCAAAGTTACCTTTTTTAGCTGAAAAAGGAGAGCTGTCAACAGAGATCTGTTCGATTGCATCAAGTGCAACTGGTGGTTGAGCTGTTGGGTAACCGCCAAAATTCAAACCAAAGTCATCGTTTTGACCAATACCATCAACCGTTAAAGCATTGGTTCTTGGGTTGTTACCTGCAATAGTTAACTCGCCGTTACCATTAATGCTTGCAAGTGGGTTCAGGCGTGCAACGTCTTTAATATCATTGTTGAAACTAGGTACGTTGTTAATGGTGTCTTCACCAAAAACGCTGCTTGAGCCGCCAGCTTGTTGAACTAACGTATAACCGCTTACTTGAATTTTTTCGATTGTTTGTAATGGTTCTAACTGTCTTGTAAGACGGTGTGTATCACCTAGCTTAAGTTCGATACCGTTAAGCTCTGCATCTGAATATGTATCAGAATCAATCACTACTCGGTAAGGACCACCAACTCGAAGGCCTTTTGCGATGAACGCACCTGAGTCATTGGTTGTAAAAGTGTTAATTGTGCCTGTTGGCTCGTGAATAACCGTAACTTTAACGTTAGCGGCAGCGTCACCATTTGGTGTTGTAATTTTACCACGCATTGCTGATGACGTGTCAGATGCGAATGCACTTGCTGACACACCTATAGCGAGTGCTAGAGCGCCGGCCACTTTCGATAAGCGAACGTTTTTCATTGTGTTGTTTCCCGTGTGTTTAGGTTGTTTCAATTTAAATTTAATTAAGCCAGCTATGTGATTTGTACATCTCATAGCGGGTCAAAAACTGCTTTATCCTATCTACGTTTTCAGGCCAAAAAAAAGCGAGCTTCCAAAAGGAGGCTAACTTGAAGTTGGTCGCGTATGAATTTCAATAGATAGGAATGACTGCTTTTAGTTTTTTTTGTACCAAAGAGTATATTGACCAGGATGAACTAGGTTTAGAGAAGATAGGGGATCCATCACCAAGCGTTTGACACGCGGGTTCACGAAATTTGCAATTTTAATTTTTAACAACATTACGTACTGACTTACCACTTTCTAGTCTTTCCGATCATCTTTACAGGCTGACACACTGTTATGTAATAAATAAATTGAATTTACCGGACATTCATCCTGTGTATTCAATTAAGTGTGCTTTAAAGTTCGCTCCCCTCGTTCAAGTCAGTAGTTTGAAAGTTACAGTCAAACGTCCTAAGAACATCATAGAGTAGAACTAATCACCCTTTGGTTTTGTGCAATTATGGGCGCGCATTATAACTCAAGCTTGATTAAGTTATCAAAGTAATTATCATCAAAAAGAATAAAAAATACACATATTTTGCGTATATATTTTAGTTGTTAAGCAATTTTTTTATGGGGTACTGTTTTTATTTACAGTGCTTTGGGCGCTATATAATCTAGACGTTACATAAGTAATAAGTTTGTCTTATATATATGTAAGGTATGGTAATTATGTTTATTTTCAATGTCGATTTTAGTTTTTTTATGAACTAATGCTATTAAAAGCAGCACTGCATGAGCGGTCTTTGAGATGAAAATAAGTTATTTCTATTATTGTGAATATTAAAGGTTTTATTGTTAAATTTATTGTCCTTTTTTGTGTGGTTTTTACTGTAAGGTTAAAATCATCAAATTAACTGTCTTTATGTTGGTTGGTTTTGAACAAGCGGGAGGATATCCCGCTTGTTTATTTAGGTGCTATTTATAAGCGTAATTTAAAGTAACACCACTGTAGTTTCTGTATCCGAATAAACTAATATGCCAGGTACCAGAACTTGGGTTAGTGAAAGTACATTGCTCTTCATTGCCATCTTTCCAAGGTCGGCAGGTATAGTTGTTTGAATCAGGTTGCGCGTTGTATCTAACGTAGAGATCCGCATCACCTGTACCACCTGTGATATTCAAACTCATTTCTTTTACTCCTTGAGGTATATCCCAAGTGTAATGAGTCCAGCCATTTTGTGTTCCTTGCAAATTAGGTAATGACCCATTTACTGGTTTAACATCTCCCGGGTTTCCGGGATCGCCACCACCTTGACAACCATTGGCTGATAAGTAGTCAGATGCGCTTCTTGCTTGTGCAATACCGTGACCATAATAAATGTCATACCCTGCTGCACCCTTGTCTTTGGCTGTTGCATTTATCGCGGCACGTATTTCTTGGTTTGTACATTGCGTATGATGACTCCAAACTAATGCTGCAACACCGGCAACATGAGGTGATGCCATAGAAGTACCGCTTAAACTTCTATAAGTGTTGGTTGGATAGGTAGAGTTAACGTTTGAACCAGGTCCTGATATTTCAATTTGATCATTGTACTGTGAGAATGAAGAGCGTGATTCATTGGATGTCACAGAAGCAACTGAGATCACAGAATTATACGACGCAGGGTATGACTTTGTTCCGTTGCCGTCGTTACCCGCTGCTGCAACTAACATCATACCGCCATTAACAAAGTTCTGCATTGCAGTATTCTCTGTATTTGAGTAATTCCCACCTCCCAAACTCATATTCACGACGTCTGAACCTGCGTCTTTACATTGTTGAATCGCGTTAATTAGATTTGACGCGTAAGTCCACTGACCGTTGTCATCAAAAATCTTTACAATATGCAGATCTACACCAGGGTAAACACCTACGACACCTTGATTATTGTTCTCAGCTGCAATGGTACCTGCCACATGTGTACCGTGGCCATTTCCATCATTATTCCATCTGCCCACTGCATTATTATTAGCAACGCCTGTTACATTACCATAAGGTAAATCTGGATGGCCTAAGTTATAACCCGTGTCTATAACACATACTTTTCTTGCTGAGGTGTTAGTTTGTGAAAGTTGATTCCCTTGTACCATGTTTATGCCATATGGTGTGCTTTGTGCGTAAGGTACAATAGAATCTTGAGAGGCTGTTTTTGACAGGTAACGTTTTGGGTCAATTTCGATTGATTCCACAGAGGACATTTTGCGCAATGTTCTAAGACTAAAATCATCTAGCTCAGCGACCATGGCTTGCTCATCGTTGAGCGCAAACAATGGTTCAGCACCCGCCGTAAACAAATAATTTAGTGCAATAAAATCGTTAAATGCTCTTTGTTCACCGAACTTTTGTTTTTTAAACTTAACAATATAACGGTTACTTTGTACGGCTTTGGTTTGTAACTTCTGATCTGACTCGTACCCTTCAAGTACCGGTTCACTCGCAAATGTAGGCAAGCTTACTGCGGTTACCATTAGCGTCGTGATTGCTGAAAGTTTAAATCGCTTGATACTCATGTTTTGCTCCTTCGTTGTTTAAGTTTCTTGTTAGCTGATCCACAGCATCACTTATTCAGCCGTTTGCACTAAATTTTTAATTTATGTGCGACAGGGTGTGTCTGTAATATGTGATATACATATCAGTAACAATTTGTGTTCTTTTAAATAACATAATACTTGGAACGGTCTAATGGCAATGTTCTTTATGTATTAAAGTGATATAGCGCTGTCTTGTTCGGTTGATTTTTGACCAGAAATTGTTGTTATATATGAATATATACTTCAACTTGAAAAATATTAATACAGGGGTTTTTGCTAGATTTGTGGGTACATGAATTGCTGTTGGGTGCAAAATATGCAGCGTGTTTGTTTATCCTCGAAAACATTGTTTCAGTCAATTTGCTGAAGATTTCAAACGTTGTGACTATTATTCTATGACATTTTAATACAAGCATATTTAGCCAGTTGTTTTAACTAAAAAGCTAAGCTTCGACGCTAAAGGTTAAGTAAACACATGTTTAGGGCAATTTATCCCAATTGGTATGATTCATTTGATGCCAAGTGGTATTTTGCATCTTTCAAATATTAGAGGTATCACAAACCGATGAAAACTCGTTTATTTTTAATGTTCGTGTTGTTGGTTGGGTGGACGTTCAATGTGCATGCAACTTCTACACAATCTAGTACTGCTCTTAACGTAGAGCGCTTATGGCAGATGGAACGGCTCGGTTCGCCTGTTGTTTCGTCAGATGGAAATTTTATCGTCGCGCCTGTGACTAAGTTTGATGTTGCTAAGAATAAAGGCGATACGCAATTATGGTTGTTTGATGCTCAAGGGAAACCTGCTAGAGCATTAACATCAGCTAAACTGAGAGCGAGTGAGCCTGTATTTTCTCCTGACTCAACTCAACTGGCTTTTATCAGCAAGCGTGCAGATGATAAGGCTGGTCAAATTTATATTTTGCCTCTAAAAGAGCCTGGAGAAGCAAAAAGATTGACGCGTATTCCAACCGGTGTGAAAGGTATAAAGTGGGTAGGGCAGCATCTTTATTTTATCAGTTCAGTTTGGCCTCAAAAAACGTGGATTGAAATGGAAGGCCTTGTAAAAAAGCAAAAAGAAACGAAGGTGTCTGCGCGCCAGTGGAACGCGCTGCCTTACTCTTCTTTTGATCACTTCATTGATGAAGACCGACAAGCGCATATTTTTCGTATCCCAGCACACGGCGGCCAAGTAGAATCCATTACCGAGCCTATGGGAAAACAGCTAGTTCGTTCAAGTCAATCTGCTTTGAGTTATGACATTGATCCACAAGAGACGCACATTGCCTTTAATTCTAATGGTTGGGAAAACCAAGTTAATACAAAGACCGATATTTTTGTGGGTAAAATTGGCACTAAGCATGTTGTAAATATTACACCTGATAATAATGCCCCCGATTTCTCACCAAAATTTAACCAAAGCGGAAAAGTCTTAGCCTATTTGAGTCGAAGTATTCTGGGGTTTTACGCTGACACTGCGGTAATAAAACGATATGACTTAAAAGGCAAAAAAACGACAACACTTAACATAGACAAAGATCGTTCAGTTACAAATATTACATGGGCTGATAACGGTCGTGACTTTTATAGTTCGATAGACGATGCTGGTACTAGGCGTATTTACCACATTAGCGGTAAGAGTGGTAAAACTCGCGCCATCACTAAAGACACTAATTTTGGTGATCCCAAATTACTTGGTTCACGCAAACTTGTTACTACAAACGAGAGCTTTTTGTATCCGAAGCGTTTAGTGGTAGTAAATACACGTAACGGTAAAATAAATCGCTTAGATAGTTTGAATAAAGCCGTTATGTCAGAGGTTGAGTTAGGCACTTATGAGTCTGTAACATACAAGGGTGCTGAAGGACAGGACATACAAATGTGGGTTCATTATCCACCAGGGTTTGATAAATCTAAAAAGTACCCATTAATGATGTTAATTCATGGTGGGCCACATAATGCAATTACAGATGGATTTCATTATCGTTGGAATGCACAGACTTTCGCTTCTTGGGGCTATGTAACAGCGTGGCCAAATTTCCATGGCTCCAGTGGCTTTGGGCAAGCTTTTGCTGATGCCATCAACCCTGATTGGCGCACGAAACCGCTCAAAGATGTACAGTTGGCAACAAAATGGTTTGAGCAAAAGTCATGGATAGATCCCGAGCGTATGGTTGCGGCTGGTGCAAGTTATGGTGGTTTTTTAAGCTCTACTTTGCTTGGAGATAAACATTCTTTCAAAGCATTTTTAATTCATGCTGCTGTTTACAATATGTACTCTCAGATGTCGGCAGATTTCGCAGTTCACTCACCTCGTTTTGGTAACTATTGGGAGCAGCCTGATATCTATAAAAAGATCTCACCACACTATTATGCGGAGAACTTTGATACTCCAACTTTAATTGTACATGGTCAACTTGATTATCGAGTACCTGTAGGGCAGGGCTTTGAGTTATTCAGAACTTTGCAAACAAAAGGGGTTGAATCTAGGATGATTTATTTTCCTGATGAAAATCACTGGATCTTGAAGCCAAACAATTCAATCTACTGGTACAACGAGGTCGAAAAGTGGGTGGCGCGTTTTGCTGAGCCAGGCGCAAAGTAGTCGCTGAGTAATTAAAGTTAAAATAAAATGCAATTTTTGTAGATAACGAGATGGGTCAATGTGCGAATTTAGTTATTAAAGACTTTTTAAAGGCAAGATTGTACTGTTCATGACCATTTCATGTTATGTGATCTTGCTTTTAAGATAGCGTTGCGACCAATTTACTCAAATCTCAGTAGCCAAAAAGTCATATATTTAAGAGCGCCTAAACGACCTTTAGGCGCTCTCTAGATCTAGTTGCTGCTAATTAGTGGCCAGTTTCATATGAAGCATTGGCTGTGTTTGTTTGCTCCCATGTACCATCCTTGTATAGAATAATTGCTGAAGCATTATTGTTTCCAGAGTATGCTCTCACTGTAACATTACAACTTGTACCGCCGTTACATCTTGCAACGCCACTCCATTGCACCTCTTGAATAGGCTTTGTCACATCTTTTAAATAAAAACGTCCAGTAGTAGAACTACCGAAAGAGAAGTCAAAAGCCATACAGTTTTTAGTACCATTTCCCCATGAGTTACCACTACCTTTTGCGTATACATCACATACAAGTTGAGCAGAAAAAGCTGAGCCTGCAAAGAAAGTACCAGCGATCAGAGTAAAAGCTTTTAAAGTTGTTTTCATTTTATTTTCCTGTTTATTGATTTTTTATCGTTAAACGCATTTTCTATGCGAGTTAACAAATTAGTAAATATTCGAGGTATGAGTCAAGGGTGGTTTTGTTCGTTTTATGACCTTTTTCGGGTAATATATATTTGATTTTTTCTATTTATTTGGTGAGGTTATTCTTATTTTTAAGTGTTGCATTTTATGTAATTGCATGTGAAGCATATGTTTTAACTTCTTATTTTTAGATTTATAGTGCAATAATGTGTAGTTTGAAATTAAAAATGGCTTTGGGTATTACGCTTAAGTGTAAACTTTTAATCTCTTTGATATTTTTTTTCTGTAAACTCATGAGTTGTTTGAATAAAAAATATTTTTGTACACGTGTGATGCTTAAAGCACAGTGACTGAGTACCTTTTTTAGCTAAACTACATTTTTGCGTTGTTTTTTTGTTGTTTATCTGTTGTTTTCGGATATCTGAGGTCAGTCTATGAAAATTGGCTAACATATTTGTTGAATCACGTATTGTGTTAAGTCTGGTGCGAGTCATTTCGCCCATTATCTGTTCGTCAATATCTCTTTTATTCTTCTAACGTTATAATTCATGTCATAAATAAAAAAATCTATAAAGCAACAATGTATGTGAATGAAGGTTTATTTTACGGATTTGTTATGTCTAAAAATTGACGGGAAGATGAAATATAGGGTGTCCTGACTTTTCCTATAATTGTTTAATTACCTGTGTCACCTTAGAAGCGCTATTAAAATACTTATCAGCAAATAAAGATTACTTTTTAATTGTCTATTCGCATACAAAAAGCATTGAGCTATTGTTCATTTTACATATTAAATAGAGGGTCTAATGGCCCCTTTATGGTTACAAAATATTTCTAAGCAACACTAAGTTAAATGTTTCTGATAAGTTGTAGGTTGTTATTTAAATTTAATAAGGCCATCACAATGAAAAAACTTGCAATTGCCTTCGCTGCAACTGCTCTAACTGGCTGCTCAGTATCGATCAATGAAAAGAGCTTTATCAGACAGGATGATACAGTTACACCTTACACAAAAGAGTTTATCACTAAAGTGGATCAGATAACTCCTAACCATGTTATTAACATGATTTCTATACCGCTTCGTGATGAGGGCGTTGAGCTGCACGGAGTGCATTTAGACAACCCCAATACAAATAACACAATTTTGTATATCCCTGGAAATGGGATGAGTATTGAAAACTCTGCAGAGAAAGCATTGGTGGAGTTAGCTCAATATAATCTTGATATTGTTGTGTTTGATCGACGAGGGTTGGGGGCCAGCAATGGAACTTCTACAATTGCAAGTTTAGTTAAGGATGCTCAACTTACTTTTGATTATACACAGCGTCAACTACAAGCAGATAAAATAGTTGTACATGGATTTTCATTAGGTAGTTTCGTTGCTGCTCAAGTTGCTAAAACTAAGCCTATTGATGGGTTAGTCATGCAAGGCTCTGCGACAAATATTAGTGAGTGGATAGATAAAGCGGTCCCTTGGTATAAAAAGTTGCTTGTTGATGTCCAAGTGGATGACGTTTTTTTCACTGTTGATAATAAGGAGGTAGTAAGTCAGTTTTACTCAGGACCTTTATTAGTTATTGGTGGTGGCGAAGATAAACAAACACCAGTTTCTCTATCACATGCCTTGTACTCTGCCAGTAAAAGTAAGGACAAGGAAATCGTGATCTCTGATGAAGCGGGTCATTATCAAATGTTTGAAGATAAACAAGTACGTCGTTCCTATGATGATTTTGTTATGAGCCTATAGGAATATGTGTATTGGGCTCGCATCAAGCCTTTGCTAACCCAACTTTTAAATAGGTCCTTCGTATCAGCAGGGCGATGTTGGACAACCACACTCAGAATACCAAGTAGGGTTACGAGGTACCGAGGGACCGCATTCATCAGAATATTTATCAGTGTGATCACCCCCTGCAATACGGGGAGTCATATTTAGTGGCAGTTTCATCTTGTCTTTAGATAAACTTTTTAGTGTTTTTTTATTTAGTTTTTTCATTGTTTTTTCCTTAAATGAACTTGGTTCTAATTAACGTATATTAATTAGAAACAAATGTAAACAAATTGTTTTAAATCGTTTTTTTGAGGTGGTTCCTGACAATAGTTGCTCGCTTATAAAAGGCCATTCAGTTCGTTATAAGCTTGTTGCTTTATATTCATGAATTGAATTATATAAAGTTAGAGGCGCTTGAGCATGAAACAGGATATTGATACTGTCTATTTAATACACTTCAGTACGAGTGCCGTTTTATGAATGAAATACCGAGTTCTTCTCTTATTAAGTCATATGTTGACGATGCAGATTTTTATGACTGCTTTGTGTCTGATATTGATTTTTATCGAGGCGAAAAAGCACTTGAGTTATTTGTAGCCTCAGTGTCACGCTCACCCGGTTGGTTTAACTTTTTAATGGCCGTACGCAATAAGCTTATTTCTCGCTTTGGCATGAAAGATCTTGGTGCGATTGACGATGTTAATCTGAAGATAAGTTTAGAGAATATAAATGTTGGAGATAGAGTCGGGATTTTTACTCTTTATAAAAATACGCAACATGAAGTGATATTAGAGGACAAAGATAAACACTTAAACGTTAAAGTATCGTTTTATGTCGTACCAAATTGTTCTGGTGCCCAAATCTATGCGACTACGGTTGTCCATATAAACAATACATTTGGTAAGTGGTATATGTTTTTTATAAAGCCAGTACATAAGTTGATAGTACCGACATTATTACAGCGGCTTTGCAGCATGAAAAATGAATGTTGATAGGCAATACTTTGACAGGTTGGTTGCTAAAAGCCACAACCAACCCCTTGCTCAATGAGAATCTAACGTTCAATAAATGAAATTAGTTTTTCTGCAATTTGCGTGTTGTTTTGTGAACCAATAAACTCTTCGCGGCCTTTTCCGTGTGCAAACACCTGAACATCTATGGCGGTATGCCCACCTGTTGTCCATCCTGTGTAACTGGCTTCGTTTATTTGCTCGTTTATCGCTTTAAAAAGTGCTCTATCACCTTCATTTTTTGCTTCTTTAAGCTCCTCTGCGACTTCAGAGGTATACTCTAAACCAGTGAGTGCGACCCAGTCTTTTTCTATGTTCTTGCTATCTTTTAGTTTTGAGGTAATGGTTTTAACGGAAGCTTTAACATTGGCAACGACATCACGTTCCCATTTGTAGTCTCCATCTGCACCCAATGTCAGACCTCCGGTAGAGTGATCCGCTGTAATAACTAAGAGTGTATCAGGGTTTTTGTTGACATAGTCCTTAGCTAATTCAATCGACTGAGCAAAATCATCCATTTCTTGCATAGCGCACGCAATGTCGTTAGCGTGTCCACACCAGTCAATTTGGCTGCCTTCGATCATGACAAAAAAGCCTTCTTTGTTTTTGTCTTGATCAAGTAGGGTGAGTGCTTTATTCGTCATCTGAGTAAGGCGAATAGGGTTTTCATCAATAGCATGCGGCATGCCTTTTTCGGCAAAAAGTCCAATTGCAGGAACTGATTTAAGTGAGTTTAAATTATTTAAATCATCAATGTATTGATAGCCTGCCTGTTTGAATTCCGAAACGATATTTCTATCCTCTCGAATGAAGTACTTTGTACCACCACCTAACATTAAATCGACAGGTAATTTGCCTGCTATTTTGACATCTACATAATCGTTGGCGATTTCATCGTAGTTTCTTCTTGACTCATTATGTGCAGCAAAACTTGCAGGTGTTGCGTGGTTAATTTGTGATGTTGCGATTAACGCTGTAGTCATGCCTTTTTCTTTTGCCATTTGCAACATTGTTTTAAGTGGCTTTTTAGCTGTGTCGACTGCGATTGCACCATTGTAACTCTTTTTTGCCGTACTTAGTGCCGTCGCACCCGCCGCACTATCTGTCACTACTGTGTTATCGTCTGGATAAGTATGCGCCATACCAACTAAAATTGAGTCAAACACTGTTGGTTCTACTACTTTTGTTGTTTTGTCATCTTTGTAGTATCTATAAGCAGTTGTATATGCTGGACCCATGCCGTCACCTATCATGTAAATGATGTTTTTTGGTGCAGCGTAGGCTTGACTACTTGCCATGATTGAAATAGCCGCTGCAACTGCCGAAATTTTGCGTGACATAGTTTTTCCTTTGAATTCCCGTGTTTGATTTAAACCCTAATATGTAATAATTGAATTAATTATTTCTTTAGGCGTCTAGATTTTATCGCGTATGATCTTAACTAAATGTGTTTGTGAAGAATATCAATAAATGCTGATTAATAAAAAAAATGAGATGAAAGACAAATTTAAAGACGGCTTTGCTTGGCAACAGGTTGGCTGCGGTAAGCAAGCTGTAGTTTGTTTGCACGGGTGGTTAGATAATAGCAATAGCTTTATACCTATGACCGACATGCTGACTGAAAGTGAGTTAAAAAAGTATACTTGGTATTTGCTTGATTTACCTGGGCACGGACTGTCCTCGTGGAAATCTGATGACGCGCAATACTACTTCGTTGAGTATCTTTATGATGTTATACGCTTCATGAATGTGATTGACGTTAATAGTGCGCATTTCGTGGGCCACTCGATGGGGGCACTTATTGCTAATCTATTATCGAGTATTTTCCCAAATTACGTTCGGTCATTGAACTTAATTGATGGTATTGGACTCATATATCAGGGACATCAACATGCTAAAGCAAACCTAATCAAAGCCTTTGAAGAGCGATTAAAGTTAACGAAACAAAATAAACGTTGGTTTGATGACAAACAATCTATCATTAAAGCAAGGGCCCAAGTTGGTGGCTTTGATGAAAAATTAGCTGAGATTCTGATGGCAAGAAATATTATTACTGAGCAAGGCCAGTATAGGCTAAGTTCAGATCCAAAACTAAAACTGCCATCTACTATAAGACTAAACCAAGAACAGGCGATGAGCTTATTAGATAAAATTTCAGTAGGCACTATGCTTATTCTACCGGAAGAAGGATATGCTCAAATGCGTGATAACATGAAACAATTTCTTTCGTGTTTTGATAAGCTTAGTGTTTCAAGGGTATCAGGAGGCCATCATTGCCATATGCAATACCCTGAAGATATCTTAAAAAAGATTGTTAAACATATCGAAGAGCAGACGCTTTGTTGATTGTAACTTTGCTTTAAATATGGGAATATCCCTCAGTTAGAGTATTTACTCAATTGTTTAAGTGCCTTATTTGCTTTAAGGTAAATGTAAAAAAAGAACGAGAACACAGGAGCTAAGAGTGGAAAAAATCTGGCTAAAGCGCTATCCAGAAGGCATGCCGGCAACGATTGATCCAGAACACTACAACTCGCTGCTAGATTTAATAGACGAATGTTTCACCAATTATGCTCAGTTACCTGCTTATTCGAACATGGGTAAGACACTGACATATAAAGAAATTGATGACGCAACTAAATCGGTTGCAAGTTATATTCAAAATACACTTAAACTTGGCAAAGGTGATAAAGTCGCGGTTATGATGCCGAATTTATTGCAGACGCCAATTACCATTTTAGGTGTATTGAGAGCTGGCTGTACCGTTGTAAATGTAAACCCGCTTTACACCGTTAGAGAACTTGAACATCAGTTAAATGATTCAGAAGCTAAGGCTATTTTTATTTTGGCTAATTTTGCTAGCACATTAGAAAAAGCATTACCTTCAACACCTGTTGAGCACATTGTGCTTACACAAATTGGCGATTTACTTGGCGGCGTAAAAAAACACCTAGTCAATTTTGTCGTCAAAAAGATTAAGAAAATGGTGCCTGACTATAACTTACCGTCAGCCATTCCATTTACGCAAGCTATGAATGCAGATCCTAACGGGTATAGCAAACCCGATGTTAGTCAAAATGATCTGGCGTTTTTACAGTATACAGGCGGTACAACCGGTGTATCTAAAGGCGCTATGCTAACTCATGGCAATATGGTGGCGAATTTAGAGCAGGTATCTGGTTGTTTAGATAAGGTATTGGATAAAGGCAAGGAAGTAGTGGTAACCGCATTGCCGCTTTACCACATCTTTGCATTGACAGCGAATTGCTTAACCTTCATGAAATATGGTGGTCATAATATCTTGATCACTAATCCACGAGATATGGCCAGCTTTGTTAAAGACTTGGCTAAGTATCCATTTACGGTTATCACGGGTGTAAATACACTTTTTAATGGCTTACTCAATACTGATGGCTTTGCACAGTTAGACTTTTCTAAACTAAAAGTATCTCTGGGCGGGGGTATGGCTGTTCAGCGACCTGTTGCTGAAAGATGGCAGTCGGTAACAAACTCTCGTTTATTAGAGGGTTATGGTTTGACCGAGTGTGCCCCTCTTGTAACAATTTGTCCGCTGGACTTAGAAGGTTACAATGGCTCAATTGGTCTGCCAGCTCCGAGTACAGACTTAAAAGTTGTGCTTGAAAGCGGGGAAGAGGCACCTAAAGGAGAACCAGGTGAGCTTTTAGTTAAAGGCCCACAGGTTATGGCAGGTTATTATAATCGACCTGATGCAACCGCAGAGTGTTTACAAGACGGTTGGTTTGCTACTGGTGATATTGCTACCTATGACGATGAAGGTTTCTTTTATATCGTAGACCGTAAGAAAGACATGATACTTGTGTCTGGCTTTAATGTCTTCCCAAATGAGATTGAAGAGGTTGTTGCGAGTCATGATGGGGTACTTGAAGTTGCAGCTGTAGGTGTACCTCACGAGGTAAGTGGCGAGCAAGTCAAAGTTTTTGTTGTCAGAAAAGACCAATCCTTGTCAGAAAAAGATATAATAGCGCATTGTCGTGAAAACCTAACAAACTACAAAGTCCCAAAAATGGTTGAGTTCAGAGATGAATTGCCAAAAACGAATGTGGGCAAGATATTACGTAGGGCGTTAAAATAATGAAAAACCGGCATAAGCCGGTTTTTTTTCGCTAAGAGCGAAGGAGTCAATGTTGCAGTATCAGTTTATTCAAAATCAAGCTGAGTTAGATGAGTTTGTTAAGCTCATTTCTAATAGTAAAATTTTAGCAATAGATACCGAGTTTATGCGTCGTAGAACGCTATACCCGGAAAGTGCCTTGTTTCAAGTATTTGATGGTGCTCATCTTGCTTTGATCGATCCTTTAATTGATATGGACTTTTCAGCTTTATGGGCATTGTTTAACTCGCAAGAAGTAATAAAAATAATTCATTCTCCTTCCGAAGATATTGAAGTATTTCAAAAGTTTGCTGGTATTGTTCCTTCACCCTTGTTTGACACTCAGTTCGCATTACAGCTATTGGGAGAGGGTAATTGTGTCGGTTTTGCAAACATGGTCAAAAACCTGTTGGATGTAGAAATTGATAAAAGTATGTCACGTACGGATTGGTTGAAGCGCCCTCTGTCTGACAAACAACTAGAATATGCAGCGGCTGATGTATTTTATCTTTTACCTTGTTTTGAAAAATTGATTCTTAAAATAGAAGAAAAACAACTTTTTGATGTTGTTATATCTGAAAGTGAGCTGATCGCTAAAAAGCGTGCCTTTAGAGTCCCTGATGAGTACCTTTATCTAAATATTAAAAATGTTTGGCAGTTAAGAGGCCGAGACCTTGCGGTATTAAGGGAGTTGGCTGCATGGCGGATGAATAAAGCAGAGAAAAAGAACATTTCTGTTAATTTCATTTTAAAAGAACTCAACATGGTTGAAATTGCCAAAAGGCGCCCGAGTTCCCTTTCAAGCATGAGAAATATACCTGAAGTTGACGCAATGGAAGTAAATCGCTCAGGAAAAGAAATTTTAGCTTGTATTGAGGCTGGTAAAGCGGTTTCTGAAGATGTATTACCCTCAAAAGTGAAAAGGTTGATTGATTTTGCCCAGTACAAGAAAGCAGCTAAGGAAATAAAGTCTGATATTACAGATGTGGCTAAAAAGTTCGATTTGCCAGTGGATGTAATTGCTTCAAAAAAACAAATCAATCAAGTGATTAGTTGGAACTGGAAGCTCAGTGACAAAGAGCGCGAGGTTATGATTAAACCCGATTTGTTCCAAGGTTGGCGTAAACAACTCATTGGTGATGCACTTAAAAAGTGGGAAATATAACCTCTTTAGATTATTCTAGCGAAGCTAGGGCTTCGCTAGATTGACAAAGTCAGAGCTTAACTTGTTCACCTTCATTCAAAATATATAGGGGTGAAAGGGGTTTCAGTTCTTCCTTCATATGTAATAGTCTGAAAAGCGCAGAGTGAGATGTATGGTCACCCATCTTCCAGCTCATATTTCCATGCCCCCAAGGGATCATAACACCGCAATTTAGCTCATCAGCTGCAATGAGTGCATCTTCTGGCGTTAAATGGACGTTTCTATACCATTTTCCATGTTTTTCATGATGGTAAGAGGCGATTGGGATGAGACAGACATCCATATCACCATACTGTTGATGAATATCCTTAAAATGCCCTGAGTAACCAGTATCTCCGGCAAAGAATAATTTTCTGCCTTTACTTTCAAATACCCAGCCGCCCCAAAGTGTTTCATCATCATCACTCGTGATCATCGGTACAACAATACGGCTACTAAAATGGTGTGCAGGTACAAAGTGAATCTTTGTCTCGCCAATATCATATTGTGAGAACCAAGGCATTTCGACGATGCTATAACCTCCTGTGGGGAAGTAATCAGCGAAATTTAATGGAGTGAGATAAGTGGGATGATTCCCAATGTTCTCTATATCCGATTTATTGAAGTGATCATAGTGAATATGTGAATACACAACAGCTTTGGTGTTCTTTAATGTCTGTTCTGAATAAGCATTTGGCTCTGTCCGGTAAAAGCCACCAGCCAAATGTACAAATGCCCAATCTACTGGCCAGTCGAATTGGCCGGTGACAGGGTCAATTAATATGGTCTCTCCAGTAGGTGTCGTAACAGTAAAACTAGCATGGCCTAACCACCTGACATGGAATGTATTTTCTGTAGCAATTGAGAGGGTAGGGTTGTGGCCAACATACTGGCACCGTTCCATGTCATTTTCGCACTGAATTTCTGGACTTTTAGGGTAGCAATTGTCTTTACAAGTATAAGGATAATCTTCAGGCATCTTGTAAGTATTGGCAAATTGGTGAGTATAACCTTCTGTGACTTTATACTTAATGTCCTTAGTCGGTTCTAAGCGGTTGACATTATTTTGTGACGCACAACTTGCTATTAGTAAGCACAAAGGAAGCGGTAGATATTTGTTTATCATAGATATAAATTTCTTATTGTATTTAGTGTTGTCTGTCTCTATCCTGAAATTGCGTTAACTACTCAAACGTTATTTAACATCAAGTCACTTTGGGAGTGTTATGGATCGAGTGTCAGACGAAACTTGGTACGCAGTTTTATTGTTTTTCTCGCTGATAATAGTACCTTTTTTAATAGGGCTAGCAATATTTAAAATGTATCGAAAAGTGTTTCCTGTAAAACCTTCTGATCATGAGTCCGTTGTGGAAGAGCTAGACGCGAAACGAATCGGTTTTTTTAAACCTTTTCTCATTGGGTGGTTAATATGTGGACCGATTGTCTTTTGGTTTTACAATGAATATTTAGTCTATGTCTAGAGGCTAAATAGGCTCTTCCTTGAGCCTGTCTCACACTTAGGAAATTTGTTTTAGTCTATGTCGTGGTTACTTGGAAGCGATGAGAATGAACCATATCTTGTCACAGCATATGCACCACATTTAGCTGAAAAGTTCACTAAATCTAGTATTTTAGCTTCACAATTTACAATGTCTGAGAATGAAGTTTGAGATAGTTTCCTTGTGATTTCTGCCAGCAAACCACCAACAAATGCATCACCACCAGCCGTTGTATCTACAGCATTCACTTTTAGTGGTGTAATGTAACCAGAAAATTGCTCTGTAAAATAACGAATGTCATTCGCACCGTCTGTGATAATCAGCAGCTTAACCTGACTCGATAATATCGCTTCGATGGTATTTTGCTCGTCTTTAGATGGATGTGCATGAGTATTTAAGAAAATCAGCTCTTCCTTAGAAAGTTTGACGACATCAGATTGCGACATGATATGCCAAATCCTATCAAGGCAATGATTCATCGACGGCCACAGGTTTTCTCGTAAGTTCATATCAAAACTTTTGATAAGACCATGTTGTTTCGCTTTTTCCATTGCAGTCACAGTGCTGAGATAGATGTTTTTCTCAGTTAAACTGTTAGAGCATACGTGTAAGATTTTACCTTGCTCAAACATCTCTTCTTCGAAATCTTCTGCACGGAAAAGTAAATCGGCTGCAGGTGGTCTATAAAAGCTAAAACTGCGCTCGCCCTCACTATCTAGTGAAACAAAAGCCAAGGCTGTTTTTGCTTCAGCGGTAAACTTTACGAATTGAGTATTTACTTGATGACCTGACAATTCTTCTTTTAAAAAGCGTCCAAACATGTCATCGCCTAGCATCCCGCAAAATGTGCTTTTTACACCTTGCTTAGCAACAGCAACAGATACATTTGCTGGCGCGCCGCCAGCATATTTTGTAAAAGACTCTGGCGTACCGCCATCGGACAAGAAATCGATTAGAGCTTCACCAAAACAAACAACAGCCATTAACTTTTCTCTCTTAAATTATATGCTCTTAACACTTCGTAACAGGCACCCATTGTATGATAGTCTGTTTTGCCAGCTGGACTCTTTTCATCACTGTAACTGCGGTTGTCTTGAGTTAAAATTCGATACCAAGCGCCATATTTATGGTCGATCATATTATCCCAGCTGTATTGCCAGATTTTCTCATACCATTGCCAGTATTTATCATCGTTAGTTTCAATTGCTAATAACGCTGCTGCAGCGAAACTTTCAGCTTGAACCCAGAAGTATTTATCGCCATCGCAAATACTTTTATCTGGTGCGAAGCCGTAGCAAATTCCGCCATGTTCTTTATCCCACGCATACTCAAGCGCTTGATCAAATAAGAACTTAGCCTTGTCTACCATCCATGCTTCAGGTTTATGTCTATGTAAGATAAGCAACAGTTTGGTCCATTCTGTTTGGTGACCTGGCTGGAACCCCCAAGGTCTAAATAAATGCTTAGGATTCTCTTTGTTATAATCCCAATCGATTTCCCAATTGTTGTTGTAATGCTCCCAAACCAGACCATCAGCTAAGCTTGCTTGTCTTACCGTCATATTGTGGGCAAGTGTGTAAGCGCGGTCTAAAAACTTGTTATCATTGGTTGCTTCAAAACACATCAGCAGTGCTTCACACATATGCATGTTTGCGTTTTGACCTCGATACTTATCTGCTTCTGTAAAGTTGGTGTTAAATTCATCTAGGTATAAGCCAAATGCTGAGTCATAGTATTTTTCTTCTAATAGTGACCAGACTTGTTCGATAGTATCTTTTGCTGAGTTGATACCGGCTTTTACAGCCATCGCATTTGCAAGCAATACAAATGCAAGGCCATAACAATGGTTGGTGAGATCGCTTGCCTCCCCATTTTCGATAAGCCAGGCATATCCGCCGGTTTCTTGCTTGTGGAACTTTTCTAAATAATCTAAACCGTGTTGGACTAATTCCAGATATTCCGTTTTATCCGTGTTGATATAGGCCATGGCATAGTTAAAAACAAAGCGCGTGCTAGAAACCAGATGACGAGTGCTGTCATCATAAATGTCACCATTGTCCTTGAAGAATTGATAAAACCCACCCTGGTTGTCTATGCATCTAGGGTGATAAAACGCCATAGTTTTATCGATATGTTGCTGTAAAAAATCTCTACTTTTAAAATCTAGCGACATTATTTGTGCTCCACTCTCAAATCGCTTAGCGGTCAATGCATGTAATCGCTTAATAAACTGCGATGTATACATTATTTATCTGAATTTTCTCTACTCAGTGTATTGACCGTGTTTTCTCATTTATTCATTTACTGTAGCATCTTAAAAAAAATAATGGAACGATCCAATAAAACATTTGTGATTTTCTTGTAACAATGTGTAGAATCATTACATCCTTTAACATGGAGTAATCCGAGTGAGTGAAATCAACATGAATCAAAGCTTTGCTGCAGGCACCCAGAACAACGAAAAAAACTATTTTTTTCCGCTTGCTGCAATGACAACCCTATTCTTTTTATGGGGTTTTATTACGGTATTTAACGATGTTTTAATCCCGAGGTTAAAAAGCGTTTTTGACTTAAACTATACAGAAGCAATGTTAATCCAATTTTGCTTCTTTATTGCCTATTTCGTTGTTTCTCTTCCAGCAGGCAATTTAGTTAAGCGATTAGGTTATCAAAAAGGGATCATTATTGGCTTAATCGTCGCTGCAGCAGGTTGTTTATTATTTTATCCTGCGGTTATCGTGCATCAGTACTGGGTGTTCCTAACGGCATTGTTCGTAATGGCATCTGGTATTGTTATCTTACAAGTGTCTGCTAATCCTTATGTTGCAGCACTCGGAGCTCCTAAAACGGCATCTAGTCGATTAAACTTGGCGCAAGCGTTAAACTCACTAGGGACTACTTTAGGCCCCATTGCTGGTGGAATGCTACTTTTTGGTGCAGGCAGTGCAGCAGTTGTAGAAGCTGCCAATGCTGATTCTGTAAAAGTTCCTTATTTGGTTATTGCAGGTTGTTTGCTTGCAATCGCGGTCGTATTTGCGTTTTTAAAGCTACCTACAATCGAAGCGCATATCGAAACCGAAGACTGTAAAGTCAAAGACAAGAACTTAAAAGAAGCACCGCATTTAATAATGGGTGTAGTGGCTATATTTTGTTATGTTGGCGCGGAAGTTTCTATTGGAAGCTTTATTGTTAATTATTTCGCTGAAGAACATATCGGCGGCTTAGATGCGCCAACGGCAGCTAAATTGCTTGGTTATTACTGGGGTGGGGCGATGGTTGGTCGTTTCATTGGCTCTCAAGCGCTTAAATTTGTGGCACCGTCTAAAGCATTAGTATTCAATTCTATATTTGTCATGTTGTTGCTGGCAATGACTATGTTTACAGAAGGTAATATTGCAATGGTGTCTGTGTTGGCGATAGGTTTGTTTAACTCAATCATGTTCCCAACTATTTTTACAACGGCTATTGAAGGTCTAGGTTCACTGACAAGTAAAGGTTCTGGTTGGTTGTGTTTGGCCATAGTGGGTGGTGCAATTATTCCACTACTACAAGGTGTTGTAGCAGATACCATGCATATTCAAATCAGCTTCATTGTTCCACTTGTTTGCTATATTTTTATCGCTTGGTACGGCTTAAATGTCGAAAAGCTATCCAAGCAATGGCATGACAAAATAGCGTAGCGAAAAAACTTCTTTCTAAAAAGGCAAGTGTTCACTTGCCTTTTTTAACTTAAATTTATAAATTTCTATCTCATAAGTATTGAATACGTATTCATAGACGTTGTATATTAAACTCAGTTGGAACGATCCAATCATAATTTAGAATAAAGGAGAGGCACATGCATCGCTCTATTTGGGCTGCAGCTATGTTGTCACTTACCTCTGTTTCTTCGGTAAGTGTTGCAAGCGAATCAAACACGCAGTGGGTTGATACATTCATCGGTACTGGGGGGGATGGTCATACTTTCCCTGGTGCAGTTGTTCCATTTGGTATGGTCCAATTAAGTCCTGATACTGATAACCCAATGCGCGGCGTTTCACCACAACCAGAAATATATAAGCGTTGTGCAGGTTATCATTATGATGATCATACGATTGTTGGTTTCTCTCATACGCACTTTTCTGGTACCGGTCATTCTGATTTAGGTGACTTATTGGTAATGCCAATTACCGGCGATGTGAAGCTAACAGCTGGGACTGCAGAAAAACCTGATACAGGTTATCGCTCGCGTTTCTCACATGATAAAGAGTGGTCTGAACCAGGCTATTATGGCGTTGAATTACAAGACTACGATGTTACAGCCGAGCTAACGGCAACAACACGTGTGGGTATGCACAAATATACCTTTAATAGTCATGATGACGGTCATGTCCTATTTGATTTAACAAGCTCTATCTATAACTTTGAAAGTAAGGTTATTTGGAGTGACATTCGTAAAGTGGATGACAGAACGTTAGTTGCATACCGTGCGACAAATGGATGGGCACGCAACCGACAAATGTACTTTGCGATTCAATTCTCGCAGCCTATCGATGACTATGAGTTCATCAATGAAGACAACATGCGTTACAGATGTATGAATTGTCTGAATACCAAGCAAAAGCACTCAACGATTGAAAACAAAGCAGTAAAAATGACGGCGGGTAAAGCGGTTAAATTTGTAGCTTCATTCAATGGTCTAAAAGACAAACCGCTTTATGTTAAAGTTGGCTTGTCAGCAGTGAGTCGCTCCAATGCGCTTGAAAACTTAAATGCAGAAATCCCTCATTGGGACTTTGATAAAGTGCGTGCTGAGTCAAAACAACTTTGGGCTAATTATTTAGATAAAGTTGATGTGGAAGGCACGGTATCTGAGAAACGTCAATTCTACACAGCACTTTACCACGCATTACAAGCACCAAGCATTTACCAAGATGTAAACGGTCAATACCGTGGTGTTGATGGTGAAATCCATGATGGGAAAGGCTTTGAGCACTATACACTGTTTTCTCTTTGGGATACTTATCGTGCTCTTCACCCGTTACTGACTTATATTGATCCAGATCGTGTATCAGGCATGATCCAATCTATGTTGGTTCATTATCAACAGAGCTATGAAAAGATGCTACCTATCTGGTCTTTCCATGCACACGAAACTTGGACAATGATTGGCTATCATGCTGTATCAGTGATCGCTGATGCCTACCTTAAAGGCATTCGTGACTATGATATTGATTTAGCAGTTGAAGCGATAACTAACACCGCAAATAACAAGGTGTATGACGCAATCCCAGAGTATAAAAAGTATGGCTATGTACCAATGGATGTATTGCCTGAGTCAGTGTCTATTACGCTAGAGTATGCGTATGACGACTATGCAATTGCTCGTATGTTTGAAGCGATGGGCAAAACAGAGCTTGCTAAAGATTACTATGCGCGTGCAATGAGCTATAGAAACGTGTTTGACCCTGAAACTAAGTTCATGCGTGGCCGTGATACTAAAGGCAACTGGAACCCAGACTTTAATGCATATGAAGCAAAGTATATGGGCGCATTTACTGAAGGTAACTCAATGCAATACAGCTTTTATGTACCGCATGATGTTGCTGGCTTAATTGACTTGATGGGTGGCGATGACGCATTTGAAAAACGTTTAGATGACTTATTCGATACCCATTTATCTGCGGACATGATCAAAGAACATGAAGATATCGCTGGCTTAATTGGTAACTATGCTCATGGTAACGAACCAAGTCACCATATTGCTTATCTTTATAACTATGCTGGTAAGCCTTGGCGTACACAAGAGCGTATCCGCCAAATCATGGATACATTAAGCTCTGATAAGCCTGATGGCCTTGCGGGTAACGATGATGTTGGTCAGATGTCTGCTTGGTATATTTTCTCAGCGATGGGCTTCTATCCAGTAGCCCCAGGTGATTTGTCATACGCAATTGGTGCGCCGCAAACACCAAAAGTAACTTTAAAGCTGGCAAATGGTAAAACATTTACAACCACTGCTAAAGGTCTAAGCAAAACACATAAGTATATTCAGTCTGTGAGCTTAAATGGCAAGCCACTTAACCGTAACTACTTAACGCATGCAGACATTATGGCTGGTGGTGAACTTAAGTATGTAATGAGCGATAAGCCGAACAAGGCATGGGGAAGCGAAATTACCGCGCGTCCACCATCAATGTCGGAGTATAACTAAGCATGAAAGTGACAACTGCAATCTCTTCGCTTGCAGTGGCTATGGGCCTTATGGTCCATAGCGCATCAGCGTTAGACAAAATTGATACCGCAATAAAGCCAATACAGTTTCAAGCTGACATTGCGTGGCAACAGTTTCCTTTGCCTAATGTGCAAATTAGAAACTTCAGCAAAGAAACTGTGCCTGTTTGGCAGCACATTAATGTCAATTTGATAAAGCAGATCTCGTATAACGTTGCACGTATTTTATATAGTGAAAAACAGCGTGCACCAAAGTTACCATTATTAGAGATTATCATCGAAGATATGGATGGCGTTGCGTATAAAGAAGGGACCTTCGATGGCGCTAAAATCCATATCAGTGCGCAATATCTCAATAAATTTGCACAAAACAAGAGTGCACAAGCGTTATATGATGAGTTAATTGGCGTGCTTTATCATGAAATTGCCCATGCATATCAGCTAGATGATCATAATTACCAAGAGATTGGGCCAATTATTGAAGGTATTGCTGATGTTGTGCGCATGAAAGGTGGGTATGTTGATTTTGAGCACCGTAAAATCGGTGGAAATTATGACACAGGTTATAAGACCACTGCGTTTTTCTTGCATTGGTTAGAAGAAAATCATCACCCTAACTTGTTGGTAGAGCTAAACGCCCAATTAGATCCTTCTGATAACAAAAAATGGAGCTGGAAGAGCTTTTCATCAGAGATGGAAATCAATCTCGATACAGCTTGGTCAAATTATCAAAGTAAGCTCTAATTTTAGTTCTTTTTTACTATATCAAAGGCAAGTCTAACTTGCCTTTTTTATTGCCAATTAAAAATAATTCAATAAATTTATAATATAAAGATAAAAACTGCCGATAACAGGGGGACAAACTCTTAAAGATTTGATACAACCTACTTAGTAGTAGATAAGAACAACAACAGGATCTGCATGTTTAGCGCCTTTAAATTTACCACCAAAATCACACTTGCGGCCTCGGTCGTACTTGTTATCGTTTTAAGTCTATTTACAGTGAATAACTTTGTCTTGATGCGTTCTCAGACTCAAGACCAGTTAACACTTGTATTACAAGAAATTTCTCAATCAGTATCACAAAATATTGCTAACTGGTTAAATGACCGCTTAGACATCGTTCAGTCGGTTGCTGAAGGTCATTTAAAGTCTGACAGTAATGAAGATGTGCGCCGAAGATTGCAAACAGCCGCAGCAGCAGGTCATTTCAAAAATACCTTCATAGGTACGCCGGATGGTCAATTTGTGTTAAATGATGCGTCTATTGTCTTACCTAGCGATTTTGATGCCACAACACGCCCTTGGTATCAACTTGCGGTGCAAAAGCGTGACACGGCCTTTACCACACCCTATACAGATGCAACAACCAATGAGCTGACCATCACGGCCGTGGTACCTGTATACAGTAACGGTGTCTTGGCTGGCGCTGCCGGTGGTGACATAGATATGGCAACTATCACAGAAATCATCAATGAGATTGATTTTCTTGGCTTTGGATATGGGTTTTTGCTCGATGGTGAGGGGCGTATCTTAAGTCACCCAAATACACAGATGAATGACAAAAATATGCGTCAGTTATTCGGCCAGCAGCTCAATTTGCAACAGGAATTTGTTGAACTTGAGATAGACGGCAAAGAAAAGCTAGTCTCTTTTGTCAAAATGCATGGTATTAAAAATGTTGATTGGTTTTTAGGTGTGGTTATCGACAAAGAAATAGCATATTCATCAATTTCTTCGTTTAGAAATATGGCTCTGATTTATATGCTATTGGGTGTTGTTGTCATTGTGGTGATGATGCAATTGTTACTTAAGTATTTAATGAGACCAATGACTCATCTTAACGAAGCAATTAAAGATATCGCTCAAGGTGAAGGTGACTTAACTAGACGTCTTGTTGTTGAGAATAACGACGAGTTTGGTGAATTGTCTAATTACTTCAATTTGTTTGTTGAGAAAATCCATCAGAGTATTTCAAAAGTAAAAAGCACTACAGATGCGCTCGAAAGTGTGATGGAAGGGTTGCAAAAACAAACTCAGGAAGCGCTTGATATTTACACCGAGCAAACCAAGCGTACAGACAATGTGGCAACAGCTATCAATGAATTGTCCTCAAGTGCAATTGAGATTTCAAACAATGCCAAGCATGCATCGGAATTAGCAACGGGTGCCAATACGCTATCGGATGAAAGTCAATCAGCGTTAAACTCTAATATTGAAGAGATCGGCGCACTGAGCTCTAAAATGCAAGAAGCCCAGTCAACCATTGATGGTTTGGATAGATTGACCGCAAGTATCGGTCAGGTATTGGAAGTTATCAAAGGGGTGAGTGAGCAGACAAACTTACTTGCGCTTAATGCGGCGATAGAAGCTGCACGTGCCGGTGAGGCGGGTCGAGGGTTTGCGGTTGTTGCAGACGAAGTAAGGCAACTTGCACAGCGTACTCAAGAATCGACGCAAGAAATTGAAAACACCATTGGTGAATTACAGCAAGGCTCTGCTTCTGCGGTTGCGGTGATGAAACTGAGTATTGAGGACTCTAGTGCCAGTGCTGAGCAAGCTCAGTCAGCGGGCACCAAAATGCAAGAGGTCTCTCATGCTATTGAGTCCATTGATGGCATGAATCATGCTGTTGCAAATGCAACTCAGGAGCAAAATACCGTAATACAATCCTTAGATGGGGATATTCACGGCATAAGCGATTTATGTGTTCAGGGCAGTGCAAGTTTGCAGCAAACGCTGGATGAATGCAAAACGTTAAAATTGCAATTTGATGAATTAGAACACATGATGAATAAATTTAAAGTATAACAATTAAAGGGCTGTATAAATGCAGCCCTTTTTAATATTGAATTATTTAGTATAAACCCCTTCTTTAAACTTATATTACACCTGTCACAGTAATGTATTAATTGCGCAACACGGTTGTCATTTTTCGTATTTAAACTGCACACACTTCAAAATTGGAACAAGCAAATATTATAAAAGGTGTGTGAGATGAAGTGCGTTAACCAATTGCTTTTAGCGGGCGCGTTTGCAGTAGCAAGCAGTGCGCAGGCAAACGATCTCAATCAAGTAATAGACTCTAGCTCTGCCATTAATAAATCAGCGCTAACTTCTCAAAATAAAATCGATGCGATTTCAGATAATATGCAGTCTCGTCTGCAGCAATTTAGAACGCTGAATAAGGAAATTGAAGGCCTTGTTGTATACAACAGCCAATTAGAAAAGCAAATTAATAACCAATTAGAAGAAATGGCAGCGATCAATGCGTCGATGGACCAAGTGTCTGTTATTGAGCGTCAGATAACGCCATTAATGCTTCGAATGATTGCAGGTCTTGAGCAATTTGTCGCGTTAGATGTGCCTTTTTTATCAGAAGAGCGTGCTAATCGTATAGCGACGCTTAAAGCAATGATGGACAGAGCTGACATCACTTCAAGTGAAAAATTCCGCCGTGTTTTAGAGGCTTATCAAGTTGAGGTTGAATACGGTCGCACAATCGAAGCTTATTCAACTCTGATTACTATTGATGGACAAGAACGTGAAGTAGACATGCTGCGTATTGGTCGTCTAGAGCTATTGTATGTCACTAAAGACGCTGCAAAAGCTGGCAGTTGGAATAAAGAGTCAAAGCAATTTGTCGCTCTGCCTAATACCAACATTAGCCAAATTAATAAGGGTGTACGTATTGCGCGTAAGCAACTTGCCCCTGATATGTTAACACTGCCAGTCCAAGCTGCTCAATAAGAGGTATAACTAATGAGCTTTTTAAAATCATTTAGCCGCAAAGCATTACTTGTATCTTCAATGGCACTAAGTGCATCAGCATTTGCAAATGAAGCGATGGATTTAGATGCACTACTTAAAACGTTAGAGTCAGGTCAAGCTGCGCAAACTCAACAAAATAAACAGCGTGAAGCTGAATTCAAATCTCGTGAAGACCAACAAGTAAGAATGTTGAACGCACTTGTATCAGATCGTAACAATCAGTTGAATCGCTCTGAACGTATGGAAACCCAGTTTGAAGAAAACGAGATCAAATTAGGTAATCTAAGCGATACACTATCTAAGCGTATGGGCTCTTTAAAAGAATTATTTGGCGTTTTGCAGCAAGCTTCAGGCGACGCTAGTTCTAAATTCAGAACCTCTGTCGTCTCTGCCGAAATTCAAAATCGCAGTGATGTGATGGATGAGATGGCTAAAAAAATGGGTTCTACATCTAAGCTTGCGTCGATAGAAGACATCGAAAAGGTATGGTTTGAGCTTCAGCGCGAAATGACTGAGCAGGGTAAGGTTACCCGCTATAACACTGATGTCATTGTTGCTGGTGGCGAGAAGATGAATAAAGAAGTGATGCGTGTCGGCGCATTCAACCTAATTGCAGATGGGAAATATCTCACGTTTAACCCTGAAACAAACACAATCTCAGAGTTGACTCGTCAGCCTGTATCTCGTTTCCAACAAAGCGCGGCTGATTTACAAGGTGCAAACTCAGGTAATGTTGATTTTGCATTGGACCCAACCGGTGGTTCAATCTTGGGCTTACTTGTTCAGGCACCAAATAGGAAAGAGCAAGTTGAGCAAGGTGGCGTTGTTGGTTATGTAATTTTGGCTGTAGGTGCACTTGCCTTATTAATCGCTCTTGAGCGCTTTGTCTCGCTTATGTTGATTGGTGCCAAGATTAAGCGCCAGCTTAAATCAGATGTTGCAAAAGATGACAACCCGCTTGGACGCGTAATGAAAGTCAAAGATCAATATCCAGATGTGGCTTATGACACATTAGAGCTTAAGTTAAGTGAAGCCATATTGCGCGAAATGCCAAAAATTACGCGTAACTTAACATTAATTAAGATTATCTCAGTGGTCGCGCCTCTACTCGGTCTATTAGGTACTGTTACCGGTATGATTAATACCTTCCAAGCAATTACTTTGTTTGGTACGGGCGACCCTAAACTTATGGCTGGTGGCATTTCGACAGCACTTGTCACTACGGTACTTGGTCTTGTCGTCGCTATCCCGACGGTATTTTTATACACAGTATTGAATACACGTTCACGCAACCTGCTTCTTATCCTTCAAGAGCAAAGCGCAGGTATTATCGCAGAGCGAAGTGAAAAGGGAGCGTAATCATGGTGCTACTAGTAGATGCTATCACCGCACTACAAGAGTTCCTTGATACGGGTGGCCAGGTTCTCCTGGTCATCGCAGTAGTCACCTTTGCTATGTGGTTACTTATCCTGGAGCGTTTTATGTACTTTTTTGGCAAGTACAGAGGCTATAAAAAACACACAGTAGAGACTTGGCAAAGTAGAGCTGAAAGAAATAGCTGGAATGCAGAACAAATTCGTCAAGCCATGATATCAAAAGCAGGTATTGCACTTAACAGTAACTTGCCATTTATCAATGTGATGGTCGCGCTTTGTCCTTTGCTTGGCCTACTTGGTACCGTTACAGGCATGATTGAAGTATTTAATGTAATGGCAATTACTGGCTCAGGTAGCGCGCGCTCGATGGCCGCGGGTGTATCAAAAGCCACCATACCGACCATGGCCGGAATGGTAGCCGCACTGTCTGGTGTATTTGCTTCTACCTATTTACAGCGCAAAGCAAAACGTGAAGTTGAGCTTTTAGAAGATAAATTGCTGTTAGACCACTAAAGAATTTGAGGTAAAGAAATGAGAGCCCCTCTAGCAAAAGTTTTCCAAGAAGAAGAAACCGAAGAAATTAACATGACGCCGATGTTGGACGTTGTATTCATCATGCTTATTTTCTTCATTGTAACTGCTTCATTCGTGAAAGAAGCAGGCATAGATGTTAACCGACCAGAAGCGGCAACTGCTGTGAAAAAGCAAAGAGCAAATATATTAGTTGCAATCTCTGACAAAGGGGAAATCTGGATTAATAAACGTCAAATCGATATTCGTGCAGTGCAAGCTAATATCGAACGTTTAAAGGCAGAAAACCCGCAAGGCAGTGTCGTTATTCAAGCAGATAAAAAAGCGACGACAGAAATTCTAATTAAAGTAATGGATGCATCAAGAGCAGCAGGTGCGTTTGATGTGTCTATCGCTGCACAAGAATCTTAAGGGCACACGATGCGTTACATAATTGCATTATTAGTTGCAGGTGTCGTTACTTTCTTCTTGTTTCTGGGTATGCAGGCTTTGATCAACGGTGGTCAAGGTACTGCAACAGAACCTGTTAAGGGTAATGTGCTTGACTTTGTCAGGTTAAAAAAAGAAGAGACAATAGAGAAGAAAGAGCGCAAGCCTGAGAAACCGCCAACACCAAAAGAGCCACCGCCTCCAATGGATGCTCCGCAAATGCAGGCAAATAACCTTGATGCAGCAGGTGCTAACTTTGATTTTTCAGCCAACGTTGATACTGATGTGGATTTAGCGGGTGGCTTGGCACTTGAGTCCAGTGATGGTGAGTACTTACCGATTGTAAAAGTTGCACCAGTTTATCCAAGACGTGCACTGTCAAGAGGAATTGAAGGCTTTGTCATCGTAGAGTTTGTTGTAACTAAGCAAGGCACAGTGCGTGACCCTGTTGTTGTGCAAGCTGAGCCTGAAAATATCTTTAATCGTGCTGCAATGGATGCTGCATTGAAGTTTAAGTATAAGCCGCGCGTTGTAAATGGTGAGGCTGTAGAAGTGGCTGGTGTACAAAACAAGATCACCTTCCAAATTAATGGCTAGTGAAGTTAGGAGTTTGTATTATGAAATTAATCAAAAATATACTGGTTCTTAGTGCGACGACGTTAGCCATGAATGCTTCTATCAGTATGATCTCTTTGATACCAGAAGTTTCACTTTCAAGTGCGTATGCTGCGACCAAAACAAAGCGTGTACCGGCATTGAGAGAGAAGGTATATAGCCAGCTTGCGAGAGCGCAAAAGCTTGCTGATGATGGCAATGTACAAGAAGGTCTCGATGTTTTAGACTCGATAAAAGGGCGTGCTTCGAGCATGAACTCTTATGAAGTTGCGATGATGCATAACTTTTATGGGTTTATTTACTACAACGAAAATCAATTAGATAAAGCAATTTCATCTTTTGAGAAAGTTGTTGCTGAAGAGGCCATTCCTGAGTCTTTAAAGCTGTCGACGACCTTTAGTTTAGCGCAGCTTGCTATGGCCAATGGCGATTACGGTAAAACGGTCGCATATTTAGATGATTGGAAAGCTTTAAATACCCAACCTATTAAAACCAATTACTATACGTTAAAAGCCCAAGCGCTTTACCAGAATAAAAAATATAAAGCTGCATTAGAAAGTATTAATACAGCAATCTCAATGGCCGAGTCTAATAATGAGGTGCCAAAGGAGAATTGGTTAGTACTTCAACGTGCTTTATATTATTCTTTAAGTCAGCCTTCAGATGTAGTAAATACACTGGAGAAAATGGTTAAACTGTTTGATAAGCCACAGTACTGGATCCAGCTAGGTGGTATGTACGGTGAAATTGGTGCTGAAGAAAATCAACTTGCCATTTTAGAAACTGCTAAACAGCGTGGGTTTATAAAAACCAGATCTGAAGTATTACAGCTTTCTCAGGTTTATTTATACAATGGCTTGCCATTTAAAGCTGCGCAGACTTTGCAAGATGGTATAAAGAGCAAGGTAATTGACAATACTGAAAAAAACTTATCTTTTATAGCTGAAGCTTATGTACAAGCTCGTGATGAGGAAAAATCAATCGAGTTTTTTAAAGCAGCTGACCAACTTTCTTCACATGGTCGGTTTCAGCAGCGTTTAGCTGAAGTATACATCAATTTAGAGCACTTTGATGAAGCGGCAGATGCTGCACGGGCAGCGTTGGAAAAAGGTGGTCTTACTTTTGAGTCAAATGCCTATGTTGCGCTTGGTATGGCTCAGTATAACTTGGAAAATTTTGATGCATCTATACTGGCATTTGAACAAGCTGAAAAACATAAGAAATCAGCATCGCTTGCGCGGCAATGGATTAAATATGTAAAAAATGAAAAGCTTCATAAGCAAAGCTTAAAAGAAGCATTGATGTAAGTTATAATAAATATTCGCAACACCAAAGCTGCCTTCGGGCGGCTTTTTTATTTTAAATAAATTATATTTTGTCATTTTAACTTATAAAAACTGTCACCCATTTGTAACACGTTAAATCTATTCTGGCTCCATTAAATAAATACGGTTATAACAATTATATTCTTGGAGACCAACATGAACCTTTCTGGTTTATTTAAAGTAAGCTTAATTTCTTCTGCTCTTGTACTAGCTGGTTGCGGTGGCGGCGACATCAATATCACTCCTACAAATAACGACAATCATGTAGACAATTCAGTCGAAAACCCGGTCGTTGTTCCAGATACAGGTAATGGTGGTGGTGATGATAATGGTGGCGATAAGGTTGTAGAATTGCCATGTGCAAGCTACACAATGGACGGCACGCCGTTTAAAGGTGACCAAGACGGTATCCACTGTAAATATAGCCAAGCGTTCGCAAGTAATGCAAAGAGCATCTCTTCTTCATTCTTACTTGAAGCATTACCAGATGGTGGCGCACACATTTTTGAGGGCGCATTATTCATCGGTGATGATGTTGATACATCTAAAGGTGGTTCAATCGACCTTGACGGACCAACTTTAACCATCGAAGCTGGTGCGACAATCGCATTCACCAAAGCTGAGAACTTTGTGCGCATTGGTCGTGGTTCTAAAATCCACGCTGTTGGTGAACTTGGTAACCCAATCACATTTACTTCAATCAAAGAAGTAGACGGTGATGCTGAAACAGTACCAGCAATGCAGGACTGGGGTGGTATCCAAATTAATGGTTTAGCTACAACCGTTGAGTGTACTAAAACTGAAGCTGAGTCTGGCATGTGTAACGTGGCAGCAGAAGGTGTTGTTTCTTACTACGGTGGTAACAACGATGCTGATAACAGTGGTTCATTAGAGCATGTAGTTGTTAAGTATGCAGGTAACGGTGTAGAAGGTGACGAACTAAACTCAATTACCTTAAACGCAGTTGGTTCAGGCACTAAGGTTGAATACATTCACATTCACCAAGGTTACGATGACGGTATCGAGCTATTTGGTGGTCAAGTTAATATCAAGCACATCGTTGTAACAGACACGGCGGATGACGGTATTGACTGGGATACAGGTTGGAAAGGTAACGGCCAATTCATTTTAGTTCAAACGCTTAACCAAGGTAACCACGGTTTTGAAACTGATGGTGGTAAAAAAGACCCTACAACAGATGCTGGCGCAGACAGAGCGACAACGGTTTCTAACCCAACAATCGCTAACGCGACAGTCGTGAGCAACGGCATTAAAGGTCCACGTGGTCACGGTGCGGGTATGGAAATGAAAGAGTGGGGTAAAGCTCAACTTCACAACATGCTTTTCGTAAGCCAAGGCACTGAAGACGGCGCAGCGTGTTTTGACCTATATGACAAAAACGAAGGTTCAGGCCCTGTAGGTGTTCATGCAAATGCGATTGCAGGTGACATCAAGTTCCACAACTCTATCTTTGCATGTGCGAACAACTTCGAACCTGAAAATATTACGCTAGACGGTGACCTAGCAGGTTTTGATATCGCACAATGGTTCACAAATGATGGCAACCAGTTAGTTGGATTCAGTGCATTTGAAAATGTACTTGGCGCAGATTTGGCGACTACTAACGGTACTATCAAAGACAAAGATGGTAACAATGTAAGCGTTGAGTCATCAAAGCTTAGCGACGAGAATTCATTCTTTACTGATGTGACTTATGTTGGTGCACTAGGTGAAGACGAAACAGATTCAAACTGGGCAAAATTCGTAGCACAGTCAATCGCTCGTACAAAATAATCTAAGCCATAAAAGAAAAATTGGAAGGGCGCTTTAATGCGCCCTTTGTGAATCGAAATTTTGGTTTAGAGGAATTACAAATGAAACCAATCAAAGTGTTTAAAACAAATTTGATAACGATTTCTTTGCTTTCTCTTTTGAGTCCTTTGTCTACACAGGTTATAGCACAAGAGACGGCACAAGAAATTGAAGAAGTTGTTGCGGTAGGAAGCCGCTTAAAAGGCAGTGCAAGTGCTGTTATTGAAGAGCGAAAGAATCAAGCTTTTGTTGCGGATATCATGGGTGCTGAGCAGATTTCTCGCACGGGTGATAGTGATGCAGCGTCAGCACTTCGTCGTGTGACAGGCCTGAGTCTTGTGAATGATAAATTCATTTATGTACGTGGCCTTGGAGAACGTTACTCTAGTGTTCGTCTTAATGGTGCTCAGGTACCGAGTCCAGATCTAACACGAAACGTTATCCCTTTAGATATTTTCCCATCAAGTATCATTGAGTCATTAGCCGTACAAAAGGCATATTCCCCAAACATGCCTGCTGCATTTGGTGGTGGTGATGTAAACATACGTACAAAAAGTATTCCGAATGACCGAGTGATCAAGCTAGAAGTTGGTGTGACACACAAAGACACAAACAGTACTGGTTTTGTATACAACGGTAGTGACGATGATTGGCTTGGTGAAGACGACGGCTTACGTGCCATGCCAAGCACTATGAACGCAGCGCTCAACAAGTATATCAATGGTATATCGGATATTTCAGTGTTAAATATCAGAGATATTGAGTCTAAAGAGCGCGGAGAAGCCGTATCTCAAGCTGAAGCCATTGCAATCAATAAGACATTGACTAAGTCTCTGCACCGTGATTTTGGAATGGTTGAAAAAGACCTAGATCCGGATTTCGGTGGTAAGCTTGTTTATGGCGATAGATTTGAGGATTTATTTGGTTTTGGTGGCTCACTAGGATTCTTATTCTCAGCTGCATATGATCATGAATGGTCCCACAGTAAGGGTTATTCAGCCGTTCTTTCGTCGGTTGATGTTAAACCAGAAGACTGTGGTAAGTCTGATTTAGAGTGTTACTCTGCTAGAACGGATAAAGAGTCGACCAAAAAAAATGTGAAGTTAAACAGCTCTCTTAATATCGGTTACAAGTTAGATGGGCATGATGTTAATGCTTCTTACATGATGTTACGAGACACTGAAGATGAAGCGTCAATTTCCCTGTATCAAGAGCCATCAAAGTCATTAAGCATTGCCAACGGTGAGATCCAGCGCAAAAACTTAACGTCGTTCGAGCAGCGCGAATTAGAGGTTATCCAATTCCGTGGTACGCACAATATTGAATATGACTTTATTAAAGGTGTTGGATTCGATTGGCAGTATACAGACTCAACAGCGACCACTGATATTCCTAGTGAACTTGAGATCACAGCAAGAGATCGTTATACGGATGGTGTTTACACAGATACCTACACGAGTGGTCCATTAGGCGGCGATCCATTCTTGTACCGTTTTGTTGAAATGGAAGACAAAGTTGAAAACTTTGGTTGGAACTTATCTAAAGCATTCTATTTTGACTCTTCAGAAGTGGAGTTAAAAGGGGGCGCTTACTATGTTGATAAAACGCGTGAATATAAAACGGACTTCTTTAAGTATCGCTTTGGCCCAACTGAAAACATTATTCTTGCTACCAATAAAAATGAAGCGTTAGGGATTGGTAGTATCTTCAAAGATGATAGTCGAGTTGATAACACTGAAATAGAGATCCTATTCCAGGAGCCTACTGCAGACGATTACATCGCGGCACAAAAAATTGATGCTTACTATGGAAGCTTTGATTACGTGTATGCGAACGACTGGCGTCTTTCAGGTGGTTTAAGATATGAAGACTTTAGACAGGTCGCGTTGGCATTTTCTCGCTCAGTGTTTGATGCAGAATTATTGAACGACAAGCTAAGTGCTGAAGCAATTCAAGAAGCGTCTGTAATGGAAGACGAGACGTTTGGCTCGCTATCTATGACTTACAGTCAACCAACCTATCAAGTTCGTGCAGGTTGGGGGCAAACTATTGTACGTCCGGATCTACGTGAACTGACGCCTGTACAATATCAAGATCCACTTACTGATTATAGAACACTTGGTAATCCAACCTTGAAGTCGAGTCACTTAGATAATTTTGATGTGCGTGTTGAATTCTATTTCGAAAGTGGTGATAACTTCTCTGTCGGTGCATTCTATAAAGATATCGACAAGCCGATTGAAGCTCAGTTAAATGAGCGTGATGGCCGTTTCACGCTAGAGTTTGAAAATGCCGACTCTGCATATGTTTACGGCTTAGAAGCTGAATGGCTGGTGGAGTTATCATCTGATTTCTTAGGCGGCGCATTCTTTACTTCTGGTAACTTAACAGTCAGTGACTCTGAAGTAGAAATACTTGAAAGTGCGAGAGGAGATTTGACTAATCTTAAACGCCGTATGACTGGTCATTCGAAGTATGTTGCAAACTTGCAGTTAAACTATGACTCTCATAATGGTAATCACCAAGGCTCTCTCATTTACAATGTATTCGGCGACCGTATCTTGGCTGCTGGTGTAAATGGCTTTGACGATGCTTATGAGCAACCGATCAACTCATTGGATGCGGTTTATAGTTACTATCCGACCTTCAGCACGACAGTTACATTAAAAGTGAAGAACTTACTAGGTCAAGACTTTGAAGTTGAGCAAAACGGCGCGCTAATCAGATCTCAAGAATCGGCGCAACAAGTTAGCTTAGATTTTGCGGTTGAATTCTAAGTAAACACAATCAATTAAAGGGCCACTTTAAGTGGTCTTTTTTATTTTTGATATTATTAAAATAATCATAACTATAATTTAGTATAAATATTTTAAAGTTATCTAAATATGTCCCGACTTTGTACGTCTTTATTTTAAGATTAAAGATTACCTTTAAAATTTAATAACTTTCACGTGAGAAATATTACATTTACGTAAGCGTAAACATATATTAGGTTTGGATTTTTTTTATAATCTAGATCAATATTTAGAATGAATTTTACTTGAAAATAGTAGTAACCTGACTCATAATAGCTAACACAAAAAGGTTATCGCATATCCTTACCACATTCAGGTATTTTGTTAACATATAATAAACATTTTACCAAAACAGAGTTCTAGTTTGATGTGCAGCATCAAGCTTGGACGCAACCTTTACATGTTGTATCCAAACCCCGCATTGCGGGGTTTTTTTATTCTTAATCACCATTATTCATCCTGATACCTCGTTGTGTTGTTTGCTCCTTATCAACATTAAACTTACCCTTGATGTAATGCTTAAGCTTACTAGTTGAGGAATTTCGTAATTGCCCTAAAAAGTACTAGAGCTGACAGCTATATTTTGATAGGTTAGACGTCTAGACGTACCCCTCACGCAATGAGTAATTTTAATTAAATAAAGGGTAATGTAATGAATAATGTAGGATTTGTCGGCTGGCGTGGCATGGTTGGCTCAGTACTAATGGAGCGCATGCAACAAGAAGGGGATTTTTCTCACCTTAATGCGCATTTTTTTACCACCTCACAATCAGGTCAACTCGGACCTGATTTTGCGGGGGCAGCCAAACCGCTTAACAATGCATTTGACATACCTTCTTTGAAAGAAATGGATATTATCGTTTCCTGTCAAGGTGGTGACTACACAAAAGAGGTCTACCAACCTTTGAGGGATGCTGGCTGGCAGGGCTACTGGATAGATGCTGCATCGGCCCTACGTATGTCGAGCGACAGTATTATTGTTTTAGACCCAGTCAATAACGATGTGATCCAACAAGGGTTAGAGCAGGGCGTTAAAACATTTGTAGGCGGTAACTGTACAGTTTCATTGATGTTACTTGCGTTAGGTGGTTTGTTTGAAAAAGATCTCATAGAATGGGTCAGCCCAATGACATATCAGGCGGCTTCAGGCGCTGGTGCGCGAAATATGAGAGAGCTCATAACGCAAATGGGTGAAATTCATAGCAGCGTGAGTGCGCAGCTTGAGAATCCATCTTCTGCTATTTTGGAAATAGATAAAATTGTTGCCGACAAACTCAAAGATGACAGTTTACCGAAAGACCAATTCGGAGTGCCGCTTGCTGGAAGCCTGATCCCTTGGATAGATGTGCCAATGGAATCTGGTCAGAGTAAAGAAGAATGGAAAGCTGAAGTTGAGGCAAATAAAATCTTAGGTTCGATTAAGCAGCCAATCCCTGTAGATGGACTGTGCGTGCGTATTGGCGCAATGCGCTGTCACTCACAAGCATTAACCATTAAGTTGCGTGAAGACATTGAAGTGAGTGAAATTGAACGTATTCTTGATGAGCATAACGAATGGGTTAAAGTGATCCCTAATGAAAGAGGGGTGACGGAACAAGAGCTTACGCCGGTTAAGGTAACAGGATCTCTTCATATTCCAATAGGTAGGATCAGAAAGCTGTCTATGGGTGACAAATATATTAGCGCCTTTACTGTTGGTGACCAGCTACTTTGGGGCGCAGCAGAGCCACTTCGCAGAATGTTACGCATCATCACAGGATAAATTTACAAAAGCGCCTGGCTTATACAAGCGAGGCGCTTTTAGATTTATAATGCAAATTTAAAAATTGAATTGATGCACACTGTAAGTGTGTTCAACTCCATCACAGTCAGTCGCTATCGCAGTGATTGGCTTGAACGAACTATCTAAAAACCATTTTGCAGTCATGTTTGACCCGTCAGAGCATGCCGCGCCATTTGTATAAGCTACTTTTTTTCCAGCAGAAATACCTGTGGGCACATTTTCATTCCAGTAAATTCTTACCTCTGAATGTGGAGGAATATCAGCAATAAACTTGTAAAATACTTTCATTTTGTACCAACGAGTTATCGCACCATTACACGATGCTGACTCGCATTTTAAATACACAAAGTTGTATGAGTACTTGAGCAATCCATCATCTGCGTTCGTTGTCACTTCAGTTGCTAAACCATTAAAGCTGATGATGCTAGCTAACAGCGTACTCGCTAAAAATGTTGTTTTCATAACTCACTCCTTTTGATTGTCTGAACGAACAGGTTAATAACTATGGTTAGATATACCAGCGCAGATGGCAAAAAAACACCCAATAAATGTTACATTTTGTTTACCTTTTCGTCGAGATATACACTGAATTAGTTTTGAAGCACAGTATAAGATGTATGATTTAGGTCTAATTTTTTACTGTTACTTATATATAAAAGGTACAAATAGGATTTTATAATTTCGCGATAGATACGAAATTTTTACCCATTATGGAAAAATTATTAGAGTGATATGATAATGTTATTAATAGAATATACTCTAAATATTTAGAATTTTTATTTTTAATATAAATGCTATGTATGACGAATTTAGATTGTCAATCGTGTGATTTTTGCTCAATAAATTTTATGTTTCTATGTACTGTTCGGGTGTTTTTTCGTCAACAATGGAGGTGTAGTATATTCAATAGCATTACTTAAAAGGAAAGTTTATGAAAAATATAATTAATACAATTACGGTGTCTTTGTGCTTATTGTCGTTAAATAGCGCATATGCTGAACACACACAAGCAGAATGGATTGGTAAGTTTGATTTGCTTAGTCAGCAGTATCAAGCCCAATATCCAAACAGCTTCAGCCGTTCTAGCAATTTAGCTTGGGCAGAAGCGTACTACTTAGATGCATTGATAGAAATGTATCTTGGAACAAACAACCCAGAATATATTGATACATTTATATCACGTGTTGATAAAGCGCTTGCCCTTGCCAAAGATGATACAGGAATGGGCATAGATGGCTATAAAGGCTGGGGCGAGTGGGTATACTCTATTGATGCAATTGAGAATTTTTCTGCTGAAAAAGCTGACCCGCAAGATAGTTCGTTACCTGCAAATTGGTATCGCTGGCAATCGACAGCACAAACTGCCTACAGAAATACTGTTGATAAATTTGATGATGGAAAAAGTCGCGCCGCGTTTACAGTTAAAACCGCACCTGAAACTAACCGTTGGCATGTTTTACAAACACCGTTAAGAAACCCTCATAAATCAAATGAGCATTTTGATCCTAATGGTAAATATCAAATTAATTTTCATGCAAAAATTGAGAATTGTGATAGTGGAGTCAAAGGCTTGTTGCAGGTTTATGATTTTACTGACAGAAAACTGCTTTTAAACACATACGTTGAATCTCTCAGCTACACCAATCATATCGCTGAATTTACTGCGCCTTCCAATCCATCTAATAATGTTCATATCAGGCTATACGCAACAGATTATAGAAAGAACTGTACAGTGCATTTTGACAATATTCGAGTAAGATCATGGCGTGAATATCTTGTCCACGATGGGATGATAACCGCACCAATGGCCAAGTTTATTAAATTGGCAAAAGCAGGGCGGCTCGATTTACGTTTCAACTCCAAAGCTGAAGGCTACTATGATTTTCTGATAAATCATACATTCCCTAAGTGGGAAAAAGACCTACATCATACGCTAAATGGGAATTTAGTGTATTTGTTTGCTAATGATTCATCTAGTCGAAAGCCTGGCCAATCCTTACCACATAATCAGTATCTTGCATTACAGCGCACATATGCTGAGCTTGCTCAGATTGAAGGAAGTGACCCTAATCATCAATATATGGCGCAACAACTGATAGAAGCTTTCAAAAGCAGCCTCACTCTGGGGCAATATCAGTCTAACTCAGGACTACCTGCAAAAAAATATGAATGGAGTTATTGGAGCCTACTGACTGACAGGGACACAATCAATGATGGTTTTAATTGGACTGGAACAGAGGATACTAGTCATGGAAATCTAGACATCGCAGCGGCTGTAAGCAGTTATCATGCAGGGCTTGGGTTTAGCAAAGAGGAAATGAGCTACTTTGCTAATACAGCTGATTTTATGATTTCACATTGTTCAAACTTTAGTAGGCATGTGAATAAATGTTATGACTCAGAATCATTCACATCTTTGAGATGGTGGATGCAATTAGCTGAATTTAAACCAAGTATTTATCATGACTCGGAAGTCAAATTAACCTCAGTGTTTGATGCAATTCAAGGTGTCAATCAACGTTATTACATGGGCGCAATTGCACAGCTTGTTAAAGGGTATAGAGTTTATGGCCAATCATTTGATGTGGCGTTTGCAAATGCGTTACCAGCAGATTGGCGTCACTGGCAATCAACACCTGAGACTGTGTTTTTGAGTGCAAACAGTGCATTTAGTGGCACGCAAGGATTAACTGTTAAAAACAAGCCAAATTATGGATGGCAAGTTGCACAAAAGGTATTTAATTACGAGCCCGGAGCGACGTATAGACTAGAATCTATGGCCCGAGTGTTTTCTGGAGACGCAAACGGTCGCATTATGATTTATGATGCAACGAGTAAAAAATCAATCGCCCAGAAAATCACTACAAATAAAACTTGGTCGCCATTGACTTTGGAATTTACAGCGCCTGAAACTGCAGGCCATCAATTACAAATTTATTTGTACTCAACAAATTGGCAAGTGGACAGCGAAATCCATTTTGATGATTTAGAGATATACCGCATTAATTAACTTGTCCATTGTGGCCAGCTTAGGAAGGCAGGCCACATACATTAAACAGGCATACTATATCTAGTTGTTAAGTATAGAGGGTTCAGCCCCAATAAAATGATTTTTATAACAGTGGAGGTCTTAGAGTATTTTTAAATGAGGCTAATGACGGCTTAAGTGAACTGATATGAAACATCCTATAATACATATTATGTTAAATTGTGATTTTGAGTTTACTTATAAGGTTATGCCACTACTTTATTAACGACTATAAATTAATTGTGCAGCAATAAAATGTCCAATACTTACCAGTATCGGACTTAATAGAGTTTGAAAGTAGCAGTTGCATTGAGTTATTTATACTTGGCTGTAATTGGCCTAAATTTATTTACTTGTATTAATGCTATAGCTTACTTAGCGAATTTGATCTTTACTGGTCATTTTGCCTAATGCCACACAGACACTGGAAAAGACAAACGCATAAATGTTCGCGATATTAAATCGAGCTTTACACCAAATTCGATAATTTCCTCATTACTCCAGCCATCTGGATGCAACCAGTTTTCATCTTCTAACTCGCACAATATACCTAGCTCTTTGTCCAGCATGCTCAGCGGCGCTGCGGCTAAGCCCCAAAGCATGACGAGTTTGCCTTCCGTCTCATAATTACGAGGTGAATTTGACTCCAATGAACGAAAGTACTTTTTGGTTTCCATTAATGCTTTTGATACTTCAACTAAAATTGCATCCCTCAAGTAATGCTTATCCATAGAGATTGAATAAAGTTTTAAGGCGACTTCGTTGAGTTTATCTATTAGCTCATTGTGCGCTTGGCTATGGTGCCTTTCAAACATTTCAACATAAGCGTTTTGTGCTGTGGTTGTTGGTTTAAGTGCCATCTTATTTACTCCCTCTGCTTACATGCTGTCTGAGTGTAGCTGATTGAAATCGGTCTTTTCATTGTTATGTTTAGCAACTCAAAGCGCAAAATGACAAGTAATATTGTTGAAATTTTTTGATTAATTTTTGTGTGGACTTTAGTTGCTTGAATTTATTGATGTTGGGCAAAGTGCCCTGCTTACGTATCTGATTAACACCATAACTGACGTACGTAATGTGAGTGATTAAAACATTTATGCCAGTTTAGGTAGTTTTCTCTGCCAATATTAGGGTAAGTTTCTCTGCTCCCTACCCTATAGGATTGAGAGAGCCGTGCGTGTTTGTACAAATAGTTAAAATGTTTGAAAAACAATATAGTACAATGTAATTGGGACTACTTCTGACTTGCTACGACTCCCTAGCCTTGTACTCCCAGATAAATAAAGGAGCACCAGCTTTTTCTTTAAGTATACATTAAGCCAACTTAACTTCTTGCGCGGATTGATACTCTAATTTGTTGCCCTTGTAGATTTTGAAATTAGATCCTGAAAATCGAACTTTTCCTTTCTTGCGCTCAATAAGTAACGGGGTATATTGCCCAAATAATTGAAGTTTATCTGATAATTGCTTCTTGCTCTGTGGATTTGAATGTTTATATGGCTTTCAGATATGCCCAAATCTTTTGTGAGTTGCTTTATGGTTCGCCAACCTTGCAATCTCTCTGGTACGCAAGTTTTCTCATCTTGTGTGCGATACCGCGCCAACAAAGCTGTTAAATAATGGTGTGAGCGAGTGTCGAGATCTATCTGATCATAATCATTTTCTAGTGTAAGCTCCGTGAGTTCTTCATCTTGGCTTATATTAAAAATAAATGTTAAGTCCTTCGAAGCTTTTTCGGTCATTACAATTGTTTCTTTTTCAGGTGAGTTCGCGCAATTCAAAAGTTTCCACTTTGTATTGGAAAAGAATAAAAGGTTATCATCAGATACTTTTGAAGTGTGATTTTTTTCTAAATCCTCTACATACCAAGATTTCTCTTTCACATCATAATAGAGAATTAATTCGGGCGATGTTTCAGAGGGAAGTAAATTGTGATGATTTAAAACAATGGGATCCTTAGTTCTATGGCATTCTTTTTTATCAATGCTAACTGGGGTGAGGATATCATGAGGTTTGTCTAAATTATCAATTTGAAATGCTAAATTACTTTGATCAGAAAAGCTAATAATGTCATTAACTTTAGGATAATATGGCTCATTGGGTGTGATTTTATTACCATTAAGCCACATACCATTTTTGCTAATGTCTACAATCATCCAAGCTTTACCTGTCCACTCGATGATGGCATGTCTTCTTGATATCTCGGGACTATTTATAAAAGTATCTACGCTATCTTCTAAACGTCCAAATCGATGAAAGGCCTTTAGATAAAGCCTGTTTTTCATATTGGTTGAGGTTAAATAAGCCATGTAATCCTTTTATGCCCTTATGTAAAACTGATAGTTAATTGGGTATTGGTTACTGTAGGTCTAGAGCCCCTACAAAGCTATTACATGCAGATTACACTCAGGTTTTAAAGAAAATAAAAACACGTCTAAGCCACTTTGCACATAAAATATATTACTAAGCTTTTCTTGTTTCCTATTAATTACATGCGTTATCAACTTACCGATAGCACCTGATGCTACAGAGCTGAAGAGTCTTGATGATTGTCTAGATTTTATTTATCCAGCCATCCTTGATTTTCAAATTTCAGAACTGTTAATTTACAATGCGCTATTAAGTTTACTTATCCCCAATGAATTAACCTCTTAGTCTAATCAAATCACAGTGACATACTATCTGACGAACTTTACTTGTAGTGAGCTTCTCAAACTATTTTTACATCGGATATGTGATTTCTATTATTGTAAAGTGGGAAAGTATTTATGCTGTTTTGCCTTTTTTGAGAGATTACTATAGCTCAGCTAACTACTAAAAACTTCATTCGGAATTAGAGCCACTAAATATAGATTATTTGCAAACATATTACGCCATCACACAAAAAATTGCTTTGAAGTGACGAGTTGTCTGTCTGCATTATTTAAATTTCACACATAGTCAAAAAAGTTTTATAGAGCATGGTTTGAATTGAGCAGCTAAACCTGTTCTATACAGTGTAAATATATGATATTAAAAACACTTGAAACATCTGTGCGTTAGATTTAACATTGTTTACCTACTGTTAATCTTGAGGTTCAAATGACTTTGTATTCCCTTATTGCACTCTGTGTAATGTTATCGATTATTACTCTACTGCTAATTTTAAGCCTCATGAATGGTAAAAATAGTCATTATGCAAAGTTGGTCATAAATAATCGTCACGCAATTATCTTTTATAGTGCATTAATTTTATCTATTTTGGTCATATTTTTTGAATATTTAAATAAATTCCAAGTAAACCTAAAGAATATAAACTTTAAGGTTTGGGTCGATGTAGCTGTGTACTTTAATAATATACTCAGTCCAATCCTTATGGCTGCGACCATTTATTTGGTATATCGGACATGGGTCACGAGTAAGGAAGAGCTAAGGGCCACTCGTGAAGAGTTAGAGTTAACGAGAGGAATACAAGAGCAACCATTTTTACTTGATATATTCAGATCTAGACTTAATTCATATTATGATGGGTGCTCAGAAGAGGTCGGGAAGATAATCATTAGTCAATGTAAAATGAAAATATTGAAATCATATAATGAGGATGAAAGCTTCAGAAAGTCTGTTATTAAGGAGGCTACTAAACTAGGGGTTCATACTGGAGAAGATGATTACGATATGGGCTGGAACTATTTTCAAGATAAAATAATATCTGATCCAGTTTTTTATACAGATGTTATTTCTTATATTACAGATGAACGCAACCAAAGTTTTGATAGTAATATAAATTCGGAACAAGGCCTTCGCAAGTATTGGTATTTTGTAATCGCGAATGAGTTATCTATAAACTATGAACAAGGTAACTGTAAAAAGTCGCTTTTCTTATTCAAAAAGGTTTCTAGTATTGAAAAGTTTATCGAGCAGCAACCGACAGAGTTGAATTTTTTAATGCGTGATGAGTTGTCTTTTACGGTACCTGAAGAGCTATATAATCCAATTTTAGACGTTATAAAAAAGTAATTATTAAATTTTTTAATGAGTTGAGTTATTTTATAAAAAATTCTGCCCTACTCTTTTGATATGTGGTTTTAAAAATAAAAAGGATTGAATGTGAAGCATCTTTGGTTGTTTGTAAGTATATTTTTTTTACATATCTCTTTTGAATCTTTTGGCAATGTCGCTTTTCAACAAACATGCCCTACTAAGCTTAATTCATATCTTCCTTCTAAACTTAAAGCTCAGTATAAAAAACATTTCAAAGACATTCTTGATGATGCACGCGTTAACCAAAAGCCTATGACCTGGTCTAACTTGAGTGCGTGTAGACCAAACAACAAAAAGTTAAAAAGATACGTCAATGATGAATTGAATGATTTTTTATCAAAAAATTATAAGTCACTCGATGAAACAAGCCTATTTAACTATTTGGGCTTTCTTAATAATAGAATGATTTCTAAACGTTCCTTGTTGAGCGATGAGAAAAAAAACGATATTTTCGCTGCTTACATCAAGGTAAACCCTAACTCTGAGCTAGAAATTATTCATATTATTATGAATGATTTTGGTTATAGAAAGTCTTATTTACCCGCTTTTTTAACTGCTATAAAACCAGAGATAACTGCTAAAAATAAAAAGTCAATTCTTGAGGTTCTGTATGAATCAATTGAAATACTATACGAATTTCACGACGCCATTGTTAGTTTTAGCAGTGAAGCCACTAATAATGTAGCCAGTAGAGCAGCCATTGAACTATATGGTAATCTTTTTTTTACTGAACAAAATTTTGATTGTAAATTACAGTCATTGTGGGGGCATTATTATTCTGAAACGGATTATTACTCTAAGTTAGATAGATGGTTTAATCCATTAAATCTTAAAGATATAAATAAAATAAGATGGATTATTACTGATAGGGATTGTCATTTTTATGCTGATCATATTGCCTTGTTTTCATCAAAGTACTTTACTTCTTTTCAATTATTAAATCCTACTAGTACTAAACTTGATTCGTTAACCGCTTCTTTAAGGATCATAAATAGCGTTCCTGAAAGTGAAAACTTTAATCGTAGAAATGAAATTAGTAGTTTGGCAAAAGAGATTGTTAAAATTTCGTTTGGATTTAATATTTTTACGCAAGTTGAGAATGATAATAGGCGTGATTATTTGCGTGAATTGACCAAGTTTTCAAGTTTATTAGAAAGACAACAGTTAACAAAGGCAGTTTCAAAGGGCGTAAATGAGAAAATTACAAAGGAGTATAAAGAGCGAGTAATAAACTCTTCTGCAAGCAAGAGAAGATTTCAGGCGTTTGTAAATATCTGGTTAGTATATGATGCTTGGGTTAAAGGAAAGCATACTCTATCAGATCCCACCTCATTATCTGAGCACGTTAAAAAGCTATTTAATGGAATAAACGATAATGAGCAAGCAGAACTGTTTTCATACATTAGTGAGCCTTTGTTTAATGCTTACATGTACTCAGGTATGCATGTTCAAGCTACATTATTTTATAAAGACAGTTTTATTCCATTTTTGGAAAACAAAGAGCTTTTAAATGAGCTACACCGCCTTTCTAATAACAGTTTCCCTTTCTTAAGATGGATTGAAAAACAAAATTTCGATCAGGGTAATGATGATGAGAGGATACGTGCTACCTTTAACAAGTTGAATGAGTTAACAGCTAAAGATAGTAGTGCAATACATAAAGACTTTTTAAACATCTTATTCACCGGATACATTCATAATATGAAGTCTTGTGTTTGGGAGTTAGATCCTAATACCTTCATACAACAGAATTGGTTTACGCAGCGCTATCCGAATATTTGGTTTGAAATGATTGTAAGAGATCGTGAATCAGAAAAATGCAAAAAAAAGCACGAACATACTGCTAAAATATTAGAATTTGCTTTTAATAAACTTCTTATTAAAAGAAGCGAAAATGATATCGATGCTAGCAATAGGCTGATATCACCACATAGTATAGTCAATTGGATTAATGCTAGTTTGACAGCTTATGAAATACGATCTAGCGGTATTAAATCACAATATTTGCGAAATAACGAAGGTGAATTCTTTCCACTTTTATTTATCTCATCACCATCAATAAATGTAAAAAAGGATTCGGATGCTGTCACGTTGAGAGTAAAGTTATTCAGAGAAATGGTTCAATACTTGAGTAGTACAGATGCTAATGAACTTGTATTAAATTCTATTATGGAATTTGCTTTAGGTATACCAAAAGAGCTTTATATTAAGATCGAAGGAGTAGAGTCCTTTAAGTCAAGATTAGACCGAGAACTGCAGAATCAACCAACTATTGACCTCCATCGTAATCTGTTGATATTAAAGTTGTATGATGACTCTTTTTTAGATTATTGGGAGGCTATTAAAAACGATGCCTCTATTTATGATAGAAGAAAGGCCAACCTAGCATACGTTTTTCAGCTTCATCCAAATAGCGAAGATTATATTGATGATAGATTGAAATTGATGCGTCACAAAATCGATGTACTCAGTGAGTTTGATATTGCTGCCATTACTAACTTGTATGACGACATAAACAAATCAAGTGAAAAAGCAACATTCCTCGATAGGTTTTATGAAAATTATACCGATATGGCATTTGTTCGTTACGACAATATTATAAAGATGGGTGCAAAATCTATCTATGGAGAACGTTTCTTATGCACTATGGCATGGTTTGACTCGAAGCAAAGTACATTCACTAATATTAAAAAGCAGGATGAGTTTTATGTCAAAGAAACAATTAATGCTTTTTTAGATTTAAACCTACAAACGATGAAAAGTAGTTTAGCTGAGAGTGATAAGAGCGATGAGGATTATTGCAGGCTCGATGCCACAGTTATGTCTCTATCTTCTGGCATGCATTATAAGCAAAAACGTGTATTTGAGCAAAATAGTAAAGTTAAAAATATTTTAGATAATACGGTCGAGTCTAGTATGCAGATCCCAATAGATAAATTAGAGGAACTGAGAGAAAAAAGTAAACGCAATGATATAAGTAGCGATACTTGTTCAGATGCAGTTTTATTCTCAGGCGTTGCATATTGCAACCTGTTAGAATTTTCAAGCAGGGACAAAGTATCCGATAAAACCAGTGTATTCAATAAAGTAAGGTGGTTAAAGTCTTCTGATGAATTGAACAAACAGCTAGAGTTTGCATTCGTTCTGGCCGAAACACCTAAGCAAATATTACAAAATATTATTACTTTAGCGCACTTAACAACAGCCGAGCAGTCCATTTTTAAAGGTGGGTACCTTTTTGATATTAAAAAATCTGAAACCGATACGAATGCGTCTTATCTTATATCTAAAGATGTTTACAAATTAATACTTGAAAAGTATTTAGAAACATCTCGTACTTCTGAACAGAAAAAAAAAAGCATTAAGGAAATATTAGACGTATGGGCATCGTCAAGAACGATAGACGAGAAAATACAGGACTTCCATATAGGGGCTGTTCAGGAAATGATAAATTATAGTTTTCCAAAAATTGTGATGGGGTTACTTAAAGAGCAAGAAGAACTCGATGTGGCGTCATCGTCATGCGATACTTGTTTATGGAAACCGGCCTATGATTTGAGCAGCTCTGAAGGCACACATAATTTCGCTAAGCCAACAGAGTTTTTAGACTTAGTGCAATGGTGGTCTAATTTTAGTCAAAACCGATTATATCAAAATACAAATCAGATATTAGGCTTGGGTCAGTTTATCCAAGGTCCTAATTCAAGGAAAGAAGCTCAAATAGATCTGGAAAATGAGTCATTATGAAGCTCATAAACGCTTTTTATTATTTGGTCTATATATTTTTACTACTTGCACCTTTAACCGTTTTGAGTGATCAGAGCAGAGCTGACTCTTGTGATAGTTACATGCACCCTTCTTCGATGCTGAAATGCTTGTATCAAGCTAAATCATCTAAGATAACAAAGCCAAGTAAAGACCATTTGGATAAGCTAGTAAGCCAAAATAAAGAAGGGTATACTCATAGCCGCTTAGAAAGCCTCTGGATGGGTGATCGCAATGCGTTAAGAACTCACCTAAGTACATATAAAGGTACACCTATTAAGTTTAATCAATGGCTAGCTAATCACGATATACCCAAGCATTATTATGTTGATGAAAATAATGTCGAATTATATTTTTACCCATTCATCGAGCAACTGGCTGTTACGGTAGACGGTAAAAAAATTGAGTTCTCAAGCAGCTTCAATGATAAAACCCTGACAGATGCATTTTTTGAATACATTCAACTTATTCGATTATTGCACGTTGATGAAACTTCCAGTACAGGCAACTCTATACAGACCTCTTTCTCTCTACTATCTAAATATTCGCAAAAAACCTTAGCAGAAAGTCTCCCTGATTTAAGTAAATTAACAAAACATACACTCTCTGCTTTTCATGGCGACTATGTTTTTGATGTTCATTTTTACCAAGGAAATAGCAGTGAAGACTTTCAAGTTTTAAGCCAACCAAATAAGAAGTTCATAGAAAGTACAGCGTGCGGTTTTGGAACTAAAACATGTACTGGCAAAGATGCGTTATTTAGTAAAATCGCTGAAAAAGAAATGAAAATGAGGAGGTTATTAAAGACGGTCCAAGTTTGTATAAACGACGAATTGTGCAAACCAGATTTATTAGCCGACTGGTTTAATCATTTAGGACAACTGTACCCTCCTCTGACATATTGGCAACCTCAAAACATTGAAAACGAGGATATTCAAGCAATCCAGTTAAGAAAGGATAACTGGATCCAAGCGTTCTTAAATGATAAGAAGCATCCAGCAGAGATATTAAATAAAATTAAAAAAGCGATACTGTGGCCACAAGTTAAAAAAATCCATGCTGAATCGTCTGGGAGTACATACCCAAAACGGCTAGAGCTATTAGAACAGAGTATCAGCGCCAATATACCTGCTAATGATGAGCCATACCTACATGGTAGTGCTAAAGCGCGAGATAAACCGCACCCTCGTCCACAAAAAACAATAAAAGTAATTGATTTTACATACACTTTAAATAACTACATATTGTCTTCTTTAAAGGAGTTAAGTGAAGAGTATGATATCAATGAACAGGTACCTGTTCTTGGGGAAGATATAAAGCTCATTTTTCCTGAAGAGAATGATTGGAAAATAGCCATCTCAAGTAAACAAATCACGAAATTTCTGCGTGCCAACGATGTCAGTGACAAGCAAATACGCACAATAAAGTTGACGGTTACAATTGATGATGACTCTATAAACCAATTATGGAAGTCTTTTTTTGCCGAACACTTTGCTGTAAGTGATAATCAACATAATGGAACACTAGGGTACAGAGATGTTAATGTTCATCTATCAGTTGGCGATAAGGAGTTTGCGACAGTATTTAAAGTTGAAAAATATTGGCCAAGCTGGTTTGCACAACCTGTAAACGATACACTCAGTAAATACTTTTTAATGCTCACATCAGGCTTTGTTGTGTGTATATTAGTCTTTGGGTACCGAGCTGGCCAATGGCCATATAAACTCAAACAGCAGCCAAAACGTAAGAAGGTTTTTGCATACATTACCTTGTTGTTCTTTCCGTCTATGCTCACCTTGATTCTATACATTAATCCCCCCCAAATTGTGACCACAGATAGTTATGGAGAGAGGCTGGATATTTATGTCCCATATCATAAAGTGATAAGCGACCAAGAGTTTGATGTAATCTTTAAACTATTAAACACTATTGAAAAGACATACAAGAGTAAGTATCAAGCCTGTAATTTGGCACAAGACTTTTCTCAAAAAACATGGGCTGAAATCGGGTATTGTGTTTGGGTTGCTTTTTTTCCTTCCGATACAATAAGCAGTCAAGATGACAATCATACTATAAAGACACCTGTCATCGGTCCCCCGCCCTTATTTAGAGTGATCGCTTATAATTGGAATCATTCAAATAATCTGTTGTGTGAGAATGGCTATCAGAGATCTGTTTCGGAGGCGATAGATTGTTTGAAAAAGAAAAAGGGAGCGCTTTTGAAAATGGAGCCTGCCTGCCCTTCTATTTATGGCAATGCCTGTCCTCAAGCTAAACACGTTCATATTGATAAAGATCCTAGATTCTATCCTACTGAGTCGATTGTTATTTATGACGGTGACCACGGTAAACTTGACTCAAAATTGACACATAGCACAGAGTTATTTGCTGATAGTGGCTTTAATAGTCGAGTGAAATCAATTTTTATCCCAACTCCGACACGTTCAGATAACATTTCGCTTGAACAAAGAGTTAAGTTTGTTGCTACAAACAGCGATACCACATGCGTGTTAGCCAGTGATCGTTGCTTGAAGGTGGATAGCGCAAAATTGTCTGATGAAGTAAAGAGATATTTAAATTCCGATAAAGCTAAGGAGTTGGCACTGCCTTGTGAGATAGTCAATCGAGATACGAATTGTGATAATCAGGAGCGCTATAATTTGGTGGCTAAGCGGCTTGCATTTATTGATGTTGACGCATTTGGCTCAGATTCAACTTTAGAAGACGTTTCGGCATGGATTCTCAGTAGTTACCAAGGAAGATTTGAGCATGCCACAAAAGGAAATTCAGATATTGTTCGGATTAAAGTTGTGGATCAAAGATATGTTTATATCATTCTACTATCGGCCTTATTTATTCTGTTGATGCTTTATTACCACAAAAACGGTTCGGTACAATTAGATATCACAAGGTCCATACTTGCTATCTTGGCAGGCGTGATTGTTGTGAGTACTTTCTTAATATTTGTTTATTTTTTTGGTGTCGATAAATGGATTAGTAACGGCGCTGATATATCAACATCTAGTATATATATTTACTTGGTTATTGTTGCTGTTATCGTGATTTCATGCTTTTTACCAAATTTGATAAGATTATTACTTCTGGTCTCAAATCATCCATACGTATTACTTAACAGAGATAACGTTGATAACTCCGAGCTAAACTTGCTTTCCACCGGATATACGGGATATAAAAAATATTGTTATTTGTTTTTTGGTGAATTATCTCGTTGGGTATGCTTAGTATTAATCACTTCTTCGGTTTTATTATGGGCTATTTCGCCGACTGCATTTTATCCAGAACAATTTATGTTATTAGGTAATTACAATAGTACCTTGTTCATAGCTGCAAGTTTCTGGACTTTAGCCGTTATTTTATTTTATATTAACAAAGAGCGTTGATTTATTAACACTTTGTAATGGGATTTAGATGGATTTTTTTTTAAAACAGGTAATAAGTAGTCAAAAACTTGATAGAAAAATTGCCAAAGAGTGTATTGATATACTTAGAGAGCAGATCAAACAAATTGTGATTGGGCAGGACGAAGTTGTTGATCAAGTTGTACTTTGTTTTTTGATGGGAGAACACTGTTTACTAGAAGGGCTTCCTGGTTTGGCTAAAACACAGTTGGCAAAATCGTTAGCGCAGTTGTCTGGTTTAGAATTTCAAAGAGCGCAGTTCGTGCCTGATATGATGCCGCAAGACCTCTTGTACAGAGAAACGATAGACAGTAGCAACAAAATGGGGTTAAGGCCCATTTTTGGCAAAGTTTTCACCAACATCATGGTGGCTGATGAGATAAATCGTGCGCCATCAAAAGTACAAGCTGCCCTGCTTGAAGTATGTAGCGAGAAAGAAGTCAGCATCATCACCAAATCCAAAACATTGGCGGCAAGACCAGCTATTGAACGGCTTTATGATGAAAATGAAGACCCAGAAGGCTGCAGGCACGAACATGTTGAGCTGGAAAAAAAGCTATCTAAAATCTATTTTCAGGTCTTGGACCCTAATGACTTACGTAAGCAGCTAAATCAATTTATGGTTGTTGCGACTATGAACCCAATAGAGCAGGAAGGTGTTTACCCTTTGAGTGAAGCGCAAATGGATCGTTTTGCCATGCGCTTACAAATAAGACAGCCAAACCAAACTGATTACGGAAAAATTAGTGAGCAACTGTTTCAAAGTGGTCACTGTGGCGCCAATCCACTTGATGATAAAGAAGTAGCAAAAAGACACTTTCATTGTCTATATTTTTTAACGTGGCTGCAAACCGAAAAATTATTTACAGAAAGTGCCCATGAAAAATGGCGCAGTAATCCACTCAAAGCAATTATCGAGCACTTTATCGACTTTACACACCTTCAAAAGCCATTATTTTCTGGGCAAAATAGCGCACGGTTTGGTAATAAAAATACAGACGAAAATAAACAGCTACTGTTGAACGCACAACTGAAAACTTGGCTTAAAAGTGATAATCATAAATATCAGCAGGTCGCTAAGAATATACTGACTTATCTAGAAGACGATAATTACCCTGAAGTGTATTCAGGTGCTAGTCCAAGAGGTTTATTAAAATTAATAAAAGCCATTCACGTTAAAGCGTTTTTGAATGGAGAAGAGCCCAGCTTTCATCATCTGAAGCATATTGCAAATTATATCTTGAATCATAGGGTCAAAATTGTCGCAACACGTTACGGTGAAGCGGATACCAGTGAATTTATAGAACGTTTATTGGCGTGTTTTGAGCCTTTGTCTGAAGATACATGATAGTCACTTAGAAGAGATTTGATGGAACAAATAACGCGCTCGTCAGAACATAGAAAGTTAAGCCGAGCTTTAGATTCGATAAAAAAACGTTTGTATCATTACTTAGCGAAAATTGACATTCCTTACACTCACCCTGCTTATGCTGTGAAAATTGGTGAGTTTAAAAGTCCAAGGTTTGCATCTGAAGGCATTGAATGGAGTAATATGCGAGGGTTTGAGCTAGGAGATAATGTTAATCAAATTTCAAAACGGAGCCTACAGTACTTTGCTTGTGGTAAGGATTCTGCGCGAACTGCTATTCAGTTAGATCATGTACACATTAATCAATGGCAGCAGTATTCTGAGAAGCAGTTAGTGGTTGTGCTTGACGCATCACGGTCGATTTTGGCGGGTTTATTTAGTGAAAAAGGGATCCCAACTAAACTGGATAACTACTTTTATACTTTAACTAATTTGCTATCAATCGCTTATGCGAAAAAATTTAAGCTTAGTATTGTAATCTCATCTGATAATCAATGCTTTGAATTAAAGTGTGAGTCAAAAGCCGGTTTCTTTTATCAAGTTTTAGAAAAGTTACAACATATATGGTTTTATTCGCTCGGAAAAATCGCTAAAAATGAAAAAGAAGGTTTTTCATTGTCTGCGGGTTTAGACTACACACTCTCATTGAAAAATAAAGCGTTGGTTGTTTGTATATCTGATTTTTTGGACCCAATTGATGACTATAGAAAAGCCCTTTCATTAGTATTTGATAAGCATCATTGTATACTCGCTAACATATCTACTCATCATGAGCGAATATATCCCGTACCAAGTTTCTTCCATTTTACCTATACCAGCATACCAAGATGGGAATCTGCTAGGTATTTAGAACACACTTCATCTGAACCCGTATGTAATACCAAAAGCTCAATCAAACGCTGGAATAAAGTTCAAAAGCATTCAATTGAAGAGCTAACTAAGCTGGTGAAGGCACATAATACGACAGTTTACGATTTTAACTTGGGTAATGAAAACGAAGTGTTCAAGCTACTTTGTCAAAGCCTTTCGGAGGTAGAATAATGCCTTGTATTGACTCGGAAATTAACCAGGAAAAGAACAGAGCTAAACAGTGGATATTTAATAATAGCGCCCAGTTCAAAATTTTATCTGAACAAGCTTTATTAGCTGAAATTGAAAAAGTAACCTTGCCCTCCAAAGAGGCTGTAAGCATGGAAAAAGTCCTTGTACTAGGCGCTACTAATCATGCCACACTTATTGAAGAAATGCTTCAAGAACTACACAAACAGGCTAAAAAGGCGCTCTTTTTCGACATTGGAACAGCTTCTTGCATCTACGACTTATTGTATTTGACGAAAATAGGTCAACAGCGTTTTTTACACTGTGAGTTCTGTAAAGATCAACTCGATGAGTTACGGTCATTTATTGAAGAAGACATCGCTAGGATAAAGTTTCAAAATGTTCAATCTGATCCACTCCCCTCAGAGCTGGTTGAAATAAAACAGAAGGTGAGTTTTAGTGAGCATTCGGTACGTACCCAGTTAAAAAAGCTTTTCTGGCCTGAAAATAGGAATTCTTTTGTACTTTCAAACCATACAACAGGTGATATAAACACGCCTGCAGTCAGAGCATATAAGAACAAAGTTACATCAGATCCTTTAGCTCAAACAACTCAGGGCGCTTTATCATTTTTGGAGATGGCGATCACACACTGTTGTGAGCGTTTTTTATCAAATAATGGCAATCGCTTAAAAGCCAATATGCGAGTGTTTCGGGTCGATGTAAAACACCAACAGTTCGATGATAGTGGTTCTGTAAAAAAGCGTCGAAGCATCTCCCCCACTGTTACAACAAGACTTTGGAAACATGAAGCACGCAAAGGTATAGAACTATTTATTTGTGAGCAACTCTCATCTATGCCGAATGGTCGTTACGATATCGTTTATGCGCACTGCTATTTAGAATTCAATCAATCTCAAAAGCTTCTCACACAATTTTACCGCCCAAATAAGCTATGGAAGCGGTTACATGCACTGCTTACCCAGCAGCTTTACTACAGCGTGTTAAATGAAATGAAGGCTTTTACTCCCTATATCATAACTACAGAAAGTTTAGATGATATTTATACAGTTCTAGAATCAAATAAGGTGTTAACTAGTAAAGAGCTAGAGAGCGTTTTGCTTAAATTGCAACTTGATAGAGGTATGGCAGGCGACACAGAACTACACCTATGGACGTTAATATTAAACCAAGGCAATTTTAATTGGCAAAATCATATGCCGATATTGATTCAGTTGTTTGATAGTTTAACGGGTTGTGATCCAGAAGAACGTACCCAGCTTCTAGAAAATATATTAAACATTTTGCCAACTACACCGACTCTTACCGAGATTCGACTTTTGAATCAGATAGTGATGCAATTAGGGTTAAATGATGCAGAACCCCATTTCACTTTTTGTAACATGATGCTTAACTTAATTGGTAATCAGGCTGTTCCAGATGATGTATATTCAGAGCTGGCATTAATTTATAATAAAGTTGAAACACTCTCTAATTTAGATGCTATACACTCTTATTTGCTCAGCAAAGTGACAGATAAAAAGCAGCTATCGGAGGGTTATAAAACAATCCAACCTATTTGCATACAGCTGTTTAAACTGAGTTTTATTGAAAAGTTTGAAAAGTTGACCTTTGTCGATAAACTTGCTGTTCCTATCATTGACCAGATTGATACTCAGTTAAACCATAGTGGCTACAGTGTTGAGTCTATTCGCCCAATATTAAAAGCGATGATTGAGTTTAATCAATGTAAAAATCCACCTTCTAGCAACTTCGTTTTTTCGACCCTAAATCTATTATTAAAATACGATGTTGCGCCGTATAGCAAAGAGATGCTTAACATCTGGAAAGTTGCACTTAAAGATAGCTTTGATTGTGATGATAAATATGTTTATCAAGTTTCAGGCTTGCTATTTAAATTTTTTATATACCAAGAAAGTAATAGGAATGATATTTTAGAACACATATCAGAATCAATATTTGAAGGAATTAACAAAGATGTATTAATTAAATCTATAATCAGCACAATAAAGCATCATTTAAAATCTTGTGATTATGATCAAAGTGCTTGGTCGCGATGTATGGCGGGTTTAAGTTATTTAATTAAAAAATTAAATATTGAAAATTTAGTATCAGAAACAATAAAAAGTAGCTATGAGCATAAATTTTATGAATATGACCTAGTAGATAGTTGGTTTGAATTTATTGAAACGGCTTTCATATGTAATGATAACACTACATTTGCAAAAAGTTGGAAGAGATTACAACTGAAATTGTTAGCCGCGCGCAATGAACAAGGAGAAAGCATACCCGACTTACCAATGTGATTAAATACCACCAATTTGACTCATGAACTCTTTTCGATTTATGTGGAAGCTGTTAGTTGCTTCTTTTATTTTATGATTTTTACTAGTCTGAATGAGTAGTAGCTGTCTGTGCTGAGATTTATAGTTATTTTAACAGGCTTTGTTGTTCTGAGTGCATTTGGGTCACCTTGAATTGCTTTAAAACCTCGATTTTGAAATGCTTTAGGTAAACACTTGTTGTTATCTGATTGATTCCAGACTGTACAACTCGGTACATTATCCTGCGGTAGTATTGTGCTGTTTTGACTATACAGTGTGTCGAGCTCAGCGATGGTGGGCAGTCTAAATGTTGTATAAGACGATGCGTTTATATAATTAAGCGCCTTTACAAAGTTTTCTAAGGAAATACACACCGCACTATTTGAAGAAGGAGTTGGCCCCCCACATGTCCCGATTTTTATGTTGTCATTTATCGAGGTCAAATGTCTTATAAACGCATTATCTATGGGCTGTGAAATTAGCTGATCATCATCAAATAGAATACAGGTTTCGATGTGCCCCACAGGGGTATCAAAGCATTTGGTTGGTAAACTAGAAATAATTGGCTCTTTGCCTTTTACAGTCGTCCTTAGTTGTTGTAATGGTTGAGGCTCTGCCTGATGTACAGTTTGAGGCTCTGCCTGATGTACAGTTTGAGGCTCTGTCTGATGTACAATTTGAGGCTCTGCCTGATGTACAGTTTGAGGCTCTGCCTGATGTACAGGTTGAGGCTCTGCCTGATGTACAGTTTGAGGCTCTTCCTGATGTACAGGTTTGGGCTCTTCCTGATGTACAGGTTGAGGCTCTGCCTGATGTACAGTTTGAGGCTCTGCCTGATGTACAGTTTGAGGCTCTTCCTGATGTACAGTTTGAGGCTCTGCCTGATGTACAGTTTGAGGCTCTGCCTGATGTACAGTTTGAGGCTCTGCCTGATGTACAGGTTGGGGCTCTTCCTGATGTACAGTTTGAGGCTCTGCCTGATGTACAGTTTGAGGCTCTTCCTGATGTACTGGTTGTTGCCCCGCCTGATTTACAGGTTGATGTTTAAGGTTGCCAATTATAAAAAGGTCAAATACCGTTATCCCAATGAATGTGAGAATAGTGACATATTTAAAATAAGGTAATGTTTTTTTCTCGTTGACTTGTTTAAGAGGCTTAGCAACATTTTGCATCAGATCCTTAAGGCGTGTACGGTCGCGCATTATATCTTCATACGCTTTTAGAAGTTCAGTATATTTGTGCTCGCCTAATACTTGTACTGTTTCTTCTGCTAGATTAGTTGGAGCATTTTCCGTATTTTTTAATGCCTCAAACTTAGACTGTATATTTATTGCACGATAAATAATACCTTTAGATCTTTGATTATGTTGATTTAAATCTAAATCATTGATTTGTTCTGACTCAAAATTGTCATTAGGTTCAGGTTTCGTGGGGAAATCAGCTACTTGCTTCACCAGTAATTTAAGTAGCAGGTACAATAAATTTATAAGCTCGACTATTTTCTCTTGCGGGATATTGCCTCGGTCATCTATCCCAGAAAACTCATTTGTTTGTTCAAGCAGTTCAATTGTAAGTCTGTAGGCTTCATAAACAGTAAGAATATAACTGTGTTGCTTTTGAGCTGTGCCAATATGATTGGTTTCACCAGTTTCTTTTTCTGGGCTTTTGGCTTTTGAACTTGTACTCATTTGATTACTGGCCAGGTTAATATAATCCTATACTTGCTAAACACGTTAAAAATGGTGTGGCATAAAGTTGATACTAAAATCTCGAAATAGCGATCAAAGCTATACTCAACTCTATAAACAAACTAACTTAACTGTTTTGTAACAAATTTATCTTACAGTAATTTCAATGCTTAGTTCAATGATTTTATAACAATTACATGGGCTTGGAAGTTAAACTGGTTTTGGTATCAGTAAAACACAATCGCGTTTGCAATTAATTGTAAATGTTGCATGATGTCAACCGACAATGCCAGCTGGAAAGCTAGTCGCCTCCCAGCTGGCTGTATTTTATCAGTTCGAAATAACCACGTTGTTGTGCCTTGTTAACACTGGGCAATCCCACAAGTGTGTTCTTGTGAAGTTATGTGGTGCTGGTGAATCTACACAACGCGATGGCTGTAATACGGTTTTTAATTGACCATTAATGTATTCAAACTGCTGTGTTGGGCTGGTGTTACAGTCCCAAACCATGAGTTTTTCACCGTTGTTTGTCGCTGAATTTCTGTAATCTAAGCACTTGTTGTAGTCTACTTTACTCCTCACTTTTCCGTCATTGGTGAATAGCCATTTCTGGTTCGCACCATTGTGACAGTCGTGCAGCATAATGTCTTGGCCATTGCTTGGATGATACCCTGCAATATCTAAACACTTATCAAATATTTTCATCTCAACATGTTTTTCAATGCCAAGGTAATTGTCATTCCAAGTGTGAGGATCTGCGGCTTCAAGCCATCTTACTGTATTTTTCATATTACCTTTACCAGCACTACTCCAAGAGAATAAATAGTCTGAGTCATTTGGTAAACACAGGTAATTGTCTTGCCATGTATGTGGGTCTGCCAATTCGATGATTTGTGTACAGCGCATGCCGTCAATTGGGCCTGCAAACGACCATTTCATACCAAGGTCTTTAGATGAACAGAAAAAGTTGTCATGCCAGGTATGCGGATCTGCAGGCTCCTCGGTTTGTACACAGTACATACCATCCACTTTACCAAATGATTTAAATGTAAATGATACACCACCAAGAGCTGTGTGCTGGTCCATGGCATGTACACCGGTCAATGCGCTGATAGACAAATCTTGTTGATTACAATCAACACCGTTCGCTTGTAATCTGCCGTTTTGACATTCTTTGAATACAACTTGTCTTGATGTGCTACCCGCTTGTAAGCTGATTGGATTTGCACTTGCACCAACCGCTGTCATTTTATGTTGATTTCGTAAAGCTTGCACATCGACCAACGCAAGGAAGTCACTGCTATTCAACGATGCAAATGCAAGGCTTACTTTCATCTTCTTAACTGTACTTGATAGGCTTACGCTATTTCCTGATACCTGCAAAGGCGGGTTTTTATGGTAGCCAACAGAGAACTTTAATTGGTTGTTAGGCGTTCCTGGACTCACAGCCTGAACAAAAAAGCTCATGATCGGTTCGTGGCGGTGAGAATGATGACCATATTTGATGCGTTCAAGCTCGTTAACGTCAACAGCGACCCCGACTCCTAGGTTACCCTTATTGACCATAAACATCAGAGATTGTGCGCCATCATATGTTTTTACCTGATCCACGACGAGCTTTAACGTATTATAATCAATGTCTTTTATTAGGCTGTGTACGATGGTTCTTGCTACTTCAACGTTGTTTTCATTGACCCCATCAACCAATGCTTCTAATTGACCAAGGTGGTGTGCATTTGTGACTGCAACAGTCGCAAAGTGCTCAAGTGCAGCGAGCTTTTGTTGTTGGTCTGCTACAAATGTACCAATGTTGTCTAGAGTGGCCAGTTGTTGAGCGAGCGATATGGCTTTATCAGTAATCGCTGAGGAATCAACACCAACAAGGTTAGTTGCGCTGTTTACAACATTTGCACCATGCCTAAGTGTGTCAATTGCAATAGTTGTTACTGGGCTTGTGACGTGCCTAACTACCTGTGCCACTTGTGAAACAGCACCGCCAATGGTCCCAATTGGATCTTTAAAGAAGTCACCTATACTGCCCCAACCAAAAGCATTTGCATGGCTAGTCATCGCCATAGAGCCTGTAATCACAGAGGCGACTATTGCTGAATTTACGATCCCTTTTCGTGAACCCATTTTTTTCTCCAAATTTTTTATTGTTTAATTACACGACGCTCAAAGACGTATAATGACCTTGAGTTAATTTCGTAAATTACATCAATAAGGTGGTCGTTCCTATTACAGCCCATTACATATGTAAATTATGTGACTTTTTTATTGCAATCTGCAGGCGGAAACTTAATTCAGCCCTAAAATTGGTTTTTAACCACAAAAATAAGATATACAGCGCCTTTTATCGTCTAAATAAGGTACTTTATTTTGGTTTCAATAACGATAACGCCCAGTAAACGGTCGGTTTTTTCTAAGTGAAAGTATAATTCGCCTACTCAGTTTTAAGTTTATTGGCTGGCTCTTTGTAAACAATTGGTCAAATGTGTGTGGTGAAATTAGATTGTCAGCTACAATTTATAAGTAACTTAATGATTGAGGCATGAATAGTGAGTTGCAGTGATAAGTTAGCTTTGGTGATGTTGGTGGCTGCTTGTACCTTTTGTGTAAATGTAAACGCACATGGTGTGCATATTTATCTTGATGACCAATTAGATTTTGAGCTATTGAGCTCTAAGGTCAAGCAACCTGAAAATATCGCGGGTGCAACTAATCTGCTTGTACTCTCAAAGATTGATGACATGGTGATCCACTATGTTAAATCAAGCCGCAAGCGCGCTATTAAGTCTTTGCAGCAGTCTAATGTTGCTGCTTGTAATATCAATATGATTAAAAACGAGCAAAGAAAGCGTGAGTACTTGTTTAGCTTACCTGTTAATTTTTACTGGGCACATAAATTATATTCTCATCATGACCTGTCTAAGGCCCCCCTTCCCGTTTTAAACATGCAAAATGAGATATCTTCTCTTCCTGCGCTTTTTAAATCGTATAATCAAACGGCGATAGTGATAGCTGAAAACTTCTCTTATGGTGACTTTTTAGATGCTCAGCTTGATGAGATTGCCCCAAAAAACTTGATATTCAGGGGGGGGGCAGATCACTATGAAACGGTATATCGTATGTTTATTTCTAAGCGTGTTGACTTTCTTCTAAATTATCCCGCTGAATTTCATCGATATAGCAATAATGTTAACTTATCTGTGCGTTCATATCGCATAGCAGGATCGCCAAAGATCATAGTAGGCCATTTTATGTGCAATAAAACCGAGGTAAGTCGTGAATTTATATCAAAAGTAAATCAAGTTTTGTTGAATATTTACGATAAACCATCGTTTTTGAATGCACATTTTAACTATTTACCTAAAAAAGAACATCAAGACCTGAAAGCATTTATAGAGCAATACTTTATGAACATCTCGCACGCTGATTAGGGGTGTGAAGGTGACGTAAAAGGACTAAAAATCGGGCCTGACAATGTGGTCAGTATTATTTTTAAAAGTGCTTAATTTTTTGTCTATGTGATTTTGTATACTATATTCAAAGCTAAGTTAATAATAGGTCGTGGCCACTTTGCTTACTTGATTTAAATAAACCATTGAGCTCGCAGTCACCATGCCTTAGTATTGAGTCAATTGCAGTCAGATAGTATTACAATATGGAACTTGTTAGACCCCTAGAACCTATACTTATTATTGATGATGTTGAAGAAGTACGCAGTTACTTGGTAGACATTTTAGAGAACTTAGGATTCGAAGAAATCTACGAATCAAAGGACTTCACTTCCGCTAAACCTTTGTTAGAGTCAAAAGCGCCCAACGTGCTATTTTTAGACATTGAACTACCTGATACAGACGGTACGCAAATTCTAGAATATGTGAATGACCAGTTTCCGAACACGCATGTGATAATGTGCTCTGGCCATAATAGCCTAGAGAACGTTCAAAATACGTGGGAGCTCGGGGCTAAAGGTTTTATTGCAAAACCCTTTAATGCCAAAAAAGTCGACACCGTAATGAAAAGGTTAGAAATGATTGCATGAGCCAACTGACAATAAAGATAATTGAAGATCTCTCCCAACTTATTTTGGGTAAAAATGAGCAACTTAAGTTAGCTTTATGTTGTTTGTTGAGCAAAGGACATTTGCTTATTGAAGATTTGCCAGGAATGGGCAAGACTACCCTATCCCATGGTTTGGCTAATGTACTTGGTTTAAGCTACCAACGTGTTCAATTTACGAGTGACTTGTTACCAGCAGACATAACTGGTTCGAGTATTTTTAATTCTCAAACTCATACTTTCGATTTTCATTCAGGGCCAATTTTCAGTCAGATTCTATTGGCAGATGAAATTAATCGTGCCAGTCCGAAAACACAAAGTGCATTGTTAGAAGCCATGGAAGAAGGCCAAGTTACCATAGACGGTCAAACCCATGCACTTGCCCAACCCTTTTTTGTCATTGCAACTCAAAACCCATTGCACCAGTCAGGTACTCATCCTTTACCAGAGTCTCAGCTAGATCGCTTTTTCATGCGAATAAGCCTAGGCTACCCAGATTCAGAAGTTGAGAAAAGTCTGATCTTGCAAGGTAATAAACGACATTTCGAAACTGAGCAACTGGAATGCAATATCTCTGATCAGCAGCTTTTTGCTCTTCAAGATGAAGTGATGAACGTTAAGCTTTCAGAGCCCGTTGTACAGTACATCCTCGATTTGGTGAGATACACTCGGGATTCTGGCGAGTTTAACGATCCGTTATCACCTCGTGCAAGTATTGCACTTGGTTTATCTGCACGTGCTTATGCGCTTATATCAGGTCGAGACTATACATTGCCAGATGATGTACAAGCTATATTTGGCTGTGTGGCGGGACATAGGCTAAATATTCCATGCAGTGAGCAGTTTGAAGTTGTAAATTCAATTTTCAAAAAAGTATCGGTGCCAGTGTAATGACATTGCCTTTTTTTAAGCAATGGGTCGAAAAAATTATAACCAAAAAGCATAGTGCGAACAGTATTACACTTGCCCACAATAATATTTACGTTGTGCCCTCTTTACGGGGGCTGTATTTTCTTATTTTTGCACTTTTAAACTTTGTTATAGGTATTAATTATCAGAATAACCTGATCCTTGGCGTGTCATATTTAATGCTAATGCTACAAATTTCCTCACTGTTTTATGGCTATTTTAACTTGCATGGCGTCAAACTTGAGCTTTTAGATATACGAAATAACTTTTGCGGTAACCATAACGAAGCAAAATTTCGAGTTTCCTCTAAAAAAAATGTTATTTCTTTATCTGTGTCTAGTGCCGAATATGACAGTGATGGATTGACTGATAGCAACATATTTGAGTCAACTTCTGGGCAGATTGCCACCCTTTATTTGCAGCAAAGGGGGAAGTATCAAGGGGGAAAATTTAAAATCCACAGCTGTTACCCTTTTGGCTTGGTTAATGTTTGGAGCTATCTAGTTAGCGACAAAACATTTTATGTTTACCCTACGCCACAAAAATGTCCACTAGATTTACATGAAGCACAAGACTTAGGTGAAGAAGCCGAGTTATTGGCAAAAAGATCAGACAGTTTAGATGAGTTTTCAGGCCTTAAGCCGTATCAAAAAGGCATGAATAGAAATCGTATTTCATGGCGTCATTTTGCCAAGAATCATGAGCTTTTAGTGAAGGACTACACTGGGGGCAACCACGGTATTAGCTTAACGTTAGATTACAGCCTAGTTGAAGGTACTAAAGAGACTCGCCTATCCAAGTTATGTTACCAGGTGCTTGAAGCTGATCGGTTAGGGCATGAGTTCGCTTTGAAGTTGCCGGGGTTTCTCATCCAAGCCAGTAATGGCGAAAAACATGTACACGCGTGTTTGGAGAGTTTAAGTGAATGTTAGTGAGTTAATAGCAAAAAATACGCTCATTACGTCACTTGTTTATTGTGTCGTTTCACTACTGTTGTTCCAAAGTTTGGGCTATGTTTTTTGTGTTTCCATTTTATTGATATGTATCTTTAAAATAAGCGTGTCGACTGGTGCGGTGAAAAAGCCGTCAAATATCATCGTGAATTTACTTGCAATCACCGTCATCGTTGTGGTGTTCCTATCTCTTGGATTTCAAAAAACCATTGAAATGTTTGTCGCAATGTTATTGGGTGCCTGTTCACTGAAAATGCTCAAGGTTTCTACCAAGCAACAGGCTCAAAGCGTATATCTATTGAATTTTTTTACGTACCCCTGCTTCTATCTGTTCTCACAAAACATTCTATCTTTTTTATTTGTCGCAGCACTTTTATTACTTAATTTGTCACAGTTATTTAGTGTGACTCATCATATGCCAATCAAGCAGTCGATAAACAACTCTGTTAGAAAGTTTATATTTAGTTTGCCGCTTGCTGTCGTGATGGTTGTTTTAGTACCGAAACTGCCTCCTTTTTGGCAGTTACCTAACGCTAAAAACGCGGCTACAGGGTTATCTGAAGATGTAGATCCATTTCAAATATCCGATTTATCTCGTTCTTCTGAGCTTGCATTTAGAGCGTTACTCCCTGAGTCTAGTGGTTTTCAACCCCCTTTTTATTGGCGAGCAATTATTCACGATAGCTTTGATGGAAAAAGATGGGGGATGTCTAATTTACAAGCTAGACCACTAGTGAAAACATACGAACCCGTTGGGCCCGCAACCTACTCAGTCATATCTAACCCCTCTAATACGCGTTGGCTTTACACGCTCGGCGCAGGTCTTCCTGCCAGTAATGGCACAAGGGTTAACTACTTCGGCATACTGTATCAAAGGAACTTGAGCAACAAGCCTATGCAGTATGAAGTCTCGCCAATCAAGTTAGATGATGCGAGGATTTCTCAGTGGGAGTTTAATTTAAACACGCGCTTGCCCAGCGGTATTAACCCCAAAGCAGTTGCCTTGGCGAAACAGCTCAATCAATCAGCCGCTTCAACAGAAACGTTTATTATTAATATGAAGGCGTTTTTCTTAGCACAAAGTTTTCAATATAGTTTGTCTCCGCCTAGCATAAACTCCAATGACTCCATTGATGAATTTTTGTTTGAAACCCAAGAAGGTTTTTGTGGTCACTATGCTTCTTCAGCTGCATTTTTGATGCGGTCAGTGGGGATCCCGACGCGTCTTGTATCTGGATACTTGGGAGGAGAGTTTAATTATGAAAGCAATTACTATGCAGTTTATCAATATGATGCTCACGCTTGGGTCGAGTATTACGTGCCACAATTAGGGTGGCAAAGGCTTGATCCAACGGCTTGGGTCTCTCCACAAAGAATATTAGGTTCTCTATCTGATATGGTAGAGTTAGAGCAAGAGTTTAATGATAACCTAGGCTTCAGTTTGCACGCTTTTGCTGACATCGCAGCTATAAATTGGCTGCGTTTAAAGTTAGAGCAAATCGATTTTCAATGGACTCGTTGGGTCTTGAATTTTGACGATAAAAAGCAGTCCTCTTTGCTTGAAATGCTTTTTGGTCAAAAAAATAAACTTTTACCAGCATTGAGCGTTGTTGGGTTGTTGATCATCGTTTTTGGTCTTTGGTTTATATACATTAATGTTAGATCAAAGTTTCGAGAGCCAAAAGAAGTCAGAATTTATAATCACTTGATGATGTTGAGTGATGAAAAATCTGATAAATTAACACCAAAGCAGATCTGTGATCGTCTAAAGATACAATGGCCCAGTGCGGCTGATGAGCTTACTGAATTTTATGGGTTGTTTGAAAGTGCTCGTTATGACGCACAACCACTTTCTGCTCGTCAGTATCGAAGGCTTTCTCATCTTAATAAACAAATAATAAAAAAGGCAAAAATAAAATAATATGAATGCAGTACTTATTGGGGTCATTTTAATGCTTGGCCTCTCACTATTTCGGGTTAACGTAATAGTGGCTATGACAATCAGTGCATTAGTTGCAGGCTTAACCGCTGGTTTAGGGCTTGAAAATACATTAAATGTTTTTAACAACGGCTTGTCTGGCGGCGCAGAAATTGCGCTGAGCTATGCAATGTTAGGTGCTTTTGCGGTCGCAATATCTAAATCAGGTTTGACCTTAATTCTTGCAAATAAGTTACTAAGTTTGGTCAACAGTAAAAATAAGGACTCAGCTTCATATCTCAGTATGCTTATTTTGTTGGTGATTATGTGTTGTGCAATAGCATCTCAAAATCTCGTGCCAGTGCATATTGCATTCATACCTATATTGATCCCTCCTCTTATTGTGATTTTTAATAAACTCAAAATGGACAGACGTGCCATTGCGTGTGTTTTGACGTTTGGTCTTGCCACTTCATACATGGTCTTGCCTTATGGCTTTGGTGGCATTTATCTATATTCGATTTTGCATAAAAACTTAACTGACAATGGTCTTGAGATCATTAACACAGATGTACCTTATGCAATGATAATTCCTGCAGTCGGGATGTTGATAGGCTTACTAATTGCCGTGTTTTTCAGTTATCGCAAGCCCAGAGAATATCAATCAAGCGAAATGACATCAGAGCGAAGCGATTTGGTTGTAGAAGATCAACATAAGGTACTTGTTGCTGGTGGCATCGCGGTAGTGTGTTCACTGTTGGCGCAAAATGTGAGTGGTTCAATGATTTTGGGCGGACTTGTCGGTGTTATGATGTTTGCTTTGTTTGGTTTGATTAAATGGGAACAAAACTCAGATATCTTTACCAAAGGTGTGGCCATGATGGCCATGATTGGTTTCATTATGATTTCAGCACAAGGCTTCGCTTCGGTGATGAAAGAAACCGGTGATGTTGCTTCTTTAGTTCAAACTTGTGCCAATTTAATTGGAGATAGTAAACCCATCGCGGCGGCGGTTATTTTGCTTGTTGGATTGCTCATAACAATGGGGATAGGTAGTTCATTTTCAACAGTGCCAATCATAGCGACATTGTTTGTACCTCTTTCTTTAGAAGTGGGTTTCTCTGCCATGGCAACTGTTGCTCTTGTTGGTACCGCGGGGGCATTAGGTGACGCCGGTTCACCTGCGTCAGATTCAACGCTGGGTCCTACATCTGGGTTAAATACAGATGGTCAGCACGATCATATTTGGGACTCAGTTGTTCCAACTTTCATACATTTTAATATTCCTCTACTTATCTTTGGCTGGATTGCAGCCATGGTTTTGTAAAAATAAATTGGGGCTTTTAGCCCCAATTTATCGTCGACACGGTTTATTTTCATAAATATTGCTGATTTTCAATTTGCGTATCAAAATGAGAATATAAAGTCATTTTTAAATATTTAAATAAGTATAATCAACCACTTATCAATTGGTCTACAAACTGCAGACGTTCTTACAACAACAAATGTGAGGATGAAGATATGAATGTAGTGTTCATTGGGGCCGGACAAGAAATGCTTGATTTAATGAAGTCGCTCAAACCCCTATGCCAACGATTAAGTGCCATATGTGCGACCGCAGAACCCAGTTTTGATATTGACAATAAATGTGCTCTGCTTTCCTATTCGCAACTTGAAATTTTACAAAGCATGAGCCTGGCGTTGAACTCATGTAAAGAGCAGGAGCAAACGAGTCATATCGCTAATTTAGAGCTTCTGGCGTTGTTATGCCATACGCCAACTGAAGCGATGACCGTGTTTAACCAATCCCTTAATACCGCTAACAATGTATTACCCATGTCTGACTTTGCAACTGACCTAATTGCGATTACTTATGGCGGAGAAACGGTTATAGGCTCAAAAAATATTAATAATTTAACTGCATTACCAAAAGAAGTATTTCTTTCTAAGGACGTGAATACATCCTTAGATGCTGTATCTGTTATCGAAGATGCTGATTTGATTATTTTTGGCCCCTGCAATCCAATCACAGATTTAATGCCACTACTGTTGATTCAAGATATCAGGAGAGCGCTTTTAGAAACGTCTGCAAGCCGTTTATTGATTGATATGCCGAACTCTACCAGTACACTTGTAAATAGCTGTACGTCATCAGAATATCTGCACTGGATGAAATGCCAAATTGGTTATCAGTTTTTTGATGTGACCATATCGAATCAGTTTTCTGATATTGTAAAATATCACTATCAAGAAAGTATGTCAGTGAGCCCTGACGATGCCTTGCATAATAAGACATTGGGTATGATGAGCGCACTTGTTGATGTACCAAGTGCTATGTCTGTCGAAGCAATGGTCAATTTACAGTTAAGTATTGCGCCGGCCAGATATTGACATACGTGTTTTAGTGGTTGTTAATACATGACATTGCGGTACTTTGCTCACAGTAATGGAAATCGAGGTAGAATGAATCCGTATTTGGCTTTTTACCTGTTTTAACGTAATGATATAGAAGCTCTGTGCTTTTCATACCCATTTGATAGGGCTTCTGACCAATATTAACGGTAGATAATCCGAGTGCGAGTGCTTTAAGCTGAATGTTTTCTGTATCAGCGGATATGATTTTAATTTTTTGTGATGCAATATCGCCTTTGTATTTACTCAGCGATGGAATGTAGTCTTCACTGAATTGAGCAAAACCTGCCACAGCGATAAAAATAGGTGGCGTTTTGTAGTTTAAAATTGTGATCAATTGGTTTAGCGCTTCATCACGTTTACCTAGGGTATATAGTGGGCACCTTTCGTATTCTATCCACCCAGATTGCCCATTCAATTTTTTAGTACCATTTCCTGACAGCGCAAACCTCACCCCTTCTATTCTTTTATTCAAATTTGGGGTGGTGTAGTGGCCTGACTGTATACAGATAGGTTGTGGGTTTTGGCTTTTATACTTTTTTGCAGCTTCGCCAAGCGCTACCCCAAAGTCGAAGTTGTTTGTGCCAACATAGGCCATACGAAATTCACGTTGTTGTTTGATTAAATCTGAGTCGAATGTCACCACTGGGATCCCTTTTTGTTTTGCATACTGCAAGGCCCCATTTACAAGGTGATTCGAATCAGTTGTTGATATTAAAAGTCCGTCGATCCCTTTATCAATATACTCTTTAACGATGAGCACTTGTGTGCGTACATCCTGATAGTCATCAGCTCCATCATATACACACGTTAGATCACTTTTGCTGCGAGCAAACTCTTTACAGCCAGTATAAGCTTGCTGATAAAAACTGTCGTTTTGTGTTTTGCCGATTAAGGCAAATGTAAACTGTGCAAATGCACATGGGCTTAATAAAGCCAGCCCCAAAATTGTATAGTATGTAATACGTTTCACATCAGCCACTAATTCTAAGTCCTTGACTAATTTATGATATGTCACTTTAAGTTTTAGAGTGTAACGTGTTTTTATGTGATAGCAATGAATTAGATCATGTATCTTAAATGTACTGATATACTATTTTATACATGACTTAATGTTCAGCTTTTACTTTTTGATTACTGAGCGCTAGTTCTAGTATGGTGATATGGCGAGCGACTTTGGATGCGAGCAGTCGACTAAATGCACCGAAAAAATAAATAATCGGGATGATATATGCGATGGACAATACCCAGTCGAGTTCTATGTCACTGAGTTTATCTAGTGATATAAGCAGAGCGAGTATGCCGGGTGCAAAACCAATACGCTCTATTGACCCAACTAATAGTGCCGTTTTTTGTTCGAATATATGTTTTTGAGCTTTGACTTCGAGTAATACCAGTTCGAGTTGCTCTGTGTTTTGTGCCGATAGGAAGTTGATGTATCTCTTGTCTATTCTCTCGGTTTCTTGTGCATTGGAGTAAATGATGTTGAAGGGGTTTCTGAAATGCTGACTTATTTCTTTGCCTCTGACAATAAACAGCAGTGCCGGATGAGCAATAATCCCAAAGTAGCCTGATAACAGGAATATTAAAGAAGTGATTTTAAATACCTCTAATCGCGTTAACTGCCATATAAATGCGATAATGATGGCGAATAGAATCAGCAACAAATAGAAGGCATACAGTTTAAACTCTAAATGTTTAGGTAACCTACTACCTTGTTTACATAAAATAGTCTCACGTCGGCTTAAGCCTTGTAATGCTCTATAAATCGAGTCTGACACCACCCTACTCCTTGTTATGTTTGTGCCACAATACGGCGGCTCGTGAAAAACCTAGCACCCGTAATATTAGGTATAGAACAAAACTGGTATTTGCGTTGCAGTGCTTTGTAAAATTCTACAAAGCTTGGATCCATCTTGATAACGCCCTTGTTTGGTGTTTTACGTTAAAATTATCCTCTGCATATTTTCGCGCATTTTTGCCAAGCAAATGTTGATGATAACTACTTAGTTGCGTAAATGCAGTCAGCATATTACACATGGCGTCGATGCTATTTGGTGGACATTTCATACCTGTATTTGAACTTGTTATTTCTTTACACGCTGCAATATTCGAGGTTAATACAGGAATGCCGCAAGCCATTGCTTCTTTGACGTATGTGATATTGTTGACGTGTCCTATGCTCGAATCCGAACAATATGGCGCAACCAAGGCGCTGTATTGTGGCAGCTTTTTCAATATCCACGAGCGTGGCTTGGCGCCCAAAAAGTGTACTCTTCGGTTGAGGCGCTTCCTAATTAACTCATTAACCAGTACTTTTTTCATTGGTCCATCGCCTACTATATCGAGATTAACGTCGATACGTGTAGGTAAGTTAGCAAGCGCATTCAAAATTGTGGTAAGTCCGGACTCTTTTACAATATTACCTATAAATATAAGTCTGAGACTGGGTTTATTTCGCTCATAGGGTTTATATTTAGAAATGTCTAACCCCCTATTTAACACCAGTGGCTGTACGTGCTCAGGCAGTCTTTGACATTCAAGCTCCATAAGAGGTAAGTCACATTGTTCAAAGAGCTTAAACTGCTTTTTAGCCATTTTGCTTTGGCCTGTGACATTCCAAAAGCTAGAGAGCGATATGTTGTTGCACTTCGTACTGACAAGACTGACGAAGTAGTCATTTTGATTAAAACTACAGTGCAGGTGATCTATCTCTTTTTGTTCAAGAGCTTTGGACAATTTCGTGCCCTTTCCAATTAAATCAAAAAAATTTTGACCCTTGAATTGTTTCCAAATAGCGTAACTACGTCGAAGAAAACCAATGGTTGAACCTAAACCACTTGCTTCGACAAGGCTAGGGGCGCTTAGATACATGATAGAGACCGACTTATGTAAGTTACGAATGTTTTTGTACTTAACTTTGGTAATAATCGTGACTTTATGACCAATCTCAGCCAGCGCATTTGCTTCACTGAGCATCATGGTGACTTCGTCAAGATTCCTCGATGTTGTATAAATTCCAATATGCTTCATAGACTAGCCTACTCAATTAAATTAATTGACTTTAAACTACAAGAAGTAGGCCACTTTTAAGTTTTTGTTTTAAATAGGGAAATATTTTTAGTGTAATGAAAAAAAGCAAATTGCTTTGCAAATTAAAAATATCAGGTTGTTTTTATTTATGAATTTAATCAACGTTATGGATTGGTATCGACATCGAAATGAAGCGTATTCCGTTAAACCTACCTTCTGGTTCCGTCGCACAAAAACCGAGTGCTTCGTAAAAACTACGGGCGTTAACTGACGCTCGCAAAGAGACTTGCTTTCCTTGGGCAAAGGTCAGTAATTTTTTAACTAACGCTTTGCCGATCCCTTTTCCTTGTGCATTTTTTGAGACAAAGACATGCGTGATGTAGTTCCTTTCTCGAATTGCTGCGAAGCCAACTATTTGTTCATTATCTGTGGCGACAATGGTATTAAATATGGCTGAATTCATTGTCGCTTCAAGGTCGGGTATGACTCGATTGATAAACTCACTTTTTCCTTGCTTACAAAAGTGAGGTAAAATGTCTATGTTCGAGACTTCCGAAACAATGTTAGAGACCTGAACAAGATCTGCATGTTCTATCGTTCTATATTGCATAGCTCAACTCCTTGAATTGCTAAGAATTAGGTATGCTTTCCACCCTATCATAAAAATATACATGAAAGGTAGCACCGCCTAGTTCGTTGTTACATTCCACGTCTATTTTTGCGTTATGAGCAAGTGTTACTTCGTGCACAATGGCTAAGCCCAACCCACTGCCGGTAAGTGTCGATTGCTCCTTTCTCCAAAAGCGCTCAAACAGTTTCACTCGATCTTCTTCTTTGATCCCAGGACCTGAGTCCTTCACAGATATTCGGTCGTTAGCTATTTCGACCACGACATTAGCGCCTTCCTCTGCATGTTTTAATGCATTTTCTAGGAGGTTTTTGAGCATAATAATCAGTGCGGCTTGATCGCCAATAACAGTCGCGTCTTTATCGACTTCTTCAAGGGCCAATTCTTTGTTGTGTGTGACAGTAAGTGGCCCGAGTAACATACAAACGTCTTTAGCAACATCGGATATATTCACTGGTTTGTGCAAATAACTATTTTGGTTTTGTGCGCGCGATAAGTCTAAAAGTTGTTCAACGACCCGAGTCATATAGGCAATATCGCCCATTAATTCACAGCCAACCTTTTCAGGGACATTTGCCAATTCGAGCCTAGTACGCAATACTGCGAGTGGCGTTTTTAGCTCATGGGCAGCATTGGCCACGAATCGTTTTTGCTCTTTGAAACCCTTTTCGACTCGTTCCATAGTGTCATTTAGAGCATTCACAAGAGGTAACATTTCGCTCGGAACCCCTTTTTTGTCTAGGCGTCTATCCAGTTGCGTAGGTTCTATACCATCTAGCTGTTCGGCGACTCTGTTTACTGGTTTTACGACTGCTTTAATAGAAACGTAACCAACACAAATGAATATCAAAAAGGCTGCGATCATAGTGAGTGTAAGTACTTGACCTAACATGGGGAGAACCGCTTCATTTGCTAACTCTCCAATTAAATCGTCTCGGGCTAAATCTACGTATAATTCTTTACCCTCTAACGTCACAGCAATACGGTAGCGGTCTATGCCGTTTGAAAAGGAATAGCCTTCAGGTAAATCTATCGGTAGTGCTAACAAGGCAACCGATGTTTCCAAATGTTCGTTTGAAGTGAGAATCACACTATTTGATGTACGGTCAATTACCTTAAATGCTAAGTTATTAAATAAGGCGTCGTAGCCCCATTTTTTTGCCATATTGGTAGATGAGTAAATGAGCATGCCTTTGTCGTCGAAATGTAGGCTTTCAGGGATGTCTTCAGCCATGCCATGCATACTTTTTTCGACAGCGATGTTGGCAAAGTTAATTGAAAACAAGAATAGGATGCCTCCAATAAGTGCAAATACAGCACCACCCATTAAAGTGAATAGAATAAATAATTTACGTGCCAATGAATCCTTGTTCGTTAAACCTGACTGCTTCATGACAATATATACCCTATGCCTCGGATTGTTTTGATATCTGCACTCGCACCTGCTTGTTCTAGTTTTTTTCTTATACGATGCATTGCCACTTGGATTGCGTTATCTGTCACTTCAAAGCCCAGTGCATATATTGCATCATAAATTGCATCTTTGCTTACTGTTAAACTCGCATGTCTAATCATGTACTCCAAGATTGCTACTTCTGTTTTGCCCATACTGATATTTTGTTCATCAACCATAACACGTCGTGATTTGCTGTCTAAAGAGACGTTTCCTCTTGTTAACACGTTACCTGCATATTCAACAGGACGTCTTAAAATTGCGCGTAGTCGTGCTTTTAATTCATCTATGGCGAAGGGTTTATTCAGATAATCGTCAGCACCTAAGTCGAGTCCTTTGATTCTATCCTCTACTCCGCCACGAGCGGTTAAAATTAGGATGGGGATAGGATTATCAGCCCCCCTTAACTGCCTAATAACATCTATGCCATCTGTGTCGGGAAGTCCAAGGTCTAGAACCATGGCATCGTACTGCCAGCTAGATAGGAGATGGCCCATTTCCGATGCACTATTGGCGATATCTGCTGCGTGGCCATCTTGTAAGATAGCTTGTTGAATAAACTTTGCAAGTTGTTGATTATCTTCTGTGATTAAAATGCGCATGGATTCAAATTTTCCTTTTTTATTACTCTACATTAATTCGTTGTAAGTGCCTTTTTGGATCAATTAACCAGTTCATACAAATTGGCATAACAAACAACATAATTAACGTGGAACTAATTAATCCACCAATCACCGCCCATGCCAGTGGTGGCCAAAGAGGGCTTTGCCCGAAGGCTAAAGGTAACATACCAATGATTGTGGTGATCGTCGTTAATAATATCGCTCTTAACCTAGTTGAAATCGCAAAATCAATGGCTTGTAGTTTGGTTTTACCAATTTTGATTTGTTCAATGGCGGTATCAATCAGCAATATTGCAGTGTTTACGACAATACCCATCAGTGCGAGTATGCCAAGTAGTGACATAAATCCAAAAGGAATATTCACGAGTGACAACATGATTGGTGCACCTACAGCGCCTAATGGGATACTGATCATGACCAATGCGGTTAATTTATACGAGTTAAATTGTATCATTAAAGCAACAAACAATAAGATTAACCCAGCGGGTAATGCCATAAGGAGTGCTGAATTTGCTTCTTCTGACTCTTCTAATTCCCCGCCAAACTCCATGTTTACATCGTGTGCTTTTACAATAGCTTCGATTTTAGGTCTTAAGTTTTCCAATATATATTCTTCGTCGAACCCTTCTTTGACGTCAGCAAGAATACGCAGTTCTGAACGGCCGTTACGGCGTGTTTCGACAGCTATCTCACCTGTAATACCTGTGGACAAAAAAGCTGAAATCGGCAAAAACTGTAACTCATTATCAATAACTTGTAGTGATAATAAACGCGCTAGACTTTGGTCCGAAGTCGTATCTTGTATTACGAGCGTCACTGGTTCGACTTTGTATTTGAGCTCTGTTATCGGTAGGCCTGTTCCTTGCCATGCGAGATAGTCAGAAATATCTGATTCATTTAATCCGGCCAATGCGAGTGAGTGTTGGTCGATTTGCAGGTCTACATTAGCTACACCATAACTGTACGCTCTTCTAACATGTTGCGTAGATTCATGTTCTTTTAAAATCATGAAAACCTTTTCAGCTGCGTTTAAATTAGAGTTTTGATTGCTACTCATCAATCGTATTTCAATCGGGCTCTCAATAGGCGGACCTTGCCCAAGCTCTCTGGCTATGATCAATGCCTCTGGGAAGTTGGGGGGTAAAAATATGTTCAGGCGTTCGACAATTTCCTTTAGGTCAATGCCTGCCTCAACCTCGAAAACAACACGTGCAATATGGCTTTCGCCAGGCTGCTGTACAAGGTTGTAGTAAAACCTTGGCCCCGAAGAGCCACTAAAAGTCAGGGTTTGAGTTATGAAACCTAGTGCTTGAATGCTATTACTTACTTCATTTGCGATCTTGGTGGTTTTTACAATACTACTGCCATATGGTAGTTGAATATCCACGTACGCTTGATTTCGATTAGTTTTGGGGAAGAATTCACCATTTGCTTTTGGCAATACAACCATGAGCGACATTATGCATACAACCCCTGCTAAAACCGCTTTTTTATTCATGAGTGAAAACACTGTGATATTGCTTCCGAGCATCTGAAGTTTACTATTTTCAAATTTATTTTGGTTATTATTCTTGAACGTATAGTTCGCTAAAATAGGTATGAAAACCAATGCAATGAAGTAGCTAATACCAATGCATAAAGTCACCAAGACAGGGATAGATGCAATAAAGTCAGCAACACTGCCTTTCGCAAGCAGCATAGGCAAAAATGCAGCGATGGTAGTCAGCGTTGCAGTAGCCAGCGGTTTGTAAAGGGCCTTTACGGCTTGTTTACTTGCCTGTACCCTACTCATGCCTTGGTCGATTAGCTGTACTATTTTTTCAGCCATGACAATACTGTTATCAACCATCAAGCCTAGTGATATAACCAAACCAGCAATCGTCATTTGGTGGATCACGCCTTGAGCTGCAGTGAACATACCGACTGCGATAAGTGTGATAGTTGGAATCGATATAACCACAATCGCAGCAGTTCTAACTGACATAAGTAAAATTAATATTACGGCAACAGCGAAACACCCAGTTGCTAATGATGACAGTAAATCGGCTTTTCTCTTTTGCGCCCATTTAGGTTGAAAAATAACTATCTCAGCTGGTGGCGTTGAAAACCTGCCGTTAAACTTGTCTACAGTTTGCTTTATTTGATCCCCAACGTCTGTAACACGCACTGTGTTAGCAGGCAATGTGATAGCAAGTCCAACAGCTTGTTTTCCATTAACCATAAATCGTTCAGGTGCAATTGGATTTGACCTATAATAAATGTCTGCCAGAGTCGACATCGAAATTGGTGGAACGTTTTTTAAGGTTATTTGACTCTGAGCAACATCTTGCAAAGACTCTATTCTACCAATAGGATTTGAATTGGTAGCGAGTCCTTGGCTTTCAAACCGTATCGCATTACCTGAGGCATTTTTAAATCGGTCTGTTATTTGGCTAGGCGTTACGCCAAAATCTTGCATAGCTTGTTGTGAGTAATCAATCACGAGCTGTTCTTGTGGATCTCCTACTAGAGTTACATTTCGTATACTAGAAATTTGTTCAAGCTCGGTTCTTAGTGATAAGGCAATGGAGCGTTGTTCTAACAAGTCATTTGGCGTTGTAATGGCGATAACGATGCCTTGTGTATCTTGCGCCCTATCAATGAGTTGCAGACTAACATTTGGCATATCTTGTTGTTTATAAGCAATTGTATCTTTTATTCTCTCCCACACAGTATCCGTATTATATATGTGTTCGTGCAGTTCAATGTCTATTGTTGCATTACCGTTTTTTATTCGAGACTGATAGGTGTTAACTTCGTCTATTCCACTTAATGCTCGTTCAAGAGGTAATACCGCTGTATCTCTAAGTTGTGAGATGGTCATATTGTTAGCGTTTAAAGAAATAAATCCATTTCGATAAGGAAATTGGGGATCTTCTTGTTCGTTGGCAGTGAACCAGCCTATCACGCCTACCATAACTAAGATGGCAATGACGCCTAGGATCAGTCGAGGGCTTTGATACCAATTAGGCACGTGGTTATCTGTCATTGCTTCCCTCCAAAGCAGCCATTAAATTTGTACTAATTATTGGCTCTGGTGATGTATTAAATTGAATGCCATCTAAGTTGCTAGCAGCCGTGAACAATAAATCATCATCTCGTGTTCCGATCAGTTCTATGTGAACTCGTTTTTTCGCGTTATCTAACAGGTAGCTTTGGCCATTGGGCTTAAACCTGACTGCGTTAGCATTAATACGGTATACCTGTTTATTTGTAGAAGGCATGTGTAATTGAGCTGTTAAACCCAGTAAATTGTTATCTGGCCTTTTGATTAATACAGATACTTTAAATAAAGATGGGCCTTTTATCGTTGGGATTGCTTTTTCGCTCACAATACCCGTAACATGTTTGCTGAAAGTTGGAATGAAAATAGATACTGTTTGTCCGATATCTAGATTCACCGCTTCCTGCTCCGGTACCAAATATTCAACCTTGTGCTTTCCTGCCTCTGAGAAGCTTAAAATTGGACTTTCTGATGGCACAAATTGACCTTCTCTTGCATATAGGGAAGCGATTATTCCATCTTGCGGTGCATAAATTGAAAATTCATCTAGCGCATTTTTTGCTTGCGTTAATTGCGCGCGCATTTGCGTTACAGTGTCGTTTGCAACTTTGGCTGACTTTTTAGCTTGCTCTAGTGTTGCAAGGGAAGCAAGTGACCTAGCTTGCAAATTTGTTACTCGTTGAAGTTCACTGTCTGCTTCCTCAGCGGCTGCGAGAGCAGCGCTGAGAGTCGCTTCTTTTTCTGCAACTTGTGATTTCAAATTGGGAGAGTACAGTCTAGCAATGAGCATATTTTTGCTAACCACTTGCCCTTCTTTCACCGACATTTTTTCAATACGACCGCTATTAAAGAGTGCTATGTCATAGCCTATTTCACTTTGCACTTTGCCATATAAAATTTTTGCTGGTGCGGACACCCGCTCAGCCTTTGTTGTTGGTATAGTTTTTATGTGCTCTATCGGGTGCGCCTTGATCTCAGTACAACCCGAAGCAAGTGATAAAATGGCTGTTGTAATTAAACCAAAGACTATAGGGCTAGAAGACATAGACATACCCCAGCAACAATTGGAAAGTCCCAGATTTATCCACCAGCGGAGAGTCTTTGATTGTACTATCAAAAGCGGTATAGCTAGCATCAGCCTTGATCATATGGTTTTTACCAAAGAACCAGTCGCTGCTGATGCCTATTTCAAGGTTGGCCGCGCTATCTACTTCGTAGAACGCCCTTGAACCGGTGGCCTCTGAACGCTTAACACCATAGTAATAATTTGCAAGATCTTCGCTGGCAAAGTTGGCCGAAATGTAGGGCATGACCCGACCTTGCTGTACCCTCATAGGAATGCCATAAGAAAGACTCGCTTCATAACCCTCGTGTGTGCTGGTCACATCTTGTGTAAATTTAATCCCAAACTCACCAAAATCAGTATCAATTTCCGCTTCAAAGCCGAAATCGAAACTCATATCTCTGTCTTCCATACCTGAAAATAGTGCATCATCAGCTTGTTCATATCCGTCTAACCTGAGCATACCGGTGGCTGCTATTTCAATGTGTTCAGTTTCAAAAAAAGTGTATGATGCATATGGCCCTAATAGTCTAAAATCGCCGTACTCGACGGCGATGGCTGGCACAAATTCTGTCTCGCTTCCTACTCCTTTATAACCTTCATCTTGAACAATAAATGCGCCACCGATGCCAAGCTTTAGCTCTTTTTCTTCAGCAGTGGCCACTGAGCTACAAACCATAGCTAAAGTGCAAAGGTATTTTGAAAGTTTCATGTGTTCTCCTTAATAGATCTAAGCGTGTTAAATTGGGTGTATGTGTTTCTACAAGGAAAACAATAAATCAGGAAACTTTCTCGAAACTTACAAGGTTGTAATTTTTAAAATTAATTTCAAAGGAGTATTAAAACGGATACGTTTTTTATATATGGATAAATAAAATGCGGTTATTGGCTTGAATAGGTTGATGGTAAATACGATTGGATCACATTGGTGAGCTTGATAAATATCTTGTGTTAACTATTTTAATGCGCTTTAAGCGTTACGATTTCACCGCCAATTCTATCATGAGTAACATTATATGGGAGGCATCGCCTCCCGCTACATTCACAGGTTTTTTAGCATTGACATGCCCAGTATCTATTACCTGTTTCAGACTCTGGCGGTGGACAGTGTAGTGTATGTCCAGCACCAGCTACATTGGGTGTCGCATTAACATCAAGATTTTTATCTTTACTTAACTGTTTAAGTTGTTGCTTTTTGATTGCAAGTTTCATTTTTTATTTCCTTATCTACAATCTTGTTGATGATTCAATATGCAGCTTGTTAAACACTCCCTAACAAGCTTAAAAATATAAATAGCATCGATTTACGGTCAATTACAAGGTGGAAGTTGAATAAATTTCACCTCTCACATGATAGCCATAAAGTACCATCTGATTAGATTAGACTTAATACTCTGATTTGTTTTGTTATTTTTCTCTCAGGTACTGGGAATAATTTTACAATTTAAATTATTCATTTTTATATATTAAAGGTAATTTATTCGTTTTGATAAGTCATTATCAACTATCCAGTTTATATTTAACTAAATCATACGGGTTGTGCTTAGCTTAAAGGCCAGTCTGTATTCTTTATTTTGTAGGCCCTAATCCATTATCAAGTTAAGTGTGTGACCGATGGACTCTGTTGATATCGCAAGTTGGAATAAAAAACAGCGGTCTTATACAAACCTCACATTGATTATAAGGTTTTCAGTCTCTAGCTTATATTCACAGTACTTTCTTAAGAGCTGTTAGATACCATATATCAGCAATAATCATTGTTTTAATGTCTGATGGCTTTATTAACGACCGCTAAAATCTCTTGTTTGGTTGATGGTTTTAAAATGTATCCATCAAGCCCATGTTCTGCCCATTTTTTTACCAGCTGTTTATTCTTGTTGCCTGTCAGTGCTATGACTGGTGTTTTTATGTTTTTTCCAACATTACGAATATGCTTAGTCGTATTGAGCCCATCTAAATTTGGTAAAAACAAATCCATAACGATAAGGTCATACTGGGTGAGCTTGATTTTTTTGATGGCCGCTAAGCCATCATCTACCTGCTCTATCTCATATCCGACATTGCTTAATACATCGCTTATCATCTCTCGGTATATGTGATTATCCTCGACCAACAGGATGGATTGAGGGTTGCTGGATTCCGTACTCAAGAAACTTTGATTATTTGTACTTTCGTTTTCGTGAGATTGCCTTGTTTGTATAGGCTGCTGCAATTGACTTATTAGTTGCGAGTTTAAGTTTTGTGAGTGCTTCAGGCCATCAACGAGCCCCATTAGTTTGCTCGAAATTGAAGCTTCTAATGCACTTAAAAGTGGTTGTATATGAGATTCATTTAACTCTGACATGAGTTGTTTATGTGTGCTATCAGGTAATTGAGATAATATATTCCGATTGATAGAGTTCACTTCTTCTCTTCGCTGATTGATTTCGTCCATCAGTGTTGTTTTATAGCTTAAACCGGTTTCAATTAGATCATTTAGCTCTTCATTTTGACTTTGAACGATTGAATCTAGAGATTCTATATATGTGTCAGAGTTTGCAAACTGTTTCAAACCTTCATAAACGATAAGTTGAAGTCTAAACTTTTCATATAGCGGCTGGTATACAAAGTAACTATCAAATAAGTTTCGTAAACAGCATTTAAAGGCCAATCCGGATTCTTTATTATTACAAAGCAACACACTATAGTGATTGTTAATTAGTCTGTTTTCTTTTATGAGTAAATTATATAAACAGATGCTTTTTTTAACGTCAGACAATGCAAATAAAATGACTTTTGGTGCCAGTTGCTGGATGTCATCTAATGCGGTTTTTCTCACGATTAGGCACCTAAAATCAGAAGTTTGCTCAGCAATCAGTTCCGTGACGCCCTGCACATCATCCTCCCTGTGGGCTAAAACTAATACGGAGGGATGGCGCTTAGCTATTCTGTTGTTACTTGTCATGGCTTAACTCCTTTTTGATAGCTACAAATTCACCATTTAGTTTAATTATTACTTGTTTAATGGCTGGTTTATTTTCAGCTAAGCTGTAGTTCTCAATGGTTTCTAAAAAATACGCACACCGCTCTGCTCCGACAGCTTTTGCAGAGGTTTTTAAGTAGTGAGCTTGGCTTTTTAATTCAGGGAAATCGCCGATGTTAAATGATTTAATAATACTTTTTAAAACGACAGAAGCTTGCTTTAAGAACTCGAAATGAAACTTTGCAATTTTGGCTGGCTCGTCGCCAACCAACTCCTCAATAGTGCGCCTATTCAGTGTTTTTAACTCATCGATTTGAGTGTTCATACCAACGCTCCATAATAGATCTAATGTCATTTAACCGGATTGGTTTACAAAGAAAGTCATTCATACCAATGGAAGTGCATAAATCTTTTTCACCCTGCATGACTGCGCCGGTTACTGCGATGATAGGTATGGGTGAACGTTCTGATTTTGCTTCTTCAGTTCTAATTTTTTTCGTCATTTCATAGCCATCAACTTCAGGCATATGGCAGTCAGTTAGAATAAGTTTATAGGAACGGTTATACCAACAGTGAAATCCCTCTGCCCCATTATTTGCAACGTCACAGCATAGCCCTAGCTTTTCTAACTGGCTTTTAATGAGCTTTTGATTAAAAGGGTTATCTTCTACTAAAAGAATATCTCGGTTGTCAGATTGAACCTTTATCTCATTACTTTCGGCTTGCTCTATGTCTAGTTCTGCATTGTCAAAGTCGAATGAAAAGTCATCAATTGATAGCTGCTCTTGCTGATGAGTTTTTACATGTTTTTCTAATTGTTTGATAGTTATAGGTTGATTGGCATAAACAGCTATATGTGGGGCTGCTAGTGCAATAGCTTCAACGAATGCTGGCTCTGTATAAACCATTATATTGTGAGATGAATCTAGTTGTGGCGTTAACTGTAAAAATAAATCATGGGTATTGGTTAGAATAAGGTTGTATGACGACCTATCAGCATTGGCAAGTTTTTGGATATTGTCAGTGATTACGTTGACATCAAAAATAGACTGAGCGAGTTTTAAAATGTGCTGGTTATTTATCGACAACTCCCCTATTAGATAGCAATTCAGTTTTGCTTTTGGTTCTTCTTCCTGCTCATTAAGTTCTAGCCAAAATGGTGCACTCACCGTGAACTTACTACCATGATTAACTTGACTTTCAATGTGTATTTTACCGCCCATCAAATCTATCAATTTTCCGCAGATCGATAGACCTAAACCGGTACCACCAAACTTTCTTGTTGTTGATTTTTCTGCTTGAGTAAACGGCGTAAATAGTTTTTGAATTGTGTCAGCACTCATACCTATGCCTGTGTCTTCAATAGACACGACGACTTCACTTTGATAGATATTTAAACGATTATAATGGGTATTAACGGTGATTTTCTTGTGCTTGTTTTGTTCGCAGTTTGTAAACTTGACCGCGTTACCAAGAATATTGAGCAGAATTTGTCGAAATCTATTTTCATCCCCTTTCAATATCAACTTCTTTTCTAGGGATTCAAATACAGCCAGTTCGATACCTTTTTCTTTTGCAGACGCACTGAATGTACACACCACATCTGCAATAACAGTTGGTAAATCAAATTTAACCGTTTCAAGTTCAAGTTTCCCAGCTTCAATTTTATTCAAATCTAGCAAATCATTTAAAATGGTAATTAGATGATTTGCCGAGCAAGAGGCTGTATTTACAAGCTCTCTTGGTTCGGCTGTGAGTGTGCAATGTGACAGTAAATCTAAAGCCCCGATAATGCCGTTCAATGGTGTTCGTAATTCATGACTGATCATAGATAGGAATTCAGACTTGATCTTATTCGCTCTCTCCGCTTTTTGTAATGTATTGTACAGTTGGGCGGTTCGCTCATTTACACGAGTTTCTAGCTCAGTGTTTAATTTTTTAAGTGCTTGCTGCGTTATATGAATTTCAGTTTGATCTACGCAAACACCATCTATGCGACAGTATTCCCCCTTATAGTTTTTTCCAACTCTACCTTGCGCAAACACATAAATAATTTCACCATTTTTTAGAATGCTTCGGTAATGTTGTTTAAATTCTACCCCGGTACGCAGGCTATTTTCTAGCGCCTCCTGTACTCGCGGTTTGTCTTCTGGGTGGAGTAATTCAACCCATTTATTTAAATTGCCAATATCATCCGGTGATAACTTGAAGATGGTATTGGCAAGCATATCCCATTTCCAGAGCCATTGATTTCCTGATTTAGTTGCCCGCCACGTGCCTATTTTCCCTGCCTCTATGGCGAGCTGCTTACTTTCATCTGCATCGTTCAATGCAATTACAGTGGTTTTTTCTACGGTACAGTCTTGCAGCGTGCCATTAATCCATTGACCGTCAGTTTTATTTATGCAGCTCCCTTTTAGCGAAAACCATGATTGTTGCCCTGTATGTTTGAGTCTAAATTCAAATTGTAGTGGAACACCAAACTGTGCGTTATTTTCAAAAAATAGCGGAAATAGAGCCCGATCATCAGGATGGACTAGTGACAATATTTTGCGCCATGTTAGCTGCGTTGATGAAGTGATCCCTAGAATATTTTTAGAGATCCCTGACAGGTAAACGGTTTTTGACTCTACGTTGTAACGCCATATACCAATATTAGAGCTATTGATAGCATCGTTTAAGAATCTGATGTGGTCATTGTTTGTTTTATGAAGTTCAAGCAAAAAACAGAATCCATCATCAACGTTGAGTTTGTTTAAACTAATGCGAGCAGATTTGTAATGGCCTACGTAGAAGTTTTCTGTGATTGCCTCTAGGTTGAACTGTGTGGCTATGTCTAAGCCCAGTAATATTTCACTTTTGAGTAGGTTAAGTGCAGCTTGGCTGACAAATTCAATCTGTAGGTCGCAGTTGGTGAGTAGATAAGGCGTGTTGCTGTCCATGTCTTCCTTGCCATCGTTGCACTTTATGGATAATTTTAACTATAGCAGCAATCCCAAACATGACAGTGTTAAGTCTATTAATTGGTTTTGCTTTCTCGGCAAATAAACAATCAACCAGTTCCAAACGGAAAGAGTAAATAATGGACTATTGGTAACTAAGATATATATCGACGTAAGGTAGATATAAAAGAGGCAGCTTATCTCTGCCTCTGAGGGGAACTATATTGTTAACTAGCTTTTTGTTGGTGAATAGCTAGGTGGTCTATTCTCTTTTGCTTTACCAAAGAGTTTATTAGGGCTGTTACTAAGCGAAAAATCTAATGTTACCGTTTTGTCGATGTACTCTTCGCCTATCCAACTATTTAAACTTGGTTTACCATTGACGCGTAGTGCATCGATATAGATATTTTCGTCAGATGCATCTGGTGCACTTATCATTAAATTCCCAATTTGAGCAGCTGTAAATTGTGGGCTTGATAATACCAAGTCAGCGCGGCCTGGGTATTTTGGATAGATCCCAAGACTACTAAATACATACCAAGATGACATCTGCCCTAAATCGTCTTGGCCAGGTATTCCATCAGGGGCATCTAACCATAGTTGTTTCATTGTTTCGCGAACAGTTTGTTGTGTCTTATAGGCATCACCAGTATGCAAATACATCCATGGAGATAAGATTGATGGCTGATTTGACACGTCTGCATATTCAGCTGAGTCCCTATAAAGTACCCATGTACCATCAGGTTTCTTAAAGTGATTATCAAGTCTTGTGGTCATTGCATCATCACCACCAAGTATTTCAGCTAACCCAGCTCCATCATGTGGGATCATCCATAAATACTGCGCTGGACTTCCCTCTACAAACAAATGTCCAGAGAATGCATCAAACTCTTTTTTCCACGTTCCATCTTGGTTTCGCCCTTGGATATAACCTAAAGATTCAGTTGCTGAAACATTGTAAATATTTCTCCAGTAACCAGCTTCATTGATAAACCTTTGTGTATCACTGTTCTTGCCAAGTCGGTCTGCTAGCTGACTGAGTGAAAAATAGCTAGATGCTTGTTCTAGCGTTTCTGACGCGCCTTCCCAACTATTAGACTGATCAGAAATGTAGCCTAATGACTGCCACTGGTCTAGAGATGGCTTTTGTCCTCTGCAAAAAACAGGACAGCCAGTCTCAGAAAGGTCAAACTCTGTTGGCGTTATTGCGGCTTTACGAAGAGAGATGTAAGCGCCGTTTACGTCAAAATTATCTGCACCGAATGCCACAAAGTTTGCAATGGCAATAGTAGAAGGGTCACCACTCATCACGCCAGTAGGACCTGCATTATGGGTCCAGCGATCCCATATGCCATTAAATTGGTTTGCTTGGTTAAATAAAGATTGTGCGATGTCGCTTCCTCTTTCTTGATCTAACAAAGTTACCAGTTGTAGTTGAGAGCGATAGACATCCCAGCCGGAAAAATTCGCGTATTGAGCTGTTTGTGATGGTTCTAAACTATGTACCTTTTGGTCAAAACCCATGTATTCACCATTTACATCAGAAAACACATTTGGGTGGAATAGACTGTGGTAAAGTGCGGTGTAAAAAACGCGTAATTTACTGCTATCTTCAGACTCAACCTTTACTTTAGAGAGTTCTTTTTCCCATGCTCCTTGAGATTGCTCGCGTATTTCATCAAAGCTATATGTAGATTGTTCTTTTGCTAAGTTCTCTCGCGCATTGTCGAGGCTGACATATGAGATACCGACACGCATTTGCACGGTATCTCCATTATCAAGACCAAGGTCGACCCAAACGCCAGAACCTTTTCCTATATCTGGCCATCCATTGTCTCCATAGCCCATACCTCCTTTAGATGACTTGGCACCATGCTCAACTAGGTCATTTTTCCAAGCACCTGACCCAGTTATTGGTTTATCTAGTTTAGCGACAAAATGTAGCGTGTAATAATCTCGTTGATTGTATTCGCCCAAATAACCACAGAAATTACCTGATGTTACGTATCCCGTGATCTCTCCTCGCTCAGCATCAACTTTTGCATAGGCATCACCACTTCCAAGCTGCGAATAAGCTGTTCTAAATAATAGCTTGGCATTTTCTGACTTATCGAAGGTAAAGTTGGCAATACCACTTCTCGTCGTCGCAGCTAATTGTACGTTAATGCCATTGTCTAAGCCGACTTGGTAATACCCTGGTATAGCTGTTTCATTGTCATGACTAAAAGCTGCACTGTAATATCCATTGATTGGATCGGTAGCTGGAGAAAATGTAATATCTTTGTTAAACGGCATGACAGGAATGTCACCTGATGCACCTAAGCAGCCCGTTCCTGATAGACGCGTAAACGAAAAACCTTTAACACGGCTAGCTTGGTAGTTATAACCGCCAGGTGAAACTGGCACTCGCTTTTTTTCTTCAAGGATTTTCTTTGAAATACCTTCTGACTCTGCAAGTAAGTCTTCGGTATAGGCGTGTTCAGGTCCAAAATTAAACATACCAAAAGGAACAACGGCACCTGGAGTAACATTTCCGGCTTGGCGATGGTTAAAAGGGCCCTTAGTTCCAATTAATGGATTAACATATGAAACAACGTCCGTAACGTATTTTGGTTCGGTATCAGCTTCAGCGTTAGTTGTCGTGTTTATTTGCTCATTACTGCACCCGACTAGAAGCGCTGCACTTACAGATAATGCAATAAGATGTTTTTTCTTTATGTTGTAGTTCATGATAAACCTTTAATTAGAACGTTCCAATTTGTGTTTTATGATAAATACCTATAGCTGCATCAAGATGCCATTCTTTTACTCTCTTATACAATTTCAATGCGCTAATTTACAGGTTTTTAGCGATAGTTAACAACTTGACAGTGTGTTCTCAACAACATTGCTATGCTTTAACAATGCCAGAAGTACGTTTTTTCAGTCTTTTATTACCAACGCATATTAAACGGCCACTTCATCGGCGAATTAACTGTTTTTATGGCCACAGCTAATTTAATTTTTTCGGTTTTTAATCATATTTTTAAGCGTATTGCCTTTACTTATATTGTACGAGCTTGGTAACTGCTATCTAAAAGTTGTTTTTTGGTATTAATTTTCTCGGGACCTGGATAGCATCGATAATTGCGATTTCTCTATTCCCATAAAATGATGACTTTTTTTGTGTTATGCTGCTCTTGCAATAAAACATATCTACGCCACAAGGAGGCTAATTGCATGTCGGAGCTTAAGAAGTTCGATGAAAGCTTTGTATACGTTATTTATGGAGAGCAAGAGCGTCACTATTTAGAAGCACAATTAAGTATTGCGAGTCTTATTTTTCATAACCCTAAAGCAAAAATTTGTGTGTTGGCGGAACGAGATGATCTATTTGAAGCTCATCCTCAATTACGTGTCATCCCTTTTACTAAATCCATGCAAAAAGAATGGTTGGGAAATGATCAATATCACTTCAAGTTGAAATTGGCCGGACTGAAGTTTCTGCTTGAGCATCACGCCAAAAAAGTCGTTTTTTTGGATACTGACACGCTGATCAGAGCCGATTTATCACACCTTATGGATGCAATCTCAAATGAGTCAACACTCATGCATGAATTAGAAGGTACTTTAAGACGAAAGCGGTTTACGAGGCAATACCAAGCAGCGATTGGAAAAACATTTGAAAGCCCAACTTATGGAAGTTGGAAAGTTGAGCCTGATGCACCCATGTTCAATTCAGGTGTTATTGGTATTACAGAAGCGCATTTAGAGCATTTAGATATCGCCCTATGGATGATGCCGTTACTGGATGAATTAATAGATATTCATTCAGCAGAGCAGTTTGCTTTGGGCATTATCTTGTCTCGTCATGGTACAGTTTGCGAAGCTGGCAATAGGCAGATTTATCATTATTGGCACAAAAAGCCACGTAAATATATTTTTGAACAAATGCAAAGTTTGGTGGGAGAATTAAAAGGTGGTAGCTTGTATCACTACCCAGAACGAATCGGGACTTTTCAGTTTAGACGCCCTTTTAAGCGTTGGCTTAATGATAAACTTTCTGGAAAAGCACCGACTAACTAACTTGTTCAACATCAAATTAAATTTTATTCGGTGAGTCTTTAAATTTGCTAACACCTGACCAAAAAGTTGGGTGTTTAGACTTACTGTTAGCATTTGTATACCTTCTACTACACAGCCGTTTGATGTGTTACTCATTTTGCCAATCTAGTGCTTTAGGCCATCAAAGTACTCATTTACTTGAACAAGAACTGGCCACTAAAATTACTCAGTCATTCGAAGCAAACACTATGTTTAATCATGCAATTTTGTCACAAACCAATAATGTTGGAGTGTTCCCAAAGACGTCGTTAGGTAAGCAGCTTGAGTCCGTTGCTCGGACATTAGCGGTAAAAGAACAACTGGGTACTAACAGGCAAATCTTTGTTGTATCTATGGGAGGGTTTGATACGCACTCTGGACAAGCTCAAACTCTACCAAAATTACAGTCTGCATTAGATGGCGCACTCAATGCTTTTAATACTTCTATGGAAAGTATGGGTTTAGCTAACAATGTCACATTATTTACAGCCTCTGATTTTGGTCGCACGCTTGCAATCAATGGTGATGGAATGGTGATGGGACAGACCATGGTTGGGGAGCACATCATTTTGTGATGGGAGGTGCAATCAATGGCGGTACTGTGTTTGGTGATATACCGCCTTCTGAGCTTAATCATGAGTTAGATGCTGGTAGTGGTCGATTGATTCCAACAATGTCTGTAGACCAGTACGGAGCAGCTTTGGGTCTATGGCTTGGAATAGCTGATACCGAACTAGAACAAGTATGTCCAAACTTGAATCAGTTTGCTGCGCGCCCCGCACTATTTGCTTAGATAATAGGTATAGCAAGTGCGCTAGCGTGCATGGCTTTTGAACTTGCTATACTTGAATTAAAACCTAAGAGGTCTATATGCATTCTATAAACAGTGGCAGCCTGTTCTTAATTTTGGTTATATTATTAATTTATCTATGTTTTGTTTATGGTAGTCGTTACAAAACAAAGCTTAAGAAACGTTGCCTTAAACAGCCTAAACCAGATGATGAATAATCACAGCGATGTTTACCTATATTAATCAATAGTCACGTTATGTGCTGCGGTTTGTCCCCTGATATCTGGAATATACATCATTTCAGCTGTTGCTGCTGGTGCCAAAAATTCACCTTGATAACGAACTTCAGCTAAGTATTCAAATTGAGTTGTGCCTGGAGCTAATTTATATTTATGCCACGAGGCCAACGTTTGGCCACTTTGATCTATTGAAACGGCAATAGCTTGAATGCCTCTTTTTTCTAACCAGCGCCAATAAGTTTGTTTTTTCAGTGTAGGGTCTAATACTAATGCACCTGAGGGCAAAAAGTCCTTTATGAGTACGTGCTCTCGTTCTACTGGGGAAAAGACGGTTAAAGTAACTTTTATTAATTGCCCTACACTTAAGTTTTTGGCGTCAGTAAGTTGCCAGTTTTCACCTTGTTTAATTCGGTATTCTCTTGTTATTTCTAAACCATTAAACTCGGATGTCGTTTTTGATAGCAAGGCTTGTGCTTGCAGGTGTAAATAATAAGGCGCCAATGGCGCATCGTTAATACGGTGTTCGGACATCTCATTTTGAGTATGTAGTTTGTGAGTTTCCACTTTAGGTAGTGGTGAACTTTTCAGTTCTTTCAATGCTAATGTACACATACTATCGACTAGTGTATTGCCAAAATGCCCAATTTGAAGTTGTTTTGAGATCACAGGTTCAAATAACTTTTCTTTGATGTCTTGTTTCTCAGTTAGTTGAATGGCTAAGCATTGATTTAATGTTGATCCAAGGGCATTGAAAGATTGATCTTGATAACCCCTTCCGATGATATTTATTAAAACGGACTCAATGTCTTCTTGCTTCTCCCCCGCCGATTTTAGCGCTTGTAGTTGCAAAAGGTGACTCGTTGTATCGAGTACGCCCAAGGCATATATTTGCTTAATTTCAGGTAACCCTATCACGTTATGTGTTGATAGCGCCCATAACAGCCACTCTCTCTCATAGCGATTATGTTGTGGCGTATAATGCGTATGGTCAATTGCATTCATTAATTGACTTTTCAGCTCATCTAACAGTGCAGAGTCAAATTCAAACTGATAGTCTGTATTTGAGAGCCACTTGTTTGCCAGCAATGCGTAAGCACTAAGCATCAGATCTGTACTTGAATTTTTAAAATACTGATAGCCGCTGTAACTCACATTTTGCATTAAACTGGATTTTAGCAGCTCGGCGAGTTTGGCGTTTTTCGCGACTTTGTTTACTGGGTTATAGGTTAAGCTCACAGCCCTTGAAAGGGTTTGTTCTAAACACTGGTGTGGATAATGACGGTGGTAATTGGCAAGTATCTCCCAGTTAGGCGCATTACTGTTTAACATGCTTACTCGAGCGTGTTCAATCACAGAAGTACTTGGCACGAAAATGGAATTTGAATGCAATGGGTCCACTCTAAAAATGCTACGTTTTTGTACTGTATTTTTTAACACCTCAATATCTTGCCGGTAGCGCCTTTTTGTGTCGCGTAAGCTTTGTATTGAAATCGTACTTAGGCCTGATTTTAAATCGTGTAATGGTATTTCAAATCTTTTTGATTGAGTAGCACCCAATTCAAAACTGTCCTTTTTGATTACCGTGCCGTTAAAGAGTATTTCAACACGGTCTTTAACTAAGTGATCGTTGGGGTTATTGATGACAACCACAGCAACGGGTTTATCCTTGAGAAGGACTTTCTCGGGCGCGTATATTTGATACTCAATATCGGCTTGAGTGTTTAAAGTACTTGTATATCTTGCTTGATTGTACTCATTTAGCGTTAATACAAATAGTCGCCATCTGCCATTGAGTTGCGGAAGTTTCACTTCGATGCTCTTTTTTTCATTTGCAGTCAACGTGATTGGTGTGAGCCACACTGACTGTGCTTGATCTAACTTATTATGTTTTGCATTTGACGGCGCTAATGCCGCCATACGTCTGCGGTATTGAACTTGGCCCGCGAATAAGGCCGCAAGAATATTATTATCAGTATTTGTATTGAGTAGCCAATCTGCTTGGTTATGAACTGAATGCCAAGGTTGATGGTAAGAAAACCTATGGTATAACTGTTGAAAAGAGACTGAGCTCGGTGATTCATGCGATACATCGAACAAAGCATCGTTAACTAACCATATTTGTGCGTCAGCGGGTTGGTTACTAGTGATGTTAATTTCAAGTGTGCCGTTAGGCTCAATGATTTTAGGGTGTTCGACTTCAAGAACGAGCTTTTCGGCTGGCGTTACATGAATAAGTTTACTTAATTCATATCCGTAAACGCTCGGTTTTTTAGGTAAAGAAATAGAATTCAGGCTCTCAAGGTTGCGTGATGCTTTTTGCTGCGCTTCATCCACTATTCGCTTGATTGTCTGATTAAATTCACTTTTGCTCTTAGCAATGCGCTCTGAGGTAGATGGTACAAATGCAGTCACTTCAAAACCAGGTATCAATGCGTCATCTATTTTTATTTCGATGTCGTTATTGCCTTTATTGACATCGACGAAAAAGTTTCTCATCAACTCGCCCGCTTGAATTGTTACCGCGGCCTGCCCATCAATGGGAGATTCAATGCTTAACACATACTTATCCCCTACCGAGGTTGAAGGTTTACCTGTGAGCTTTGGTGAGGTCTGTTTAGTTGGTTTTTTTGTTTCTTCTTTATAACGTAGTTGATAGCCTCTTTTCCAAACGTATCCCTCATCGCCGCTGATTATTTTTATTTCAGCATAGTCATCGATGTCTTTTGGTATATCACAATACAAAGGTGTCACGCCTGAACACAGCACAAAAGGTGCGAAATCCTTATCGTCGTCAGATTGTAAACTATTGATTGAAATGCTGACATTCGTTTTAATTTCGGTACCATCTTGAGTTAGCGCGATCACGTTTAGCTTATTTTTCTCTAAAGTGGTTCCGATATAATGGTTTCTTGAAAAATACGGTAATGCAGTGTGGTAAAAAGCTGTTTCTCCGGAGTTTGATGTGACTTGAGAAGACAGTGAAAGCCCCATAAAAGGTGTGTCTGAACTTAAAGTAAATTCCCCTTCGCCTCGTTCATTAAGTTGAACCACTTGTGTTTTATTCTCGGGTGGTGTTTCGAAAAAGTGGCTGTAATCGTAACCTTCAGGCCAAGAATCCTGGGGCTCATAGATGGACTGAAACTTTACTCTCAATTCGCCGGTAAAATTATCGGCGTCTTGCCCATTATAAGTCACACCGCGTACCTTGACGTTAAAAGGTGTGTTGATCTGCACGTATTTGTCATGAATCCAAGAAAACTCGATTTCTGGAGGGGTGAATTGGGCAACTTTAATATAGTCGTACATGTCTACACGTTGTGAGCCCACGTATAGTTCGACTTTATAATTACCCACCTGCTTAAAACCTGTAGGTATGCTGAAATGTATTAAGCCTTGTGGAGAAATAGAGTTAGGAAAGATTTCCAAGGCTTTTAATGAAGACCTGTTCGGGTGCTTGATGACAGCTCGGATATTTTTAGTGCGAGCGACTAAGCCTTCTTCAGTATGCTGTTTTACGGCAATACTGAAATCAATGGCTTCGTTGGGTTGATAGATTGGTTGGCTAAACACAGTATGTGCTGCAATGGCATTTTGTCTGTTCATGTCCAATTGCACCATTGCTTGACCACTTTCATCTTGCGCCCAAATCCAACATTGACTGTTTTGTGCAACCATCACTTTCTGAATCGCTTTGTGCGATATATTCAGTTGGCCATTTTCATCAGTAGTACCTAAAAATTTGGGTTTTTCAAACTTCTGACAAGTTAACCAAATGCGTGTTTCAAGTGGTAAATTGTCTTCAAATGAATAGGTAAAAATTGACAGTGCTGATCCAAATTGGACAAATAAGTTAAAATCCGATGCAGTGAGCGTCTCCAAGTCTGACTTTTGACTTATACGTGACGTTTCTGTCTTTGAGTTGGCGCTTGCCCCGGATATTTTGTAGATTAAAATTCCACTACGATGCTCCATCAAAGGCTTTATCGGTAACTGCTCGGTTCGAAGTTTTTTGTTTGATATATTCAGTAATTTGAGCTCTTTGAACTCAGTGTTTTGACTCTCAACCGAACTCGATTGCCAAGCGTGCAAAGCGTGTAAGTTGTTTATTAATTTATATTGTACTTTTAGGTTTTTGCTATTTCGGTGACTAAGTAATACATGTCCGAGTTCGCTTGTTTTTAACTGAGTGCCAAGGTAGTTTGATAATCGCCAATAAGGTGTGCTTTCCCGTGTTTTAAAATGCACCGCTTCGGATGTGTTTACGTAAGGTTCACCCGATACCCCCTTAATACCTTCTAAACTGAACTTATATTGGGTATCACCATCGAGTGATATGTCGTACATTGCACCTAAATTGTGTTTACGTGGCTGCTCAAAAGCAAGTGAACTCTTATCTACCTGATTTTGGATAATGTTAGCCAACAATAGATAATTTTTAAGTGGTTCTGAAAATGCTACCGCCAAAGATTCTGGCGCACAGGTTTTCACCTCATCTTCCGTTATCTCGATATAATCACTAATGTATTGGCTGATCCCAAAAGGTTGACAAAATAGACCGTAAAATTCAGGTTGTATGGGTCTAGCACGCTTACTGTAAATAACTATATCTTGCTCTGTTTTGATATGCTCATTACTTAACTGTGAGCCTTGCGGCAATACAACCATCAATTTTGTGTGCGCGATGTCTTTCTTAAACTCAAAATTTAACTGGGTATAGTTGGCCGTTTGCTCAGAAGAGGTTGAGATTGGCTGTACTGGTTCATTGTCACTAAAAAAATCAATAGAGTTATGTAACCTCTCAGCTACGCCTTCATTCATTATTAAACTTGCATCATAGCTTATTATGATTTTATTACTTTTGGCTTCGGCATGCTGTATTGGTAGGTCTCGTTTGTACCATTGTTGCTCAAACTCAATGTTCAATGTCTCTGTTACGCCTCTAAATCCGCGTTTAACACCGGCCGTGATTGGGAACAGAGCTGGTACTTTTGTATACAAGTCGCAACTGAGTGATTTTGAGCCTTCAAACCTCCAGCGGCACAGGCGTTTATATTTTGTTGGCAACTGAATATGTTCTATCTGTTGCGCATGTGGCATATTGCCTGGTTCTGCGATGTTTTTATTAAAAATAAACAAGATTTGATTGAGGTGATTTTTCTGATGGCTGAACTTGATATCCGTGACTTTGAGCTGTCCAGCGGTGAGACTAATTGAAAACAGACAGAAAAATAGTAATAAAACGTGAATCATGATTGAGCCCTTTAGGTACAGGCGCCAAAGATAGCAGAAATCTATATAGATTTTCTATGTTTAGCACCAAATATGTGTTTAAACGCTGAGATTTGAAAAAAGGGGTTATTTTGATACAAAAGTGACTACTCTAAATTAAGTAATCACGCATGCTGAATGTTTTACGATTATTTTCATGAAGAAACTTATATCGTTAGCGAATTTTTGTCTATCTTTTAAGGTAAGGAACAATTATTAGCCTCTCTTTGGAGAGTGGCATTAGGTTTACGCCTCGGAGAAATAAATGAATTTGCTAAAACGCTTATCCATTTTACAACTTACTATAATCAGCTCTCTTGCACTCATTGCCTTCATTTTTATCCTCCTTGCAAAAGTCGCGACGCAATATTGGCATGATTATTCATCTACATCGCAGGATATAGAATACATTAAGTTATTAGATGCAATTGAAAAGGTCGCTCACCATCATGCAGTAGAGCGAGGTCTGTCTGCTGGTTTTTTAGGGAATCCGACGGCAGATAGAAAACGTGCCTTATCAGCGCAAAGAACAAAGGCTGATAAGGCGGAGAAGACCGTTAGAGACTTGTATTCTGGTCAGTTTAAAGATGACGAAAAAGTAAAAAAGTGGCTGCCTTTTTTGTTTAAAGAGTTAAGTGAAAAGCCGACAATCAGACGTGAAGTAGATGATAAAAATGGCAAAAACGCATTTAAGTACTACAGCCACCTAAATCAAATTGCGATAGACACCGCAACCCGTATGCAAGCATATATCAGTAATCGAGATCTCGCATCCAAGCTGTCCATTGCATTTTTAATAGCCAAAAGCAAAGAGCGTAAAGGCCAATTACGAGGCAAGATTAATGGTGTGTTGTCAAAGAAGAGCATTAATTCACAGGTAAGGGGCGAACTAACCTACTATCAAACACAGTTAGGTATTTTAAAAGAGCAATTAGAAACGTCATTGGAAGGCGAGCAACTAGCGGCTTATAACAGAGTAATGTCTGACTCGAGTGCAAAAGAACTGGATAGCGTGATCAATTATCTGATCAATGAGGATAACCCAGATTTTAGTACCTTGATGTCGAGTAGTGATTGGTTTCCAAAAGCGACTGCTCAAATTGTTGCGGTTAAAAAGATTTTAGACAAGCAATGGCTGAAAACTGTTGACCACAGCGCAGCTGTAAAAAGTGATCTCGTAAGTCAAAGTTGGTTTATTACGATTGCGTTTGTACTTGCGATGAGTGTGATAGCAGTTATAAATATGCACTTGGTGACTTCATTGAAACACGAATTGAATCACTTAACTGGCATCTTAGAAAAAGTAGCAAGTGAGGGTGACTTAACTTTAGATGTGAGGCTGCAAACCAGTGATGAGCTTGGACAAATATCAGAGTCTATTCATAACACGGTGTATGCATTTAAAGATTTGTTACTCGGCTTGTCAAAATCAATCAACGTTGGCACGGACTTGGGCGAAAAAATGGACAAAGCTGCAAGCCACGTAAACGAAGATGCACAGCGCACACAAACAATGGCGTCGAGTATTGCTACTGCGATTGAAGAAATGGCTGCCACCAGCGAAGAAATTGCCCGTTCAGCTTCTGACACCTTAGCTGCCAGTGATCAATTAAACAATGAGTCTAAAAAGTTACTAGAAGATAACCAAAGAAACCTAGATGCGATGAATGCACTGTCTGAGCATATGGATATGGTCAACGACATGGCGGCAAAAATGGAAAAACAAGTGGCTGAGATTAACACCATTTTAGATTCAATTCGCAGTGTTGCAGATCAGACCAATTTACTGGCACTCAATGCTGCAATTGAAGCAGCGCGAGCGGGCGAACACGGCAGAGGTTTTGCAGTGGTTGCTGATGAAGTACGTGGACTTGCCAATAACAGTAAAGAATCATCAGAGCAAATCTCTTCCCTTTTGAGTAACTTGAATGAGATTAGCCAAAGCGTTGTTAATGCCATTAAAGAAAACACGCAATTAGCCAGTGAAATAATGAGCGAGGTCGAGGAAACTCGCCTTGTTTCAATGCAAGTGAGTGAACACAGTAATAATGTAGAGCAATTAACAACCTCAGTAGCGACAGCCGCACAACAGCAATCAACAGTGGCGCAAGATATTTCGACGAATACCTCGGCCGTGTTAGAAGCGGCAAATGATGAGTTAGAAACGTCTATTGCTTTGAAAGAGTTATTTGAAGATATGAAACTCAATAGTGATACATTACAAAGAACCATGGATAACTTTAAAATAGACTAGGGTGTGTTGATCTTTTCTGTACATTTTGCATTCAACAATACATCGGTAGCCACATTAACATGAATGCCAGCGATAACATGCTGGCATAATTCCTTTCCAGCTTGTCATATCTACTTGAAATTGCTCTATAATGCTTAATTCTCCCAAAGGCATTTTCGACCAAGTGACGATACTTGTATAGACACCAATCCATACTGTCTTTGTCTATATCTTGTCCGTAATTTCGTTTAGCAATTACCGTTTCTCCGCCACGTTCCTTAACAAATGTACGGAAAGGTTCGCTGTCATATCCTTTATCACAAACGATTGTATTAACTTCATCGAGTTGTTCAACTAAGCTTTCGGCATGCACTATATCGTGGCGTTGTCCTTCTGATAAATCAAAGCAAATCGGCAGGCCACCACTATCCACAGCTAAGTGAACTTTGGTTGAGTTGCCCCCGCGACTTTTTCCTATTTGCTCTGAGCTTTCAGTAGCTGCACCAGTGCTATGCTGATGCGCTCGAACTATAGAGCCATCAAGAAAGACCCATTCAAAATCAGCCATACTAGATAAGCTTCTGAAAAGCTTATCTAAAATCCCTTTCTTTGACCAAAGATTAAATCGTCTGTAAACGGTACTCCACTCTCCGAACTCAGAGGGTAGATCTCGCCAGGGAATACCTGTCCTCATTCGATAAATTATTCCTTAAAATGTCATTCGATGTTCAGTTTTATCGTAAATACGACCTGTACTTTTCATAACGTGGAGTAGCAGTTGCCATCGAATATCAGTTAGCATTGTTCTTGGCATGGTATGGGTTATGGTTTTACTTTTGGCGAAGCAAATTATAACTCTTTACCATGCTGTTCAAAAAACACCCACGAAAGATCAACACGCCCTAGTACCGGTGTGGTTCTTTTTTAAATATTTTAAAATCTAATTCATGCATTACCGTAATAAAACTAATTCTTATTCGTAATAATTGGTTTGAAAGCCTTTTCTTGAAATAAGTAAAGTGATAATGTTGCAATATTATCACATAACAAAATGGTTTTATGAGCGTTAATTCTGAAGTAAGTGTTCCCTCTACAAGCACTAAATATTTAATCGAAGACTCGGCAAGTGTCCTTTCAAAAATATATGAGACAGATACAGCATTAACCTGTTTCTGTTGCCCATCAAGTTGGGCAAAAAGTAACGCTGCCATTCATTATGTTAAAAAAGCCCAAGATAGTCATTTTCAATATCAAGGTGCAATTGACAGAGAGTTATTTGACAGAATTAGAGCGATGTTTTCGTCGACTACTCATGGTGATTTACTGTTTGAACATATTGAGTTGATGTTAGCCATGTTTCAAGAGCTATTAGAACCCGAAGAAATAGGTTTACGTATATTGCCTTCCCATTATTCAGTTAGCCCTGCTTTTCATTTTCAAAATGGGATTGTAAAAATGATGTCGACATTAGGTGGTAGTGGCGAACGCTGGCTAGAAAAAGACTTCGTGCAATATCACCCGCTAGAGAAAAATCAACTCGCACCAACAATAAAGCAACCAAATGCATGTGATGTGAACACGCTTTGCAATGGGGATATTGCATTAGTGAAAGGAAAAAAATGGATTGATCAAGAGTATAATGCTGTGGTTTGTGCATCTCCAATGTTTGATAATGACGAGTCAAAGCTTTGCATTTACATAGACTATATTAGCTAGTTTCCTTTAGTTGAATGAAGAGAAAGAAGAGTTCACTCCTCTTTCTCAATTTATTTTTAACTATTTAGCTTGTCCCGTCCAACTCCAGCCAGGGTATAGCTTCCCATTCACATGGGCGTTGTTACCGATAATAATTGAGTAGGGTTTATCAACAGCTTTCCAGTTGTAAGCAGTTGAATGTTCTAATTCAAAAACGACGTTTCCCCATAGTGAGTAAGGTCCTGCAACGAGAGATTCTTTGTAGGCTGCAAAATGACTTTGTCCCCCCATCATGATCTCACCTACTCGGCTTTGATTATTGATCTCAGCCGCACCTTTACTCCATATCATGAGTAAATTCACATTACTTTGATTGTCACCTAAAAAATAACCATTCCCTGCTACTTGAACCGAACGGAAGTGGTTATTCTGCGCAGATTGTGCTGCTGATGTATCATAAACCTCTAGCTTAATCTGATCGCTTCGCTTCGAAAATTCAACAAAGGAGCTGCCATACACACCAACTGAGTTACCTGACATTTTTTCGAAGTAAGCAGTACTGTTGTCTGTGATTAAAAACTGTAAAAAAGAGGAGTCATTTGGCGATTTTGCATTTGTGCTGACATGATTAAACTTCGCTAAGCTGTTAGCTTTGATTTCAACAGCCGGCATATCATTCGGTACATCAATATTTATGTTTTTGAAGGCGACGTTACTAGAGCTCAACAAGACAGCGGCTTTTTGTTGGTACTCTTGGTTATGTTTAACTCTGATTGAACCGCTTAAACCTGCGTCATTTATAATTTCAAAACGACCATGCTGAATATACAAAGGCCCAGCACATTCACCTGTAACGGTTAATTGAACTAATTGTGCTGAATAAGCCTTACCGAGCGCCTTTTGCAGTGCACTTGCGTCAGCTCCACAGTCAATATCTAAACCCAATTTTTTTTCTATTTCATAATCTTCGTTATCTAAAACTGTCGGTGTTTGATGAGCTAGAACGTGCTGAGCGCTCAGCGCAGAAAACGATAATAATGCTAATTTAATCAATCGATTGGATTTCATTTAATTATCCTTAAATTATAGTTACTTTACATGTTGTTATCTATCCAGCTGAGAGTATCTGGCGATTCCCTATTAAAACCTACAGTCCCAAACAATCGCTTTGAGCCCCTCCTGTAACGGCTTAGGCTTTGAAGGTTAGTCAAATTGTTTGACTTTTAGACATTAACTTACGAGCCTTTGCTTGGTCAAAAAATATACGGCCTAGTAATGGTTTTAATTGTTATAAGATATCAAAAATAAATTTATTTATGATTTCGAAAGATTAGATTTAATGCGGTTATTCTGTAGGCTTAGCCTTTGTGGTGAACTTTTAAATTTGATATCCAGCCTTTCTATGACTCATTTTTACATTATTCCCTCTGAGCTCTTTAGTCCATGAATAAATGACTACTATAAAGGGATAAAAAACTCAAAATTGACATATAAAAGTCACACAAATATTACATTTGAAATATTTTTCATATAGAGTTACGTCCTCAATTACTAAATAATTCATTATAAAACACGGTAAATGGAAATAACTATGTTCAAAAAATCTCTAGTCGCGTCAGCAATCACATGTTTTTTGTTGCCAGCCCATGCTGAAGTCATGATTTCTGAATATGTTGAAGGAAGCAGTTACAACAAGGCTGTTGAAATTTATAATAATTCAGATTCTACAATTAACTTAAGCGACTATCGTCTTCAATTTTATTTTAATGGCAATACAAACTCAGCGACCTCAATTGTCTTAGAAGGAATCGTTGCCCCTAAAGCTACACATGTAGTCGTGCATGCACGAGCTGCTGAAGAGTTACGTTTAAAAGCTCAACAACAAAAAGATGGTAGTTGGTTTAATGGTGACGATGCAGTTGTATTGACTAAGAACGATGTAATCGTCGATAGTATTGGCCAGATAGGTGTTGATCCTGGTTCATCATGGAGCGATCAAGGTGTATCTACAAAAGACAGAACTTTAGTTCGTTTCGCGTCAATAACTTCTGGTGATTCAATCGCGACTGATGAATTTTTTCCATCGAATGAATGGGAAGCGTTGGCAAAAGATGACTTTTCAAATATAGGCATACATAACGCAAGCGATCCTACGGAGCCACCAGCACTCACTTGTAATGAGAACAATACTAAGATCCACGCAATACAGGGTGAAACAGATGAAAGTCCACTCGTTGGTGAGCAAGTAGAGTTGCAAGGTGTGGTTACGGCCTCTTTTGTTGGTGACGATCAGCTAAAAGGCTTCTTCGTGCAAGAAGAGTCGTTTGATCACGATGACAATGCGCTTACATCTGAAGGAATATTTGTTTCATACCAAGATAGTTCTATTGTAGAAGGCCAAGTTGTGAAATTAGCTGGTAGTGTTCGAGAATCATATGGCCAGACTCAAATAAGCAGCGTGACGGGTCTGGTTTTGTGTGGTACCGACGCGGTAGTGAGCACGGATATCACCATTCCTTCGCAATTGGGTCTTGAAGCTTACGAGGGTATGCTGGTCAATATCACGAATGAGTTATTCGTCAATGACAATTATGGCTTAAAACGTTACGGTGAGCTAAAGCTTGGCTCTGAGCGTTTATATCAAGGCACTCAGGTTGCACAACCCGGTGACAGTGCAAATGAAGTTGAACGACTCAACCTAACGAAAGAAATTACGCTCGATGACGGCTCTTCACTGCAAAACCCTGAAATTATCCCCTACCCTACTGCCGAGCTTGATGCTTACAATACGCTTAGACTTGGCGATAAAGTCACCGGTGTTGAAGGCGTCGTAGGCTATGGGTTCTCTCAGTATCGAGTAAACCCTGTTAAGCAGCCTAATTTTGTATCAGAAAATTCCCGTACAGATGGCCCTATAGAAGCGCAAGGGAACCTTAGAATTGCCAGTATGAATGTGCTCAACTTCTTTAACGGTGACGGATTAGGTGGCGGGTTTCCTACGGAACGCGGTGCAGATTCTATTGAAGAGTTTGAGCGTCAGAAGGCAAAATTAGTTGCGGCAATATTGAACTTGGATGCAGACGTAATTGGTTTGTTGGAAGTCGAAAACGATGGCTTTGGCGAGTTTAGTGCAATAGCAGAGTTGGCAAATGCTTTAACCATGGCGGATGCTGACAACACTTATCAGTATGTCGATATGGGGACAGATGCGATCGGCACTGATGCAATCATGTCTGGGATAATCTATCGCAGTAACAAAGTAAAAGAAGTCGGCACTGCCGCATATACAGATGCCGTGCCATTTGACTATGGTAACCGCCCTCCTGTTATGCAATCGTTTGAAGATATACAGACTACGGACGTTTTCAATGTGGTTGTCACGCATTTGCGTTCAAAAGGCAGTTGTAGCAAGGCTGAAGGGTTGGACCAAGACCAGTTCGACGGTCAAGGCTGTTGGAATCAAACTCGAGTTACAGCAGTTGATGAGCTCAATCGCTGGTTAGCAAGCAACCCAACTTCTGTATTAGATGATGACACAGTTATTTTGGGTGATTTCAATGCTTACAATAAAGAAGACCCGATTACGCAAATGACTGTCAACGGATACGAAAATCTCCGTGATGTGATCAATGCGGACAGCACAAGTTATTCGTATGTGTTCAAAGGTCGTTTAGGTAGCCTAGATCATGCTTTTGCCAGCAGCGCTATGACGCAAAAAGTCCTCGCGGTATCTGATTGGCATATTAATGCAGATGAACCTGTGTCGCTTGATTACAACATTGAATATAAGTCTGACAAGCATCGGCAGTCTCTTTATGCCGCGCATGCATATCGCTCATCGGATCATGACCCAATTGTTATTGACTTGCAAACCCAAGACCCATATCCAGTTATCGAAGGTGAAATCGACAATATTTATGGCTGGTTCTGGTGGCAGCGTACTTCAATTGAAGTACCTGAGGGATATAGTAATTTGGAAGTTAAAATTGAAGGTCAAGGTGAGGCTGATTTATATCTAAGACATAAACGTAAGCCAAGATTCCATAAATTTGATTGCCGACCTTACCTATGGGGTAGTAACGAACAATGTGTTGTGGATGATGTCCAACATGGCACGTGGCATATAGGTTTAAGAGGCTTTTTGCCTTACCGTAATGTAACCTTGAGCTACAAAATTTCACGTAATTAAAAAGGGTAGATTGTTACTTCGAACGCGATTCGGTTTCAATCACTGTTTTTAGCTGTCTACAGATAGCCCCTTGTTTCCTTAAGAATAAGGGGCATTTCATTGATTATGATCTGATTATTTTATACTTGTCCTATGATTGCCTTTTGAACTCTTAGTCTTAAGTTATCTGGATCTGGGGTGTGGGGGGTTGGTTCAAATTTTCTCACACAGCGAGGGTCTTCAGCACATTTATCTGTTAGCGCTTTTAAGAATTCAACTAAATCGCTCTGTTGTGCTGCATCCAATGGCGCTGCGACAAAAGGTGACAACTGCAGTAACGCGAGTGCACTTTGGCTATTTGATTCAGCATTCACGTTTAGTGTTTCACAGCTGGTATCATTTTTAAATTGCGACAGACCACAAGCACCTCCCTTTTCGAAAAAGCCACTAATTGTAGATTCAGGGTTTACATAGTGTGCGACTACTTCTTCTAAAGTCTCATATGCACCTGAATGTCCATATGGGGCTGTTAGTTCAACATTGAGTAGGCTTGGGACTCTAAAAGCAAATGAATTACGCTGTTGTGAGTCAATGTTGAATCGCCCGAAATCTGCATTTTGCTCATCAAGCCCGATCCCAAACTGGGGAAACGCTAAGTTAAAAAAGCCATCGTTACTGAATCGACTGCCACCATGACAGTTTACACAGCCAGCGCCGCCTTCACTAATTTGCGTAAAAAATAAAGTAGCGCCGCGTTTTTGCGCTTGAGTCATTGCGTTTTGGTTACCGCGTAAATAGGCACTCCAAGGTGAATTGACCAGATTTACAGAAGATTGATATTGCCCTAAAGCCAACGCAATACTATCGAAGGTGATTAATGACTCTGCGCTTTGATTACTGTTAAAAGCACGTCTAAACTCTATTAACCACTGATTTTTGTCTAGTTGATCAGTTTGAGAGCCGTAATTTCCTAGACGCTGTGCTATGTGCTCGCGAACAGACTGGTTATCAAAGGCGTCTGGAAATGCTTGTCCTCTCATCTCTTCCACTGAGGTTACAGGGAAGCGAGACAAAGCACCAACTAAATCATTTCCGACTTGCTCATCAGCAACTTGAAAACCAGAATCTGGTGTGCTTATGACTTCAATTTGCTGCCCGTTTTCAGCGGTGGTAGTAAAGCGTTGAATTCTTCCATCCCAAAATAAACTCGAGGTTGCTAGGCCGACGTTAAAAATTGTAGGCGAGTTTCTCGGGATATTAATGGTGTCTGCTGTCAATCTAAGTGGCCCTATGATATCTGGGTTAACGGCATTTGTGCCGATAGGTAAAGATAATCCATCGGCACCACCTAACCTTGGATGATGGCAGCTAGCGCAGGCTACAGTTTTTTCGCCGCCAAGCGCTTTACTAAAAAAGAGTTTCATACCCAGCTGTGGTAATGGGTCCATAATTTTAGGTAAACTTGAGGTATCAGGTAAAGTTTCTTGTAGATTTTGCTGAGTAACGATTTCTTGTAATCGAATGTCTGCTTCAGTCTGTGTCTGGATTAAGTTGTGCCTAAGTGTCTTCTTTGGTTTGTCGTGGCCATGGTTTGGTTTTGCGTGTAACAGCGAGCTGGGTGCGTTGAATAAAATTAACGCGCCCAAATAGATTAGGTTTTTGTATTTCATATTTTTGCCCCTTTTTAGATATACCACTTAGCTTGGTCACTAAATGTGCAAAAAATATGTTTTTATAAATGCAGCAGAGCGCTAGTTCTTTTTATGCGTTCTGCTATGCCATCTTACGATTTCTTTATGATCTCTTGTCACTGCCTGTTCATTCGACTCACAGTGTTTTACTTCATTTGCTAAAACGTCTTCTGCATTAAGTTCTAGTTTTTGTAGGAGCGCACTTAACATGGTTTGTTCTGTTTCCGACAAGGTTTCTAGCAGTTTTTTTTCTCTTTGTTTTAGATGCGTTGCTACTTTGCAATATATCTCTTCACCTAGTTTTGTTAACTCAACCGGTTTGCTTCGAGTCTGTATTTGTGTATGTGCGTATTGCGCCAACCCTCTCTTTAGCAATGCTGTTATTGCTCTGGTTGTCGAATATGGGTCTAGTCTGGTTTGATAGGCAATATCAGAGGCTGTAATTGGACCATAGGAGCCGATATTAACCAGTATTCTAAGCTCCCTAGTATCCAAATCTGTCAAATCTCGAATAATCGGATCTCTTGAAATCGATAACAGGTTACTAACTACAGCGACTTGAAAAGGGATATGTGTTTCTAACGCTAATTTGCTCTGCTTATTTTGTTTAAAGCTTGCCAATCTATTTTTTAATGCATTTTTATTTGAGATTTCACTAGACAAGTAGGTTCTCCAGAGTTATGTTGTGTTGCATATGCAACAAAAAATATAAATTCAACAGGAGCTGATTATGCCTTTAGTTACCCCACTATCACAAGATCACGATCAGGAAGTCACTGAGCTTGCAAAATTTTTTAACGAAACCTTGGGGTTTTGCCCGAATAGCGTACTGACAATGCAAATTCGACCAGCGATTGCACGTGCATTTATAAATCTCAATAAAGCAGTTATGGAGAATCATGGCCGTGTTACATCAGAGCTAAAAAGACTAATTGGATATATCACAAGCGCAAATACGGGCTGCCGTTACTGTGAGGCTCATACAATTTTAGCAGCTCAACGATATGGTGGTACTGATAATCGATTGGCACAAATTTGGCAGTTCCGTGAATCTGATGTTTTCACTGAAGGCGAAAAAGCAGCGTTTGAGTTTGCATTAGCCGCCTCAAGTGTACCAAATGCTGTAGATACCAATATCGAATTAGAACTGAAAAAGTACTGGGATGATGGTGAAATAGTCGAAATCTTGGGTGTTATCTCTTTATTCGGTTACTTAAACCGCTGGAATGATTCAATGGCAACGTCTTTAGAGTCAGGTGCTATTGACGCTGGCGAGACTTTATTAAAACAAAACAACTGGGAAGTTGGAAAACATCAGTCTTAAACCTACCTTTACATCTCAACTACCAAAGGCTTTATCGTAAGATAAAGCCTTTTTATATTAGTTCTGTATATCAAAATGAACTGTTTAATATTCAAGCTTAATTGTGAAACCTATAGCCAGTTCTAATCCCCCCTTCTTCGTTGAGCCATGCTGCATTAAACCAATTTGGCCAATTTTAGTTCGAAAGTTTCATTATTTACCAAAACTTTTAAAACATTTTACGCAAGCGATATACAAACAGTTCAAAACAGACTAGATTACAGTCTGGCTTTAGGTACTGACTCCATTATTTTAAATTTTAAAACAGTGTCATTTTGAAGTTTCAGAAAAAATTGAAACTTTAGTTGATCTGAGTCAGTATTCTTTGTATATTTTACTTTCAATAATTACTGAACGTTTAGAATTATGAATTTATCACCAAAAATCGAAAACTTCGTGCTCCATTGCGGTGAAATGGGCAGTCGTTGGGGATTTAATAGAACGATTGGACAAATGGTGGGGTTACTCGTTATTAATGAACACCCACTCACAGCAAATCAAATTGCAGAAGCTCTAAAGATTTCCCGTGGCAATGTAAGTATGGGGATCAAAGAGTTGCAGTCATGGCAACTTGTAAAAGTTCATCATATCCCTGGCGATAGAAAAGAATATTATGCGCCGAACGGTACTATATGGGATCTTGCGAATAAAGTGTTTGAAGAAAGACGCAAGCGAGAAATTGACCCTACCCTGACCTTGTTACGCGACCAAATTTTAGATACAGCTAACTCGCCAGAGGAAAAGTACGCTCAGGAGCAAATGCAATCCATACATGATCTTTTAGAAACAGTGACTAAATGGTCAGCTGAATTGCAGAGGTTGACACCTGAACAATTGCAATCATTGATGAAGCTAGGCTCGTCTGTTAGTAAGGTGATCGACCTCAAGGATAAGTTATTGAAAAAGTCGTAACTAACAGAGGTGTGTCATGCTTGATACCTTATTGCTGTCGCGAATTCAGTTCGCGACCAATATAAGTTTCCATATACTTTTCCCGACCATATCCATTGCGCTTGCATGGTTCTTGGTTTTTTTTAAAGTCAGATATGTTCAAACAAAGCAACCCGTTTGGCTCCGGGCTTATCGGTTTTGGGTTAAAATTTTTGCCCTAACATTCGCTTTGGGTGTTGTCAGTGGTATCACCATGTCATTTCAATTTGGCACAAATTGGCCAGGTTTCATGGAGCGTATTGGCAATATTGCAGGCCCTTTGTTGGGATATGAGGTTCTGACTGCTTTCTTTATGGAGGCCACCTTTTTAGGGATTATGTTATTTGGTATGAAGCGTGTCAGTCCTGCTGTACATACTTTTTCTACTGTTGTTGTTGCCATAGGCACAACGATATCTGCTTTTTGGATATTGTCTCTAAATAGCTGGATGCAAACACCAGTTGGTTACGAGATTATTGACGGTGTATTCTATCCCAAAGATTGGTTTGCAATTATTTTTAATCCATCTTTTGGTTATAGACTTTCCCACATGTTGTTGGCTTCAGGGATCACGGCATCCTTTTTAATAGCGGGGATCAGCGCTTATCGTTTGCTCAAAAATGATCACAAACATGCACCTAAACTGACACTTAAAGTGGCACTGACGGTCGCTATGGTACTTACTCCATTGCAGGCTTTTGTTGGTGATTTACATGGACTCAATACTTTTGAGCACCAACCACAAAAAGTGGCTGCGATGGAAGGCGTTTGGGAAACAGAAAAAGGTGCTCCTTTATTGCTATTTGCTGTTCCGGATGAAGCTAATAGAAAGAATCATTTTGAACTTGCGATCCCTAATCTTGCTAGCTTAATCCTCACACATGAATTAGATGGTGAAATTAAAGGCCTTAATGAATTCAAAAATGCGCACCCCCCGGTGAAGCCTGTATTTTATGGTTTTCGCGTTATGGTTGGGCTTGGTTTGTTCATGATATTCGTTGCAGCATTGGCGAGAGTTACTTTATGGAAACATAAAGTGCTACCAGTGTGGCAGCTCAAATTGCTTGTTGTCATGACTTTTTCAGGGTGGATAGCAACATTGGCCGGCTGGTATGTGACCGAAATCGGCCGGCAGCCCTACATGGTTCAAGGTTTAGTCAGAATTGATGAACTTGTAACCCAAGTCCCTTCAGAGCATGTTTTATACACGCTGATCGGGTATATAAGTGTTTATGCGATATTGCTTGCGGCTTACATTAAAACGTTATTTTATACAGCGGATAAAGCGGTCGAAGTTGAAGAATACGAATTGAATCCACCAATGCGAGGTGAACAATATGCTTAGTAGTGAATTCTTAGCTGTGTTTTACGGTGCATTAATGGCATTGGCAATAATTGTTTATGCTGTCTTGGATGGTTATGACCTTGGTGTTGGTATTCTGTTACCATTTAAAAATAAACAACAAGCAGATACCATGATTTCTTCTATTGGTCCTTTTTGGGATGCTAATGAAACTTGGCTTGTATTGGCAGTTGGACTCGCTTTGATTGCTTTTCCACTTGCCCACTCCGTGATATTACAAGCACTTTATTTGCCGGTCGCTTTAATGCTTTTGGGTTTGATTTTAAGGGGGGTTGCTTTTGATTTTCGTGCTAAAGCAAAAACAAAATATCAAGATACGTGGGATTTTAGTTTTAAAATAGGCAGTATCCTTACTGCATTTTCTCAAGGTTTTATGCTTGGTTTATATGTTATGTCGTTTGAGAAAAGTGTAGAAAGCTATGGATTTGCAATTTTAAGCGGGTTTGGTGTTGTGGCAGCTTATGCATTAATTGGCTCTGCTTGGTTAATTATGAAAACAACGGGTCAATTACAACGAAAAGCCGTTAATTGGTGCAAAAAGACCAACATCATTGCGGCTTGCGGTGTGATTGCGGTTTCCGCTGTCAATCCATTAATTAACGACTTTGTTGCTGCAAAATGGTTCGATCTAAACGAATCACTCATACTATTGCCAATACCGGTTTTGTGTATGATTTTATTCGTCATACAAAATACGCTATTAAGTAGCTTCGATGATGCTGAAGACATACTAAAAAGCTGGCGGCCATTCGCCATCGCAACATCAATATTTCTTTTATGTTTTTCAGGTCTGCTACATAGCTTTTACCCTTACGTTGTGCCAAATCAACTCACAATTTATGAGTCTCTCGCAGATCCTTCAGCTCTTACTTTTATGCTGTATGGTGTCATTGTGGTGGTACCTGCAATTATTGGCTACACATTGTTTTCATATCGTGTTTTTTGGGGAAAAACACAAGCACTATCTTATTATTAAATTTCATTCATTAGCCCAACAAAAAGGCAGCTGTTACGCTGCCTTTTTTATCCAAAAAATTTAATTAAATTTTTGGATAACCAATCCTGTCAGAGAGATATCCAACACTGGTTACAAAATAATAGCTTCGGTTCCAGTTCATCAGAGCTTTGTAATTATCATAAGCTAAATACATTCTGCCATTGATATCATCCGGCATAACTAAAGCTGCACTGATACTCACATTTGGCAAATCAGTGCCATCTGTGCGCCTTACACCTAGGGTTTGCCAGTCAGCTAGAGACCGTTCGGAGTTTGCAAAAAACTCAAGCCATTGGCTATGATTTTTCGTGCCTCTCTTCAATACATAATTCTCGGAAAAGCCATCAGGTAGTTTAACTTGTCTTCCCCATGTTAAATTATTATTCCAACCTACACTTTTAAGATAGTTTGCAATGGATGCAAAGGCATCTTCTTTTGTTGTCCAAATATCTTTGCGGCCATCTTTATTATAATCAACAGCATAAGCGTTAAATGAAGTGGGCATGAATTGAGTTTGACCCATTGCACCTGCCCATGAGCCATTGAACTTGTCTAAACCTATGTGGCCATCACGTAATATATCTAAAGCAGCCCATAATTGGCGTTTGTAAAGTGCTTCGCGTCTACCATCAAATGCCAAGGTGACAAGTGCGCTGATAACAGGGTAGCCTCCCTGCACTCGACCAAAACTACTCTCAAGTCCCCAAAGTGCTATAATAAACCGCCCTTGTACACCGAAATCGCGCTCAATTTGGTCTAGAAGCTCTTTGTTTTCTTTGTACAACTTTCTCGCGCGCTTTATTTTCCAGTCAGGTACACGCTTTGGAAGATAAGTTTCAAGCGTTTCGACAATCTCCGGCTGTGTCTTGTCTGCTTTGATCACTTTCTTTTTAAACTTAGCTGTCGCGAAAGCTGATTCTACTAATGATTGTTCATAGCCTTTGGCAAGTGCTTCTGATTTTAGTTTTTGAACGTATTTATCGAAGTCTGCTTGCGTTGTTGCATTGACTGATGCTGAAAAACACAGAGATGTAAGTATAACTTTTAAAGTTTTAGTCACTCTTTGCTCCATTTCGTTTTTTAAATTCATCCAAAAGATTTTCTTCTGGAGGTGGAATCTGCAAGTAAAAACCTTGTTCAGTTAATTTATCCTTAACCAAGTCTAAATCTGCAACCCCAAGTTTTTCTCTTTTGGCAAGATCAATTAACATGACAAATATTGGGGTGCCAAAAGTGCCCATTAAAGGTTCAGGAACTTTGCTGAAATCGTCTCTTTTTTCAATAAAAAGGTAGGTGTCGGCTTTTTTACTACTTTTGTATACTGCACTTAGCATTATAACCCTATAAATTCTTGCTTATCTTAAACCAGCACTATACCATGACATATATAATAATTGGAAAGTTTTGCTGCTCTCAAACGTACATAGTACGGGGTCAAAATAAGATTTAACAAAGAGTACGCAGTTATATTTGAGCGCTTATGTCTACACAATCTTTCGAACTCAAAGGGAACCTTTTCACGTTATCTGTATTACAGCTTTTGAATGCTGACTTAAGTATTGTAAAAGCACAGTTGAGTGAAAAAATATCTCAGGCGCCTAAGTTCTTTAAAGGCGCACCTATCGTAATAAATCTGGCCGAAGTCCAAGACGAGCCTTTGGTACTTTCAGATTTAAAGTCTATCTTAAGTGAGCTATCACTCAATCCTGTTGGTATTTGCAATGGTAGTGACGAGCATAACGACACTGCAAAATCCATTGGCATGTCTGTTTTGAATTATACAAAAGATGTTGCGCCAAGCATTTCAAGCAATACTCAAACTGAGGTTGTTGAAAAACATGTTTATGTGCCAGCTCAAGTGGTGAATGGGACTGTTAGATCAGGTCAGCAAATATACGCCAAAGACAGGGATTTGATTATTATGGGGGCTGTTAGTCACGGCGCAGAAGTAATAGCAGATGGTAATATTCATATTTACGGAACATTACGAGGCCGTGCAATTGCTGGTGCACAAGGTAATGATTCTGCGAGTATTTACTGTCAAAAATTGGAAGCTGAGCTAGTATCAGTTAATGGTAGCTACTGGATCAGCGATTCCCTTCAAGGGGAATTTTGGGGTAATCCTTGTAAGATTACCCAAACAAATGAATCTTTAGAATTAACAGCATTGGTCAAAGGATAAATCTAATGGCAAAAATTATTGTCGTAACTTCCGGTAAAGGTGGTGTGGGTAAAACTACATCGAGTGCAGCAATTGGTACGGGGTTAGCATTAAAAGGCTATAAAACAGCCATCATCGATTTTGATATTGGCCTTAGAAATCTCGACTTAATCATGGGATGTGAGCGCCGTGTGGTTTATGATTTCGTTAACGTCATCAACGGTGAAGCAAACTTAAATCAGGCGCTCATCAAAGATAAGCGAGTAGAAAAACTTTTCATTCTTCCTGCATCTCAGACGCGAGATAAAGATGCTTTGACTCGTGAAGGCGTAGAAAAAGTTTTAAATGAACTAAAAGAAGACTTTGATTTTATCATCTGTGATTCGCCAGCTGGTATCGAAGCTGGTGCAATGATGGCGCTTTATTTTGCTGATGAAGCGATCGTAACCACAAACCCTGAAGTATCATCGGTAAGAGACTCTGATCGAATTTTAGGGATATTGCAAAGTAAGTCACGACGCGCTGAAGACGGTGCGGCGCCAGTCAAAGAGCATCTACTGTTAACCCGTTACAACCCTGAGCGTGTAGCCACTGGCGAAATGTTATCTGTAGAAGATGTGCAAGAAATCTTAGCCATTGACCTTCTTGGTGTCATACCTGAGTCGAAGTCGGTTCTCAACGCTTCTAACTCTGGTCAGCCCGTTATTTTAGACACCGATTCTGATGCTGGCCAAGCGTACAGTGACGCAATTGACAGATTGCTTGGTGAAATAATCGACTTTAGATTTTTAAATGTTGAAAAGAAAGGTCTACTGAAAAGAATTTTCGGAGGTTAACTTGTCTTTACTTGACTATTTTCGTTCAGAAAAAAAGAATAGCGCCTCTTTAGCGAAAGAACGTTTGCAAATTATTGTTGCTCATGAGCGCTCTAAGCGTGGCACGCCAGATTACTTGCCGCAACTTAAGCAGGATATTTTGGAAGTCATTAGTAAATATGTAAAAGTAGATTCAGATGCTGTGAATGTTCAGTTTGAGCAAAACGAGGACGATTTGGCAGTACTTGAATTAAATGTTACTTTGCCTGAAGACGAACAAAAATAAGAAAAAAGCCCATGATACTAGTATCGTGGGCTTTTTTAATGCTGGAGATTATTTTGATATTAATCGCAGTCGAACTCAGGCCATTCGACGATATGTTCTTCAAATTCTTCCTCTAGGTCGACATCGGTTTCTTTTACGACCTTGCCTTTTATACTGACATTTAATTCATGCATTAGTGATTTAGACCCACTGTTTTTGAGTGGGTGCCATGCTGCCAGACCTCTACCTTCATGTAGTCGACGGTAACTACATGATTGAGGCATAAAGAAAATATCTTTAAGGTTCTCTTTTGTTAACTGTACGCAAGTAGGGACAAGCGTTTGACGCTCACTATAGCGTGTACATCCACCGGTTTGTATGTCACTGTACTGGCAGATCACATCAGTGTATAACAATTCTTCACCTTCTCTTAGTACATCGGTGCTTTCGAATTGTTCTTCCTCTTCTTCACTATTAATAAACGAATGAAGGCAGCATTTACCACACCCATCGCAAATTGCTTCCCACTCTTCGGTGCTCATGTCTGCTAAAGACTTCGCTTCCCAAAATTCTATACTGCTCATAATTAACGCCCAAAAAACTGAACATCAGATTTTACTGTATAGTCAGTTATAGCGCAAAGAGATTACATTGCGATCCTTAACTTGCTTGGGCATCACTAATCTGTACGGAATTATCCATAGGCAAAGAGATTTCGATACATAAGCCGCCAAGTAAACTATTGTGTGACTCGATTTTACCGCCGTGAGATTCTACAATTTTTTTGCACACTGCTAGTCCCATTCCTTTACCACCCATGAGCGTGCTTCGAGACACTTCTTCTCTGAATAAAGGTTGAAACAATTGTTGGTGTGCTTCATATGACAAGGGCATGCCCGAATCTTCTATTCTGATCACAAGGAAATCGTGATCTAAATATGTATTTAATGAAATTTCGACGCCCTCTCCTCCAAATCTCAGAGCATTTTTTACTACTTCACATACTGCATTTGAGATGGTTTGTTTGTCTAATGTAATAGACAATGAGCGGTCTAATTTATTAGTGATGGAAAATGTTGATGTTTTTGGGTCACCTTGGCTGATACATGTCTGGAAAATTTCATTAATGTAGACATGTGCATTAGTAGATTCTTGACTTAAAAGCGATGCGATATCCTTGTCATCTGTTACTAACATCAGTTGGTCTATAAAGGTATTGAGCTCATCAATTTTACTCATTAGCTTGTTATAGGAGTCTTGAACATTGTCTACAATATTGTACTGCAATGATTCAACTTGAATCTTCATTACAGTTAGGGGCGTTCTGAGTTCATGTGACAAATCAGTAAATAGTTTCTCTTCTTTCTCTTTTAGCTTTTCTTCTTTAAAGCTAACTTCGCGGTGTTTGGTATTTACTGTTTGATTCAATGCATGCACTTGATGTTGAAGTTGACTTAACAACCTTGATTGCAGAGATTTGTGTTGTAAAGCAAGTGCAATGGTGAATAAAAGTACTTCTATCAGGTACCCAATTTTGATGAATGAAGTAATGTCGAAAACATCAATAAAGTTGCCATAGCTTGCCCCCAAAATAGTAAATATATTTAAAAACAATAGATGGTTTATCAAGCTAAACGTGAAAGTACGCATCCCTGGACCCTTTTGCTTAATGCTCCACGAACAAGTGTAAACAAAAACAGGGATGACTAGTGTACTTAAAATGAGATTGAAATAGACCGTGTCGAGCAACAAAGCAGTGGGTACAGTGATTGTGTAAAGTACGATAAAAGCAACATAGACTTTATTTAAGGCTGGATGGTAATGCTTTAGCTGCAAGAAGCCTCTGACAAATAGTAGATGAAAAAGTGGGACAGTGGCCATTAAAAATATTGAAAATTGACCAGAGAATGCATTGTATGAGGGCCAAAAATACTGAAAGCTGAACCCCGCAGTATCAACGACTATTAAAAAGAATAAAAAAGTCCAAGCGGCATAAAAAACGTTTGTACTATTTTTATTAAAAAATAAATTTACTAAAACGATTAATAAGATAGCAGCAACCACGCCAGTGAGGCTTGCATTAGTGATGATACTTTTGTGTGACTCTTTAAGGTAATTTTCAGGAGTATGAATTTGCAAATTTGCTGGCGCGTTTGCAAACGTTTGATATTCGATAAGAAAGATGTTTTCACCAAAATCCATGTTCAGAGGTATATACATTTGTGGATCTTGAACTGGACGTTTACTGAAAGGGTCCGATTCGTCCAAATTCACAAGGTCTTGCCACCCATTTGGTAGTTTTTTATATACTGACAGCTTAGCTAAGCGAGGAAAGCCAAATGACATCTTCCAGTCTGTGACCTTACTTTGATTATCAAGCTTAATGTATGCCCATTTCGAATAAATGCTTATTTTTGGTTTCTTATTTATTTCGCTAATTGGCCTGAAGTGGTATGAATGGCGGTCAAAGTCAAATGCACTGCGAAACTGTCCTTCGTAATCGAGGTAAAACATCGCTTCATTATTTAGAGAGAGAGCCTGTGTATTTGGTTTTATTGTTGTTGGCTCTATATTGGTCAATGGACTAGCAATGATTGGTGTACAAAAAAAACACAGCAGTACCAGCAAAAAACAACGCATTACTTATTCTCTTCATTCTTTTAGTCAAACTTTAGCCTTTAATCATGTAGCAAATATGGAGGCTGAGAATGATTTCTGTTTAAGCCTAAGTGGATTGTAAAGGATTGTAACACAGATTAATTTGATAAAAACTCAATAAAACAGTCACATAGCTATCTCGAGCTATTTTGCCCTGTCTATTTACTTGATTTAAGACATTAATCAGTAATGGTTTGTAGGTACAATTATCGCGACTGAAATATTTCTGTCATATTTGTTTGTTTAAATGCGTCCTGAAACAAAAACGTCATCAAAGTGCCATAAAAAATGGCATTGACATAACGAGATAAATCAATGAGTGAATATAGCCAAAAGTCATTACCATCAAAGTTACTAACCTGGGGTGCAATTGCATTTCTTGTTTATTTAGTGCTAGTTGCCGTAGGTACAGTCAGTGGTGGTTTTAAACTTGCTTCCGGCGGTTCTGAAGGTGCGAAAGAAATTTTCGCCTTTGCTACTAATCCATTCGTCGCACTTCTATTGGGTGCACTTGCTACAGCCCTAGTTCAATCATCTTCTACTGTAACATCTGTTATAGTCGGTTTAGTTGCTGGTGGTTTGCCATTACAAATCGCCATCCCTATGATTATGGGTGCAAACATAGGTACTACAATTACAAACACATTAGTATCTATAGGTCATATTCGTTCTAAAGAAGAGTTCCAAAGAGCCTTTGCTGCTTCTACTGTACATGATTTCTTCAATCTATTTGCGGTAGCGATCTTCTTACCATTAGAGATCATGTTCGGTTTATTAGAAAAGTTCTCTGCCAGTCTTGCGCACCTATTCGTTGGTGATGCGGACTTATCAATTAAGAGTTATAACTTCATCAAGCCTTTAGTGAAACCAGCTGTTGGCGTTGTTAAAGATTCTGTAAGTTTCCTAGATGGAAAAGCTGCTGGTATCGCAATGGTTGTTATTGGTATCGCATTAATCCTCTTTGCTGTAACAACTTTAGGCAAGCTGCTAAAACAAGCACTTGTAGGTAAAGCAAAAGACTTACTTCATGGTGCAATCGGCCGCGGTCCAATTGCAGGGATCAGTTCAGGTGCTGTAGTTACTGTTATGGTTCAGTCTTCATCAACGACTACTAGCTTAATGATTCCACTTGCAGGTAGCGGTGTTTTCACTACGCGTCAAATCTACCCATTCACACTGGGTGCAAACATCGGTACTACTATTACAGCGCTACTTGCAGCAACTTCAATCACAGGCCCTGCGGGTGAAGTAGCGTTAACTGTTGCGTTAGTACATGTAATGTTCAACGTTTTCGCTGTTGGTCTAATCTACGGTTTGCCACTACTGCGCGAAATCCCAATCAAGTGTGCTGAGAAGCTTGCTGAAGTGGGTGCTAAGAACAAGACTGCTGCGTTCGGATATGTACTTGGTTCATTCTTCGTAGTACCCGGTCTTATCATGCTAGCTGTTCGTTAATTTAAGCTAGACAATATAACGCCTCGGTGACTTTATTTTGTCACCGAGGTTTTGTTCATATAAATGCAATAAAAAAACTTCACAATAAAGCTGATTAAAACTTTTAGTTGTATCTAATGCGAAATTCTAGAACTATTCAATTTGAGTTATACACACATACAGACCCTCTTTTTCCTATAGGGAAGGCATCTGCACTTGATGAAATTGAGTTTGAGGTCCAAGGGGACGAGCTTGTGTTGGACTGTTTGTTGCCAAGTGACGCTGCTTCAGGCAATACACTGGTGATTACTTCTACTCATATAGATGCTCGGTATGTCAACTTTAGCGGAAATGTAGTGCTAGATGATCTAGATATTGTAAAAGGCTCTGTTGAACTTATTTTAAAAGGCAATGGTAAAGCAGGTACTTACATGACACAGCTTAGTTTGCTTGGAGAAACTGGTGGGGTTAAAAACATCGTGGATGCACAGGTTGAGTTGGCATGTGGGATTGATAGTAATGAGGCAGATTCATCAACTTTTCAATCTCAGCAGCCTTTCTTTAAGATCCTATCTGCAAGATTGACTGCCTGGAAAAATGAATTAATGGACGGTTTAGCTTTACAGAGGTAGTGAAATTTTCCCGAAGGTCAATTGCCCTTGTGTATTCTCATCTGCACTTTCACTCATGACACATTGATTCGCAAGTACGGCGAACAGTACAGCTTCTTTAGAGTCTGTATCAATTCCATCATTATCAAGCTTCACAATATTAAAATTCCTTGAGAGTTTATCCTTTAGTTTATTGAAAAGTGTGTCATTGTGGGCACCACCACCACTGACTATGACCTCTACTGTTCCTGAAACATCTAGCTTTGTAATGTGGTCAACAATACAATATGCAGTGAATTCATTTAATGTCGCAAGTGTGTCATGGTGCGAAATTTTAAGCTTCTTGTGCAAAATTATTGATTCTAGTAAGTCTACATTAAACAATTCTGGGCCAGTGGTTTTAGGCATAGGCTGTATAATGAAGTCCAATGACGTCAATGCCGATAGTAATTCTTTGCATACTATACCTTTAGAAGCTAAGTCCCCATTTTGGTCATAAGCTAGATTTAAATATTTTCGGACATATTGGTCCATCAAGGTGTTTCCAGGTCCAATGTCAGAGCAAATGATGTCATTAAGAGTATGGTTCTTCCCTATAAATGTAAAATTTGCAATTCCACCGATATTTAAAAGTAAAGTGTTTTTATTGGGCTCAGCGAACAGATAATAATCACCGTATTGTGCTAAAGGCGCACCTTCGAACCCTGCTGCTATGTGCTTTTGTCTAAAATCGGATAAGGTTATTATACCTGTATCTATAGCAATATGATCGCCATCCCCAATCTGCAAAGTACCATGTTTAAAGTCGGGTAAATCATGGAAACTATTTGGACAATGATAAATCGTTTGCCCATGGCTTGCTATTAGATCGATGTCTTTATCTTCTATTCCCCATCTTGATAATTGCTCGTTAACTAAGCGTGCATGGTAAGTGCCAATCCAAGGGTTGAGCAAAGTCATATATTTCAGGTCAACATATTCTTTAGAAAAGACAGCTAAAATCTTTTCTTTGATTGCATCGTCATAAGCGACAGTTTCAAAATGAGTAACTTTACATTGTGTACTTATGCCAGACCCAGAAATCACACAAACGGCGATATCCAAGCCATCCAAAGATGTTCCGCTCATTAAGCCTATAATGGTTCTTTGTTTTTTTTCTGATAGTTTGTAAAGTCTTTGTATATGTGGGTTCATAAGTACTACTGAATATTGTTAGTGGTTAAGACTGAAATGACTGGGTAAATATTGTGACCTAGTTCGAGAGTCAAATTGACTGCTTGATAACCATCAAGAATAATTTTTTTTGGTAATGCTGTCAGTAAGTGGGCTTGACCATTGGCATATAAAACCATGATCTGCTCAGGCTCCAATATCCTTCGGCCTGAGGACAAATTAGAGATATTGATAAGTACGGCCCTGTTTCCCTCGTCAGTTGACATTGCAAGAGTACTGTTTATCTTAAAGTCACTGTTCTTCGGTCTAATTTTATCTTGGTTATAAAATTCGTTCAGATTAATTTGTGGTAAATAAGTATCTATTGAATATGGTTTTTCTTTTGACAGGGCGGATGTTGATATCATCAACAGCGTCAAATATAAAAGATATTTCAAATGTTCTCCTTAGTTAGCTCTTTTGGTTGTGCCGCTTTTAATATTTTTTCTATTTCTGGTTTTAAGCTTTCTATTGCTTCGTTAACCGCATCAATTTCTTGCTGAGTGAAATTTATCCGGCTCAACATAAAGTGGATAGCATTATCGTTGACGATATATGAGTGTAACCTTAATTTATCGTACCCAAGTCGATTGATATAATAATATCCGCTGTATTCATCCTCTATTAAAAAGTCGATTCTTTTTTTGTTTACCAGTTCCATTCGTCTTGAAGCGCTTGCGACTTCTACAAGCCTTTGCTGATACCAAGAAATTTGTAAGATTTGCCTTAACTCCTCGCCATAGTATGCCCCAGGGTTTGTAACGAAGGTGTATTCTGCGGCAAACAATTCAGTAAGGCTTTTGACTGGCGCAAGTTCAAGTCTGGTAAATAATCTCATGCGTTCCCGCCTATAAGGAACTGTAAAATGTGCGTTTTGTGCTCTTTCTATATTAAAACTAGCTGAGGGCAAAACATCAATAAATCCTTTATATAATTCAACTAACCCTCTGGCTGAGCTAGGTAAACGCAAAAACTGAATACAGATCTTTGCTTTTTCAAAAACTAACTTAGTTATCGCTATATCTACACCTTTTGGGACATCGTTTTCATATCGGATGTATGGGGGCCAAGTGCCACCTATACCGACCTTTTTTTCTGTTTTACAGTTTGGCGCAGAATGGACGAAGCTTGAGTAGAAAGCAATTGCAATTAAGATCTTTTTCACATGACGTTTCTGAGTGGAATTATAAACTTAGTATGATTTATTTAGGAAAAAAAACAAAGGTGCTTTGCACCTTTGTTTATAATAGGGTTGGCCTATCCATTGGTCAATTCACAAATCAGTTATGAATATCAACCCTAACTTTTAATGCAGCCGGATTAAAGCGCCTTCCAAACTTGTGCTTTTCCAGGCTCCTCACCTCGAGTCCACCATTTTGCTTGATATAGCGAACCGTTATGAGTAACTTTATCTCCTCCTACGTACACAGTATTTGCATCCCAAGCCGGTGCACCTGAGTCTACATTTGTGATGGTCACATCAAAAGATGTAGCTGTTGTATGTGTACCGTCAGACACAGCTACTGATACTGTCACTGTTGTGTCTTGAGCCACATCACCCGCTGTTAGTTGCACTGATGCACCTTGACCAGATACAGTAAGACCTGCTGGTACATTCCAAGTATACGTTAGTGGGTCATTGTTAGGGTCAGTCGCTACTACAGAGACATTTACAGATTGTGTTTCTTGTACAGTCACATTTGCTATTGGCTGAACAACTGGAGCACCAGCTGGTACATCTGCCTTCACTAACACAGATACTGTTTTCTCCGTAGCTGCGTTTTGGTCATCAGTTACGACGATTTTCAATTGGAAAGTTGTGTCAGTAGCCACTGATGGCGCAGTAATGCCAACTGTTGCTGTGTTTGCCGCTGTTAACGTAAGACCTTGACTTGACCAAGCATATGTTAATGCCGCACCTTCAGGGTCAGTTGCATTCACTGTAAGGTTAGTCGATTGGCCAGAGTTTAGTGTTAAATTTGCGTCAACGTTAACAACCGGTGCTCTGTTTACAGGCATACCACCAGTTAATCCATCATACATGGCATTTAAGATATCACCATTGTCTGCATCAACTTCCCAAGCGAATAGACCACCTAAATTGTGTAGGTTAACGTACTGGCCTTTTGCACGAACTGAGCGAGGGCTATCATACGTAAGAAGTTTACCCTTAGATTGGTTCCAAACCCAAGCTGCTTCAGCTTGTTCATCATATCCTACTGTGAAGCCATTCAAACCATTTCCACCACCAACAAGGTTTTTAGCAATTGCTTTATAGTCCATGATGCCAGCTTCCCAGACACCTTCGCTGGTGGAACCTGAATATTTACCATTACCCGGCGCTGTCATAGGATTGCCTGGAATAGTCGTATTTGAGTCAAATACGCCATCCCATCCACGGCCATACATAGCAGCACCTACAACGATTTTCTTCGAGTTAACACCTTGCGCTAATAAAGCTTTAACTGCGTTATCAAGTGTATATGCAGGACCTTTTCTTGGTTCACCATTATCGTCTAAGCCAGTTCCGTCACATTCACCTTGGCTTAAGTGTGAGCCGCAATATATGCCAGTTTGGTGACCTGTTACATTATTCCAACCACCGTAAAAATCGTAAGTCATGGCAAAGATGTAGTCCATGTATTGTTGAGCAACTTGATAGTCTACGTCTTCTATCTTGTCATAACCAGAGCCAATTGCAGAAGTAAGCTCATACTTACGACCCGTTTCGGCCTCTAACTCGTCAAGCATAACTCTTAGCTCTTGCATTAACGCAATGTAAGCTGGCCCATCATTTACAGGGTCACCCAAACCTGGGTTTGGACCATCACCACCTGGGAATTCCCAATCAATATCAACACCATCATAGAACTTCCAAGTTTTCAAAAACTGCTTCATTGATGCGACAAACGTGTCTCTGTTTGCTTTAGTTGTGAAGCCATGGAAAGGGTCTGATAGAGTCCAGCCACCTACTGAAGGTAAGATTTTCAGGTCAGGATAACGTTGTTTAAGCGCCATTAACTGAGCATATGTACCACGGATTGGGTCATTGTTGTCAGTACCAGGCAGCGTCTTCTGCACTGCCGCCCAAGGATCGTGAATTACAACTTCATAATCCTGAGAATCTGCACATGCTTTTTGTAATGCACGCCAGCTATTACCATTTTCAATTTCTTTCAAAGATTCGTTAGGTCCACAAATTGGAATGAATCCGTAAAGAAGGTGAGATAAGTTGTGCGCAGGAATATTAGACACATCAAAATCACGGCCGTAGATGCCCCACTCTACAAAGTAAGCACCCGTTACCATGCCTGGAATAGTGCCATTGTTAGCGTTATTAGGATCTACATCCATTGTTAATGGCTGTAAATGACCGCCGTCCGTATCTGCTATTACAATTGGTTTACCTGCACTTTTAGCACAACCAGTTGCGTCACAAATTTCTAGGTATAGTGTATGACGACCTGATTTAGTATACGGGAACGAAACTGTACCGCCCTTAGTGCCCGCTGCTAGAGGACCTTGATTTACGACTTGATTATCAAAATAAACTTTATAACTGTCGCCGCCTGTGCCACTCCATGAGTTCCACTTAATGTTTACTGTCACAACATCTTTAGCTTGTACGATTTGCTTGTACGAGCCATTACCTTCTAGATTTACATCTACAAACGAGTAGGTTTGCGGTTCCCAACTGATTTGTGGAGCTGAAGGTGCTGCCATCAATCCAGTAGACATCAATGCTAATCCTATAGCTGCAGTTAAATTATTAATTTTCATTACTATCTCAACCTTATTTTACATGTTATATCCAAACCCCAATAATTGGAGCGACCTTTACATCTGTTTAAATCTTTTTCCAAACCTGTGTTGTTCCAGGTTCTTCGCCTCGGTTCCACCACTTAGCTTCATAATCAACACCGTTATGGCTTACCTTATCGCCTGCTACGTATGTTTTTGACTTGTTCCAAGGTTTTAGTGTACTAGCGACGTTCTTAACGGTGATATCCGCAGTTGTTGTTGATGACAATTCGCCATCTGAAACACTGACTCCAACTGTATAGCTAGTGTCGTTTGTGACATCTGCGGCCTTTAATGTAATTGTTGCCCCTGTCCCTGTGAATGTAAGGCCTGCTGGAACGTCCCACGTATAACTCAGTTCCATTGTGTCACTATCAAAAGCGTGAACATGTAACTGGGCCTCTGTCAGTTCATTCATTATTATCGGATCAGGCTTATGTACTGTAGGTGGCGTGTTAGGTTGCTTAACCTGAATGGTTAAGTTGTACGTATTGGCTGCATCTGTTACAAACACTTCGTTGGTTAAAATATTATTTTGGTCGAAGTTTATGTTTCCATCAGCACCTTTTACGCCAACTTGCACATCTGTTGAGTAGTTAGTATTAAGTATATTTGCTAATTCTGTTTGCCAATTTGTTTCATTGGTCGATGTTATTTTTAGTGATTGCTTAATAATTTCTTGACCATTGCCGTTGAAAACTCTCGCCCAGACAGTATCGCCGGCGGTTGCATTTTGACCTTGCTTAATGAAATAACCGGCACTGATCCAATCGACTGGTTGAACATCTGTCACGATATTGATGTCTGAACAATTATAAAAGCCTTCACCAGCCACATCGTTGCGTTGCCAACGGGTATATAGAATTGCTCTGCCACTTCTTTCTTGAGGAATATTTAACGTCATTTCGTAGAATTTTTTACCGTCTGGGTCTGTAACAAAGTTGATGTTGCCTACCTCAGTAATCAAATCCAGATCTGTCCAATTGAGCATATCTGTAGTGGCATTAAATGTAGGTTTCGTTAAATAGAATTTCCAAAAGCTTGGGTTGTGTGGTGTTGTTGCTCTAAATCGTATTGCAACCTCCCCGTTTGCATTTGGCTTAACATCAGTTATTTGCCAATCTGCATGGGGTAGGTTCATGCCTCTTTTTTCATTAGAACCTGCCGCACAAAGTGTGCCATCTGGTATTGCGGCTTCTACGGCTGCTTGGTTGTTATAATCAGCAATAAGTGACGCAAATTCATGCTCTTGTACAAACTGAACATATCCTGATTCTAAAAATGCTGCCCTACATGCCAAGTTTGGAATGTTTGACCCATCGTCTGGCCACCAATAACCGCCTTGTGCCTCACAGATTGATTGTCTTGCTTTTGGGTAGTCCATAAAGCCATGTGCAGATGCATTGATTGAATGTAATGTCAGATAGGCTGTACAAGCAACAGAGACTGACGTTAAAACCTTTCTTTTTAGAGTTTTCATTTCGCTCACCTTGATACTACATGCTGATTTTTTTGTTATGTTGACTTCGGTTTTGTGGAGGAGGTTGCCCTCCTCCAATTACTTTCTAAAGTGAACAGACTTTTTGATAATCTGAACTTGTAGATGGTTGCTTATTACTCCACCATTTAGCTTTATAAACGCCTTTTCCATCGATTATAAGGTCACCTTGGCCAGCATGTGTACCGCGCGGAAATGTTGGGTATACAGGGATTTCCGCAATTGGTGTGCCTTCACAGTGAGTGATAGGTCCACCATTACCATCTCCTGGTTTAGCAGCCGGCAGTGTCGGATGTTCAAACTTAAACGCGTAACGTTTACCATCTTTTTCTGCTGTAAAGTTAACTGGACCAGTTACTGGCATGTAGTACATAACTTGAGCATTGACAGACTCACCCGGTGCAAATGACTTAGGTTGATTGCCCCAATCATCGATAAACGTGATTGAGAATCTATGGAAGTCATTATCAAAGCCACCAATGTTGTTCCCTGCTGCATTAGAGCTATTTACGTCTACAGCCATAATTAATTTCTCTTGCGCATTCCAATTAGACTTGAAGATTGCAGAAGTTGACACTGGAACATCAAACGATATTTTCGCACCAGATAAATCAATATTGGAGTTATTGGTAAACGTAAATGTTGGCGCTATAGGGTAGTTATCATCACCTACTGGGAAGTTTTTAGCTTCAAATGATATGTCAACTTGTTCAGTTGGTACTTGGAAAGCTATGTCACCGCGATGTACATCGTATTGCGAACCTGACTGTTTGAACTTGTTATAAGCTAACGTTGTCATACTCGAACCCATGAAGTACTCGCCTTTCGCTTGGTCGTAATCGAAGTCACCGGCTAGTTCCCAGAACATGATACCGCCAAGACCTTTATTGATTACGTAATCGACTTTAGTGCCCATAGATTCTTCATCTTCAATTGAGATGAATACATTTTTTTGTGCATTCCATAACCAAGGGGCTACTGCAACAGAGTCATAGTGACGTGTATAAGTACCTGTTAATTGGTCTGCTGGATCTGTATCAGGTGTTAAGCCATAAATCGATAGGTAGCTAGGTACAACCCCGTTTTGAAGGTTTTTAGCATGCCATAATGGGTTTGAGCCAGCAGGAATTTCTAAACCAACATCGTTCTTGTCGTGCCATAGGTTGTCAATGCCAACAGCACCATTACCGCATTTGTTTTTCTCGCCTACACCAGTACCCGGTGCACAGTCGGCTTGATTTGGAAGTGCTGCTTGACCCCAAAGACCATTTGTACCACCTTGAACATCTTTAAAACCACGTGTGTAGTATGGGATACCGATATTAATTCGACCAGCAGATAGCCCACCTTGGAAATATTTAACTGCCCAGTCTGTATTTAGGTAGCCAATGCCTTCAAACTCTTTTGTGCCGTAAACATTCCAAGCCTTAAGTTCTGAATCCTCACCTGTATCGTATAGCGCTGCGTTATGTCCAACGTGTGAGTTCCAAGCACCGTGCAAGTCATATGACATGATATTTACATAGTCTAGGTATTTAGTAACTTGGAATGTTTCCATTCCGCGTAATAAGTAGCCAGATGAAGGAGACGCAATTGTTAACATGTAATGGACGCCGTCTTGTTGGCCTGCTTTATCAAGTTCTTCACGAAGACGTTTCATTAAGACTTGATATGACGCGTTCAACCCTGCACGTCTTGCATTTGAGATTGGGAAATCATCTGGGTGGCCAGAGTCTTTCATTGAAGAAGGATATTCATAATCAATATCTACGCCATCAAATCCATATTTACGAATGAATTCAACAGAGCTCGCAACAAATGTCTCGATACCTGCATTATTAATTGAACCATCCGCATTTGTAGTCATGGTATAGAAACCACCACTGTTAACTCTGGAGCCATCAGGACCAAAGAAACCACCTGTTTCTGCCCAGCCGCCAACACTGATCAATGTTTTGACATCTGGATACTGCTTTTTGTACTTAGTTAAAAGGTTGAAGTGGCCTTTGTAAGGCAATGTTGGGTCTAATTCAGCGCCAGCAACGCCTGGCCATTCCATGTTAGTCGCTGGATTACCCGCAGCGTTAGGATCTCCGATTGACACTTTGTTTGCAGCATCGACATGTGCAAATGCATAGTTGATGTGGGTAATCTTGTCCCATGGAATATCATTTACGAGGTACGAAGGCTGACCATTTGCACCGTTTCTCCAACTTGTGAAATAACCGATAACCCTACGTGGATGATCCGCACCCATAAGTTCACGGCCATTTGCGTCATAGATTGTACAGTAAGGTGTATTAACGCCAGGAGTTTGGTATAGACCATCTGGTTTACATGCATCGCGGTCGCCTGGCACTTGTGCACCAACTTGAAGCTGAGTCGTGACACTAGTACTTGCATTTTCATTGTCAGTAACAGTCAGTGTGAAGTTGTAAGTACCATCTGCTGGTGCAACCCAAGTGTGTTCTGTTGCAGTGCCGTTAGTTGCGACGACTTCTGTACCATTTACAGCAAAGCTTAGTTTACTTAATGTTCCATCTGCATCAGAACCTGAAAGTGAGAAAACAACATTGCTTCCGACAACGAGTTCTACAGGCTTTGATTTAATGTCTAACGCAGCAACAGGCGCTTCATTTACAGGAGTAGATGTTTTTACTGTCAAGAGATTTGATAGTATGTTTGAAGCCTCATTCTTGTCATCAAATGCTTTAGCGCTTATTTGATATTGACCTGGTTGTCCTGCCGTCCAATTAGTATCAAATGTGTCTGCTACGCCTGTGGTATCAGTTGCAATGAGCGTGTTGTCAACATAAAACTCCACTCGATTTACGTTTCCGTCAACGTCAACTGCATTTACACTTATGGCAACGCTGTCATTTTGGTTAAATTCAGAACCTGAAACTGGTTTTAACTGACTGATTACCGGTGGGTTATTAACAGCTCCGCCACTACATTCACCTAGTTTTTTCCATTCCTGATTTGGGCCTGAATTTGTAGCAGGCTCTGACCTTGTCCACCATTTTGCTTCATAGGCAGTATTTGTTTGTACTACCTGATTACCGCCTACGTAAGTATAGCCGTTTTGCCAATCTGCTAGACCTGTACAATCGTATGCACTTGCATATGTTGTGCTAATTGCAATTGCGATTGAACTCAACTTGAGTGCATTTATTATATGATTTCTCATTTTCATTTTATCACCAACCTTTACATTAATTGTGATTAACATTTGTTAAATAAAGCTAACATAGAAATTAAACACGTCAATGTTGGTGTGGTTAAATAATGAACACCTTTTCTTTTCAATTAATACTAATGTACTGCATTTACATGCTCTTTATGAATAAAACTAATTTTTCGGGTTGTAAGCTACATATGAATCCAATTCATCTCTTTTATAGGTAAATTTTAATACTATTGCATATATAACAGTTGGTTATTAATAGTTTGTGTCTGAACTGGGTCTAAATGTAAACTTTCGCATTAATAAAAGTTATCCGAAAGTTTACGCGTACGTAAACTTTGTTAAGTTATAAGCTATATCCAATGGTTATATAAAATAGTAATTAAATATCTGTTAATTTGATTTCGCACACAGATATTTTTCAAATGCCATTTTTATGAAATGGCATTTGATTTAGACTTAAGTCTTATAAACTATAGGGGTTTTGTATTTTTGGTAGGAGAATAGTTTAAGTTGTAAGTGGTATTTTAATAGAAACAGTCACGCCGCCGTCTCTATTATTGCTTAATGATATCACCCCTTGATGGTTAGAAATGATTCCGTAGGCTACCGCGAGGCCCATTCCAGTGCCCTCGCCTAAAGGCTTTGTTGAGAAAAAAGGGTCAAACACCTTACTGATACTACTTTCTTCTATTCCTTTGCCGTTATCTATGACTTGAATTAATGCAGTATTGTTATGTTTATGGGCTTTTAATACTAACGTTGCTCTATATTGTGGATTCATTTCCCGTTTTTCTAAACAAGATTGAGCGGCATTAACCAGTATATTTATAAATGCTTGTGTTAGATTTGCTTTATTTCCTTCGATCAGCAGCTCTGGCTCACAATCAATGTTAACTTGCAGCTGTTTGAGTCTGTTTTCTAATAATTGTGTTGCTTGGTCTATTACTTCTTTAATTTCAAATTCAGTATTTGTCACTATTTTAGGTTTAGCAAAATCTAGAAGGTTAGCGACTATTTTGCTGATCCGCTGGCATCCCTCAATACAATCTTCTGAGATATCTGATACATCCTGTATCAAATCTGAAGTTGATATGGTTTGTTGTAGCTTTTCAACCTCAATTTTAAATTCCGCAAAAGAATACTCGTTATTAATTAGCTTTGTTACAGCTCTTAAATAAAGAGCTATATCGTCAGAGTAACTTGTTAGAGTATCTAAATTACATGTTAGATAAGCCAGAGGGTTATTTATTTCATGTGCAACTCCCGCTGAAAGCGTGCCTAGAGTCGCCATTTTTTCTGACTGTACAACAGCTAATTGCTGCTGTTGTAATTGTTCGAGCTTTTTTTCTAGTTCGACATTAAGTGTGTAAAGCTTGCTTGTTTTTTCTTCTAGTAGTTGCTCTAGTTCGTCTCTAGCTTGTTTTTCTCGCAGGTACGCTTTGTAATAATTTTGCATAGTTAGCCGTGACTAATAATAAATGTACAAACTTGATCATGCTTATGTGTACAGGTGGTTTGTTGTATTTCTACCTGTTCATCGAAATGTTCGGCGCAGCCATAAATGAGCCCTTCAGCACAAAAGCATAATTTTCTAGGGGAATTATAGATTAACTCTATCGTGTTTGAGTCAATCACATTTGCGCTAATGGTAGGTAGATTTGGCTCATCATAAAGCTTTTCAACTTCACGATGTATAACTTCGTCAATTGAAACTATGAGCTCTTCGAAAGTTTTGAACTCAGAAACTATCGCTGGATGTTTTTTTGCCAGAAAAGAAAACAAGTATGTTCCAAATGCTTTTAGGGTATCAGGGAGTGGTAGCTCAAGTACTTGAGATACACTTACTGCCATATTCACTAATTCTTCATCTGGATAAGATCTTGCACTTACATAAACCCTATCAGCAGGACAATACTTTTCTAAAAGCTCCTCCCATAAGTCCATTCCTTTAGTTTCAATTACTAACTCCTCTAAACACCTAAAAATTAAACCTTTCATACAGAGCCCTCTTTGATAGAGTTCATTTGATTGTTGGTTGATAGTAATTTAGTAAGACTTTGCATGTCCGCAATTTCAGAGTTTAAAATGTCCGATACTAAGCTTTCTATGTCAGTATTCATATTTTCTAGGACCGCCTTACATATTAGTGCTAATTCTGAACTTGGCTTTTCAATGATGGCTTTTTGCCTTTTTTGAATAAAGGATTGTTCAACTCCCCAAGCCGATGCATATCGGTTAAGAACTGACAGTTCGAAAGACTGTCTAAATCCGACCTTTAAATATAAATGAATTACTTTGTTGATCCAGTAACTGAATATTATACAAAATATAGTAATACATTCGTTTTCATCTACATTGTTGTGCCTTGCAAATGCAAATGATTTGATGCCCCAACAGAAGAAAAGCTTTATGGCTTGATTGATTTCAACCCAGCCAACCGTATCAATAAATTTGTCAATAAATTCCAATTGCTCATTAAGCATTTTTGTTGTTGTTCTTAGGATTGCTCGTCTGTCAGCATTATCTAATTTTGAGACATCTAAATAAGCTTCTAGTTCTGATGTGGTATTTAAATACTGGGACTCTTTAACAGGCGTTTGGTCATTGCTTATTTTTGGTAATGGAACGTACGGTACAAAACCTTGTTGTACAGCGTTGTCGCCAGCAATATCAAAACAGTTGGCCTTTTGATAAAAATAACCTAAGAAATTGATATCTTCGATTGAAAATGGTTTGGGCATGAAAATATTGGCACACACGTGATTAAAATCGCTACGCACTGAGTCAATGTCTCCTGACATAAGCACTCTAATGGTAGTTGGGCTTTTTAGTTGTACTATTTTTAATGCCTGTTCTCCGTTCATTGAAGGCATTTGATAATCTGTAATAAATAAGTCATACATTACATCAGAATTTGAAAGATACTGCTCAACCAACGTAGGATCGTTTATAGTGACAATATTATCGACTTTTAGCACTCGTGACAGCGATCTTGCAAGAGATCTAAGTATTAGTTTATCGTCATCTAATATCAGAACATTCGTTGGTTTTATTTTCATCAAAAGCGTGCCTATTATATTGTTTCTTATTAAAGTTTAGTCTAGTTTTAAAACTAATAACAAATCAATAATTGTGTGTTGGAGTACTTCTTATTTATGAATGACGAACCAATTGTCGTACTTTGCCTTGATGATGAAAAAAGTGTGCTCAATTCTTTAGGTCGGCTCTTGAGACAAAATGGAATAAAGGCAGAATTATTCCAGTCTGGTCATGAAGCTTTGGATCGAGTTAGGGAAATTGATTTTGATGTCATTATTTCTGATATGAGAATGCCAAATATGGATGGTGCTGAGTTTTTGACTCATGCAAAGGCAATTTCTCCAGATGCCAGAAGAATCTTATTAACTGGCTATTCAGATATCCAAGACACAATCAATGCTATCAACAGCGGTGGAATACACGGTTACCTCCAAAAACCTTGGAACAACGAGCAGTTAGTAAGAGAAATTAATAAAGCAGCTGAGTTAACTAAATTAAAAAAGCAAAATGATCTATTACAAAAGCAGGTACAAGCACAAAACGAAGAACTTAAAGAACTCAATACAAATCTGGAAAGTTTAGTAGAAAAACGGACTTCGCAAATCAGGCAAGTACTTAAACAACTTGAATCAGCAAATGAAAATGAGAAGAAAGAACACCGAAGCACAGTAGAGCTACTCTATAATTTTATTAATGCAAACCCATACCTCGATGCCGATAAGGCTAAACATATTGCTAAACTTTGCTACCAAGTAGCAAAAGGTCTTTCATTGAGTTCTGAAATTGCTGATATGGTAAGAATGTCAGGGTATCTATCGCAAGTAGGGTTACTAGCTATGGACCCTACTCTATATTCACGGCCTTTCCATGAATTGGATGCAGAAAAGAAGAAAGTATTTTTAACGCATCCTGCCACTGCACAATTAATGTTAATGCCTGCTCAGCATTTAAGTGATGTAGCCGAGTCAATTTATAGTCAATTTGAGAAGTATAACGGTCAAGGTGTTCCCAAAGGTATAAAAGGAAAAGAAATACCGATAGGAGCACAAATACTTGCGGTTGCAAGAGACTATATAGAGCACCTGTATCAAAGCCAACGTCCAATGGACGAACGGAAAGAAAACGCTTTGGAAATTATAAAGATGTATAGTGGCAGTTTTTACCATCCAAAAGTTGTTGAGTCGCTACTTAATGTGTTGTCTAAAGATCAGACCGAAACAGATAAAGTTGGCAGCATGAGTATACTCACTGCACAACAGCTCAAAGCTGGTATGGAGTTAGGATTAGCAATGCATAATGCTCAAGGCATAATGTTATTACCTAAAGGTCATATTTTTTCAGAGAACTCAATTTCCAAGTTGCAGCAACTAGAGACTCAAAAGCCTACCCCTTTTAGAATCATGATTGTAGATAATTAATTATGTTAAATTTAGTCTCAATGAAAAAAAATTGAGACTAACACCTTCAACAATAAGAACATATTGCCATTTATACGAACACATCATACTTAATTGCATTCGGGATAATTCAGCAATGAGTTGTTATTAACTAGTTTGTTCAAAAAGAAAGCTGAAGCGAACTGTTGAAGCGAACTGTTGAAGCGAACTGTTGAAGCGAACTGTTGAAGCGAACTGTTGAAGCGAACTGTTGAAGCGAACTGTTGAAGCGAACTGTTGAAGCGAACTGTTGAAGCGAACTGTTGAAGCGAACTGTTGAAGCGAACTGTTGAAGCGAACTGTTGAAGCGAACTGTTGAAGCGAACTGTTGAAGCGAACTGTTGAAGCGAACTGTTGAAGCGAACTGTTGAAGCAAAACAAACTGCACCTAAGGTATAGGTGCAGTTTGTAAATGGTTATTTATTGAACTTTTCAGCCAAGTATAACCATGTTTCTAATACTGTATCTGGATTTAGTGAAACAGTATCTATTCCCTGCTCTACAAGCCAAGCTGCAAAGTCTTCGTGATCAGACGGACCTTGCCCACAAATACCAACATACTTGCCCTTTTCTTTAGCAGTTTTAATTGCCATTGATAGTAGCTTTTTGATTGCCGGATTTCTTTCATCAAATAAGTGAGCAATTAGACCTGAATCTCTATCAAGACCTAATGTTAACTGAGTCAAATCATTTGAACCAATTGAGAAACCATCGAAGTACTCTAAAAATTCATCGGCAAGTAGTGCATTAGAAGGTAACTCACACATCATGATAACACGAAGACCATTCTCTCCGCGCTTTAGACCATGCTCTTCTAATAGTTCAATAACTTTAGCTGCTTCTTCAAGTGTTCTTACAAATGGAATCATAATTTCGACATTTGTAAGACCCATCTCATTGCGAACTCGTTTAATTGCTTCACATTCTAATGCAAAACATTCTCTGAAGTCTTCAGAAATATAACGAGAAGCACCACGGAAACCAATCATTGGGTTCTCTTCTTCCGGCTCATATTGCTGTCCACCGATTAAGTTTGCATATTCGTTTGACTTAAAGTCAGACATACGAACAATTACTTTTTCAGGAGCGAAAGCTGCGCCAAGTGTAGAAATCCCTTCGACTAACTTTGCAATATAAAACTCTACAGGTGAGTCATAACCGGCAATGATATCGCTGATTTCTGCTTTAAGTTCTTCAGACTGACTATCAAAATTAATAAGTGCTTTAGGGTGGACACCTATCATACGATTGATAATAAACTCTAAACGAGCAAGGCCGATACCAGCATGTGGTAATTTTGCAAAGTCGAACGCACGGTCTGGGTTACCAACATTCATCATGATCTTTAAAGGTAGATCAGGCATAGAATCTATACGTGATGAAATAACTTCGTATTTCAATTCATCTTCATAAATATAACCTGTGTCACCCTCAGCACATGAAACTGTTACAGCATCACCGTGTTTAATAGTGTCAGTTGCGTTACCACAACCAACTACAGCAGGGATACCTAATTCACGAGCAATGATCGCTGCGTGACACGTTCTGCCACCGCGATTAGTTACAATTGCTGAAGCTCGTTTCATGATAGGTTCCCAATCTGGGTCTGTCATGTCAGTAACAAGCACATCGCCTTGTTGAACTTTATCCATCTCATCAATTGATGTTAAAACTCTAACAATGCCTGAACCAATCTTATGGCCAATTGCTCGACCTTCGCATACTACATTTGATTTCTCTTGTAGCTGGAAACGTTCCATCACGTTTGAGTCTTCGTTTGAGCGGACTGTTTCTGGTCTAGCTTGTACTATATACAGCTTGCCGTCGTTACCATCTTTTGCCCATTCGATATCCATAGGGCGGCCATAGTGTTTTTCGATGATAACAGCTTGTTTTGCGAGCTCTTGAACTTCTTCGTCTGTAATTGAGAATTTGTTCGAAAGAGCTGGGTCCATATCAACAATCTCTACTTGTTTACCATGTGATTCATCACTTGAGTAAATCATCTGAATTGCTTTAGAACCGATATTTCTTCTTACTACAGCAGGTTTGCCATTGGCTAAAGTAGGCTTATGAACATAAAACTCATCTGGATTAACAGCGCCCTGTACGACCATTTCACCTAGGCCATAGCTTGAAGTTACGAATACTACATCCTCAAAACCTGATTCAGTATCAATAGAGAACATTACACCAGAAGATGCTTTGTCTGAACGCACCATTCTCTGGATGCCTGCGGAAAGTGCTACACCTCTATGATCGTAACCTTGGTGTACACGGTAAGAAATCGCTCGGTCATTGAAAAGCGAAGCAAAAACGTGCTTGATAGCAACCATTACTGCGTCAATACCACGAACATTTAGGAAAGTTTCTTGTTGGCCAGCAAATGATGCGTCTGGCATATCTTCTGCAGTTGCAGATGAACGAACAGCAAAAGATACGTCATTGCTATCGTCACCATGGAGGGTTTTGTAAGCTTCTCGAATTGCTTGGTCTAATTCTGGTTGGAAAGGAGTGTCGATGACCCATTGTCTGATCTGGCTACCTACTTTTGCCAGTTCGTTGACGTCGTCAACATCTAGGGTGTCTAAAATAGTGTGGATTTTTTCATTGAGCCCTGATTGCTCTAGAAATTCATTAAACGCATCTGCTGTAGTTGCGAATCCACCTGGTACTTGTACACCAGCGTTAGCAAGGTTAGATATCATTTCACCAAGAGAAGCGTTTTTACCACCAACTCGAGGTACGTCATGCATACCCAATTCTTGATACCAGAGAACGTAGTCTTGCACGGAACTGTCTCCAAAAACAAATTGTAATAAATGTGAGAGATTAATTGACCTTCCTTTAGGTCGAAGGCATTCTACAACGGTAAGTATAGCCGCGTAAACCAAGACTTGAAAAAATACTAAAAAAGTAATGAAAAGGTTAAAATGAGAACAGCATTCTATATATCAGATGGCACTGCCATTACAGCAGAAGTTTTTGGTCATGCAACATTGTCAATGTTCCCGGTAGAATTTGACCATAAAACAATGCCCTTCATCGAATCAGTTGAAAAAGCTCATACAATAAAAGCGACTATAGATAAAGTTGCACAAACCAGTGGTGAGCCTCCACTCGTATTCTTTACATTTGTTAACCCTGAATTGTCAGATATTATTTTATCTTCAAAAGGTGTTTGCTACGACTTTTTATCCTATGCTAGCGAAATTGTTAAACGAGAGCTAAAAGTTAAACCAGTACCTAAGGTTCACAGAACACATAGCATTCATGAAAAAACGTATGATTTCAGAATATCAGCTGTTAACTACGCACTTGCAAATGATGATGGCGCGAACGTTAAAGACTATGATGAAGCAGATATTATTTTAGTCGGTGTCAGTCGAAGTGGTAAAACACCCGCAAGTTTGTATCTAGCTTTACAATATGGCATAAAAGCAGCTAACTACCCTATTACCGAAGATGATCTTGAAAAAGGTAACTTTCCAAAATTTCTATTAGAACATAAAAGTAAGTTATTTGGATTGACGATAGATCCAGAAAGATTGGCTTCAATTCGACAGGAGAGAATGGCTAATTCCAAATATGCGTCAATAAGACAGTGTCGTATTGAGGTACGTGAAGTAGAAATGTTATTTAAAAGACATAAAACGCCTTTTTTGAATTCTACGAAATTCTCTGTTGAAGAAATCTCTGCAAAAATTATTGCGGAAGCAGGCTTATCCAGAAATAAATATTAAAAAAGGCCGCATTAAAGCGGCCTTATTTATTAAACTCTGTCTCTAGCATCCTTAAGTAAATCAGCAACTAAGAATCCGAGTTCTAAAACTTGATCTGCATTCAACCTAGGGTCACACTGAGTTCGGTAGCGTTGTGCTAGGTCTTCATCAGATAAGCCATATGCGCCACCAATACATTCTGTCACATGCTGTCCAGTCATTTCTAAATGCACACCACCAGGGTAAGTTCCCTCTGACTTGTGAACTGCAAAGAATTGGCTTATTTCTCTCAGAATGTTGTTAAAGCTTCTCGTCTTATAGCCAGTGCTTGCTTTCTCTGTATTACCATGCATCGGATCAGAAGACCAAACCACGTTCCTGCCCTCAGATTTTACTTTTCTGACCAAGTTTGGCAGCTTTTCAGGTAAAATGTCCGCTCCCATTCTTGTTATAAGAGTTAGTCTACCAGGTATATTTTCAGGGTTTAAAGCGTCAATTAATCTGATTAATTCATCAGGGTCCATGCCCGGACCAACTTTAACACCTATTGGGTTCTTTATGCCTCTAAAGAACTCGATATGAGCATGGTCTAACTGCCTAGTGCGTTCCCCAATCCATACGAAATGCGCGGAACAATCATACCAATCGCCAGATAAATGATCTCTTCTTGTCAACGCCTGTTCATACCCAAGAAGCAAAGCTTCATGGGATGTGTATAGATGGGTTTCTTTTAGACTAGGCGCAACAGAAGCATCAATACCGCACACTTCCATAAACTCTAAAGCATCTTGAATGCGATTTGCCATTTGTTGAAATTTATCTCGTAAAGGATTAGCTGCAACAAAACTCATGTTCCAACGGCTTACCTGGTGTAAATCTGCAAGTCCACCCTGTGCAAAGGCTCTAAGTAAGTTTAATGTTGAAGCACTGTGATGATATGCTTTCATCAACCTGTTTGGGTCAGGGATCCGAGCTTCTTCCGTAAATTCAAAATTATTGATGATGTCACCACGATATGATGGAAGCGAAACACCATTAATCGTTTCATAGTCAGATGATCTCGGTTTTGCATATTGGCCGGCCATTCGCGCTATTTTAACTACTGGGCATTTACCACCATAAGTAAGAACGACAGCCATCTGCAATAAAGTTTTGAATGTGTCTCTAATGTTGGTTGCACTGAAATCTGAAAATGATTCTGCGCAATCACCACCCTGTAGCAAAAAAGCTTTACCATTACACACATCTGCAAGGTTCTTGTATAGGCTTCTGGTTTCTTCTGCAAAAACAAGCGGCGGAGCTGCATTTAATTCAGCTTCTACATTTTTTAATAGGTTCTTATCTGGGTATTCCGGTTGTTGTACAATCGGATGTTCTCTCCAGCTATCTGGACTCCAAGGTTTCATTTCTCATTCCTCATTAGTTACCTCACAATGCACGTTATCGTATAGGACGGTAAGCATCAAGCACAAATTAGTTAAATTTCAATTATTTTACTAATAACATCTACCACCTAAGAACACATCATACTTTATTGTTTTAAATTTAACTTCAATAATGTGCATAATTAAAACAAAAGTATTCAAAATAACACGCCTTTTGGGCATTAATTGATTAACGCTGAATTGTGATTATGTTAAATAACTCCTATCTTAGAGGGTTTTCAGGGATACGTTTAGTATTAACCAGTGGAACCTGAAGCAATAATGGAAGTTACTGAGAAAATTTCAAATGTAAGTATTTCAATTTTGATTTTTTAAACTGTAATTTGTCTTTTTTTATTAATGAGTTTTTATATTTTAAGCCCATTCCTATTTCTTTTTTGAGTATCATTTGAACTTACTCTGTTAATTTTAATTAGCACACTTCCATACCTTTTAAATTCTAACTATGGTTGATAAATGTTGTTTTCGTTCTACCCAGTCCTGGAGAAATGATTAAAAATGATATTATGTGCTTAAATTTAATACATCCCCTCATTTTTCAGATTAATCATTAGAGCAATATAATCAAATTAGTAATCTCCTTTAACAGATTCTTAATGATCCTGTACGTTTATCGAAGTTATTAAGATTAATATTGAGATATCTTAAATTAAAAAAATGGCAATAATAAATTGTGGATTCGTGGATTCGTGGATTCGTGGATTCGTGGATTCGTGGATTCGTGGATTCGTGGATTCGTGGATTCGTGGATTCGTGGATTCGTGGATTCATTTCATATTTTATAGATAACTACTTTCCCATTCTTATTTTGAAAAGTGATTATCCTTAGTACTCTTAATTGCCTTTTTCTATGTACAGTAGCACCGAGGCTCTACTTATATACAAGCCACTTTTGACTTTTAGACGTATTTAACTATTTTCAGTTCGTCACGCTATTACTTCCAGCTGTTTAAACCTACTCATTCTAATGCTTAAGTATTGAGTTTAAAAATGAATATTTCCTTAAATTGTTAATTATTTTGATTTGAGTAATAATCCTGTTGGGAATAAGCGATCTAAAACTTTATTCGATCAATTGATAAAATATTGATTTTGATATTTCTTCAACTTAAATATTCCAGAGTGTGAGCAAACCGAAACTTGTCAAAGTAACTAGAAAGGGTTAACCTTATAGGAACACATCATACTTTTATTATATAAATAATATAAATTATTACTGAGTAAAATTTAAAAAAATATTGGTCAAAAGTATATGCGCATTCCAATCGCTTTTTATGCTCACAAATATTTGTTATGTTAAATTTATCGTTAATCCGAATTTATATTAGTTGCCACTAACACAGGTTGTTTAAACTTGAACTCTTTACTTAAACTTGAACTCTTTACTTAAACTTGAACTCTTTACTTAAACTTGAACTCTTTACTTAAACTTGAACTCTTTACTTAAACTTGAACTCTTTACTTAAACTTGAACTCTTTACTTAAACTTGAACTCTTTACTTAAACTTGAACTCTTTACTTAAACTTGAACTCTTTACTTAAACTTGAACTCTTTACTTAAACTTGAACTCTTTACTTAAACTTGAACTCAACTCTTTACTTAAACTTGAACTCAACTCTTTACTTAAACTTGAACTCAACTCTTTACTTAAACTTGAACTCAACTCTTTACTTAAACTTGAACTCAACTCTTTACTTAAACTTGAACTCAACTCTGAAACTCAACTCTGAAACTCAACTCTTTACTTAAACTTGAACTCAACTCTTTACTTAAACTTGAACTCAACTCTGAAACTCAACTCTGAAACTCAACTCTGAAACTCAACTCTGAAACTCAACTCTGAAACTCAACTCTGAAACTCAACTCTGAAACTCAACTCTGAAACTCAACTCTGAAACTCAACTCTGAAACTCAACTCTGAAACTCAACTCTGAAACTCAACTCTGAAACTCAACTCTGAAACTCAACTCTGAAACTCAACTCTGAAACTCAACTCTGAAACTCAACTCTGAAACTCAACTCTGAAACTCAACTCTGAAACTCAACTCTGAAACTCAACTCTGAAACTCAACTCTGAAACTCAACTCTGAAACTCAACTCTGAAACTCAACTCTGAAACTCAACTCTGAAACTCAACTCTGAAACTCAACTCTGAAACTCAACTCTGAAACTCAACTCTGAAACTCAACTCTGAAACTCAACTCTGAAACTCAACTCTGAAACTCAACTCTGAAACTCAACTCTGAAACTCAACTCTGAAACTCAACTCTGAAACTCAACTGTATAAAATAAGCTCTCTTTTATTTAGCCTATTCTCGATTCTTAAAAGTCTGTACATTATTCTTAAGTTTGGCCCTGCATATCAAATGTGCGTTAAATGAATAACTAATCTTTTGTATAACATTACATTTCAATATTTAAGTTGATAATAATAAAAGAAATGGTATTTTATAAAGGAACACATCATACTTATATGTTATTAAGAATAATCCACACCATCGCCTGATTTTTAAACTTACAAACTAACAAGATATAAATATCCATGCACGCTGAACACATTCGGATGATGTGTTCTTAATCCTATTTAACTAATTTTATTGATTACATTAGATAAACAGCCATTTTTTATATATAATAAAAGGAACACATCATACTTATAAAATTACAATGTCATCCAAATTTAAATTAAGAAGTAATTTTGATTACCTAAATGACCAAATAAACTTGTTATGTGAAGAATTAAAAATAGCTGAAATTATTAACTGTAGCTATTTTCAATTACCAGACGTAAAACATGAAGATGAAAAAAAGGCTCCAGATAGTATTCCTGTTATTACTCTATCTGGTGATGAGGCTTTTAAGAAATGTATCTCTGGATATAAAGATCTTTATGTAGGAGATAAAAAAAGTAGCAAAATTCTAACTCGTCACCCAGGCCTTATTTCAGTCAATGATTTTGAAGGAAAATTGAAAGCTCGTCTAATTGAAGTTAATAAAGCAAAAAACAACTTTAAAGAGTTAATTCTTAAAATATCTAATAACGACGCAAGGTTTGAAGCTGTACATAATGCGATACCAAATTTAATTACATTAGCAGCTTATCGAAAAATACACTTTGAAGATACAATCCCCTATTCTGTTCGCTTCACTTGGATGAAAAAGCACTCTACTACTACGTTATCAAAGTCCTTAGCTTTAGAAATGCTTAATAAATCATCTGGATATTCAAATCCTAGAGTAATAGATCAACAAAGTTGGCAACAAATTGTTGAGTTAGAAAAAATTAGAGTATCCAGTTTAAGCGAAAAAAGTAAATTAAGAATTAAAAGACCGACAAGAGTAACACCTGAAGTAAACATCAGGTTTACAGCAAAAAATCGTTATCATGTTAGTGGAGCGCTTCCATTTATTTTGTTAAATCCTCAAAAAGAAACGAAAATAGGATCTCTGCCTAACTACAATTCTAGAAATATCGATGTGAGAAAGAAGGATTATTCTTACCTAATAGAGAGGATTTACCTTGAAAATCTAAACGATAGTTAAAGAGCAAGAGTTATTGAGGGCTAATTTAACATAATTAGCCTTTTCTGTTATTTCTTTACAATTTCTTCTAGAATATCTTCATCAATGATTTCAGCAGTTTCAACTAGTCTTTTACCACCCTGAATCTCAATTCGTTTGTTATGTTTATTCAAGGCTAAAATTTCTTCACAAAACTGTGTTGATGGATGCATTTCATAAACATAGTCTACAATTCGACCACTATCATCATCTTTCACGTTTGAAATGTTATATTCAGAAATAGCACCTTTTTCGATTAGATCTTTCATAGTAGTTGTCATATCTCGACGAAGAGCTTTCAATTTATTATCTGTAATCTCATCCGTTGAATAGATAGAACCATACTTTTCCATTATCGATAAAAGTCTAAAGTGATATGTTTTTCCAGGCGCCGCGTATCTCCATAAATGATAAAGTCTCAGCATCATCCATCGAGATAATCCGCGCTTTAATTCTTGAGCACTATTAAAATAATAACCTTTGTACTCTAAATTATCGATCATGTTATGTACAAATGCATTAAGACAAGCAACACATTTAATATTTCCGCCTTGTCCTTTTTTACCACTAAAATGTAATGAAGATAAGAAGTTCATATTAGATTCGTAGAACGAATCATCCACGCTACTATTTTTTGTATCTGTCGCTCGATATTTGAAAGACAATTTAGAACCTTGAAGCGCTTCTAAAGATTCTTTTATTTGAGGGTAAGGCATTGATTGGCCTACAGCTTTAAGCTCTTGGGCCAATTCATTCATAGAAAAAATCACAGCATATTGAATACCGGACTTAAAATTAATTTTTACTATTTTTCCTTTTGAAGCAAGGCGAATAAGTGCTCGTTCAACCTTTTCTTCCCTATCTGATGGCCAAACTAAAAACTCCGTTTCTTCACCATCTTTTTTACTGCTCACGACAGCTGGGGTGATTTTTATTTCACCATCGTACAAAATACCATCAACTTTCTCAGATATCCGTCTTGTAATAATGGTTTTTTTAGGCGCCTCTTCTAATGGCAACTTTTTGTAACCAGAACGAACAAACCGTCCCCACAAATCATAGTGGTTAAAAGTATTTGAATATGCTCTCAGGCCATGATTGGTATTTTCGATTGAAATTCGTACATCTTTGTTATCCGTAAAGAGAGCTAAACTTTCGTTATCAATTGCACTCTCAACGCCATGGATTTGACCTCTTAATGAGTCTGGCAGATTGTCAACAGAGATGTTTACCTTGCGGCTCATGTTTTTACTTCCTGATTCTTCCGACAGCTAATAACAACACATTCAAAGGAAAAAGTTAATAATTAAAGTTAGTAAAAAACTGATCTGTTCTCAAGTTTTTTCATAGATCAATATTTTACCTACTTTAATGGCTACACAGATCAATTTTTTACTAACAGGGGTGCAAATTCGTGTTTCTTCATACTAAATGTTTTCAAAAAAGCTCGATTTTACTTATGTTTGTCGTAGCCCTGTGCATAACAGTACGCCGATTTAGTAAAGATCTGATCTATTCATAGTATAGATCAGATCTATATATACTTATTTTTATGATTTTTGAAAGGTTTGTTGATAACTACTTTATTTTTCTTAGTATAAATTTGATCTATAACGCCAGTATTGTTTATAAGACTGTGGATAAGCTGTTATTATAATAAAATGATTGTTAGTGGTTAGTATTATCTTGATCTGTCAGTAGTAATAGATCTGATCTTTACCACGTATTTTCTTGATCTGCTGTAATTACAAAAATTCATTTAAAACAAGCAATTAGAATTAGATTCTGCGTCCTTAACCTTATATACCTTTATATTTAAACATACTTAAACTTCTTTATTAATCTTATGAAAATTAATAAATCATATTTTTTTTAGATGTCTTCTACTTTATAGGTTTACGTTTCAATAGGTGGACATTATAATATAAGGTATAAATTTAAGGATTATACGTATGTCTATAAATAGCAACGCACTTTCTACTTATAAATTGTTGAAAGCAACAGCTGAAGTTGCAGAACGATCTCTTGAAGGTAGAATTCAACACTATCGAGCACATCTCAAATCTGATGATAAAGAACTCAGAACTTATACTCAAAAAGCAGCAGCCGATTTATTAGGTGTTAATAATCGCACTTTAAAAAGAAGACATGATCAAGGCGATTTTGATCTATTACAAATCCAAAAAGGCGCTAATGGTCATTATGCTTACACCTTAAGTAATATTTTTGCTATGGCCGATATCCTTGGGATCAAAGCAGATCACAGAGACTCAAGCGACAAACTCCAAGTTATTGTAATCAACAGCCTAAAAGGAGGTTGTGGCAAAACAACATCTTTGGTCAATTTAGCAGCTGCATTGGCTACAACAAATATTAAACGTTACAGGATCGGCATAATTGATCTAGATCCTCAAGGATCCTCCTCTAGTTTCTTTCCTTCCAATGATCATGATCCGATCACTGTTGGCGATCTTATGCGTGATTGCATAGAGCTTGATGAAGGTGAAACGTGGTCTCAACTTGTTGCTGATTCTTTTCAAAAGACACATATTCCAAATATTAGAATCCTCCCGTCTGGTATGGACGACTTCTATTTTGAGCATGAAACCGCAACCGAATTAAAAGAATCTAATGGTTACGAGCAAACAAGACATTACCATAAGTTAAAGGAACGTGTCATAGAGCCTGTACAAGACGAGTTTGATATAATTCTTATAGATACTGCTCCTTCTCTTAATTTCATGTTCTACAACGCTCTGATGGCTTCTACAGCCATGCTGATCCCTGTTCACCCAGAAGCTGTAGATTTTGACGCAAACAACAAATACCTTAAAAGGCTTGGTGAGATTTATCATACCGTTGCAGCTCTTGGTCATGATGGTTGGGACTTTATGCAATTCCTTGTTACTAATTATGTTAAAGGCAATCATTCACAACGAGATATTGTTAAAGACGTTAGAACCGCATTTGGCCGTCAAGTTATGAGCTATCCCATTAATCACAGTTCTGCAATCACAGCAAGTTCCTCCTCTTTTAATACTATTTTCGATCAAAAAACATCAGACTCGCTTGCAAGCAGAGAGTCCTTGCTTCGCGCTCAAGAAAACATAAAAGATGTCGTCGATGAATTAGAAATGCTAATTCGTTCAAATTGGGCCTCCACACAATCAAGCTTAGATTAATAAACCAAGGTTAAACAATGGCTAGAAAACGTAAGAATGATACTCGATTAGATCCCTTTGCAACACCTGTAGAAAATAGCAGCTTGGATGAATTACTTGGTCAAACAAATATCGGTGATGTTGTGCAAATGCCATCACCCAGCGATCCTAATAGAACGATCAAATTAAAGTGTGAAGTGATCCCTTTTTCTAAAATTGCAGACAAAACAGTTGTATTTGGTCAGAACCGACGTGAACAATCCTTATTAAACGAAAAGTCGGTTGCTGATATTCTCCCTGCTATCAAAAATGATGGTCGAAATATGCATCCAGCGCTTTGTTGGGAAAAAGGCGGTCAGCTTCATGTATTATCCGGTTCTAGAAGGCGCAAGGCTTGTTTAATTGCCGAAGCGAACTATGTAGTGTTGACTTCTGAAGACTTTACAAGTGAAGATGCGAAAGTATTAGCGGTTTCCTCAGATCAATATATTGCACCGAGTTTATGGGAATTAGGTAAAGCTTATGAACAGACTCGTTCTAAGCTTCAAGAAGTTGGTAATAAAGGCTCATACCGAGAAATTGCTGCGATAGAGGGGGTGTCACACACCGCAGTTGCTGATGCAATTAAAGCATACGAACATATAAATCGTGATGTTGTTTTGCTCTATCCTACGCCAAATCATTTAGGCCGAGAAGTTGCTAAAAAGCTCATAAATGCAAGAAAAGAACAACCTGAGCAATTTGATATAAAGCTTGCCCAGTTTTCAGTTCAGACACTTTTCACTGAAGAAATGAGTGATGAAAAGCGTGCCATTGCCATAACTAAGTACTTAACTACGTTTAATGACGAGTCTACAAGCCGTTCAGAGGCACTGTTAGAAAATAAGTACGTTAAAGTCCAACGCAGTCTTAATTCAGGTGCAATCACTGTAAAAATTGATGATAAGGTACTGACAGATAAACGTTTAGAGCAGTTACAAAAACTGTTAAACAGTTTTAATTAATATGTTACGGCCTAGTTTTTCTAGGCCTTTTTAATATTTTTTGACATCCAACCAGTCAATTTTTCATAATTTAGTCCCATTTTCCTCTTTAGCTCAAAACGGTAATTTCATATACTGGTCCTTTACGTTTTATTACTTGTTAAGAAATGTCCTCGCAGTTATCTAAAGAGCAACTATTAGCTTTATTTGAAGAAATTAAACAGGAACAGTCGTCGCAGTTTCCTTTATCAGATCGTTTCTTAAAGCAGTATTTCAATTCTGCTATGTTAACGAAGGCTAAAGAGTACCTAAATGATGATCAAATATCATTTTTGGAGCACAGTGATGACTTTTCCAGAATAGATGCTCAAGTTCTTGGGAATCATGGCAACACCTTTACGCAGCACATCAAAATTGAGCAAGTAAAAGGGACTCCTTCTGTTGAAGCGCAGTGCTCGTGTTCGAATAACCCTAAATGTCGTCATATTGCTGCTGTGTTATTAAAGTTGAAGGTCGACCATTCAGGTGGTTTTGGCGAATCTTTTTTGGTAAATGATTGGTTTAATGAATTATCAGCACTTCAGCAGTCATCGGATTTAGACGCATCTAATGTACTTTTGTTTGTCTTGGAACAACGAGGCAATGAAGTGTTATTAAACCCTAAAATGTCACCTCATAAGCCTGATGGGCATTATCCGTTAGGCCGTGTACTTACTGAAAAACAACTCAATGCACATGTTCCACCGAAAGATATTCTTGAGAGTGATTATCGTCTGTTCAGCTGGGTACGCTCGCAAAATACACCAGGACATTTTGAATTATCGGGTAAGTGGGGGTTTGCAGCTCTTCAACAGCTAACCTCTACTAAACGTTGCTTTTTTGGCAATAGTCGCAAGCCACTTCAGTTCGGCCATATGCAGCATTTACATTTTTCTTGGCAAAAGGAGAATGATGACTTTAAGCTGGTCAGTCATTTATCTGAGGTTGATCAATGGTTGTTGATAAAATCAGATCCTCCTGTCTACCTTGATACTGAAAACATGCTCCTTGGGCGAATTGAATCAGAATTAAGTGCAAAAGAAATTGCTCATTTGCATACAATGCCTAGTATTCAAAAGGCTAAAATTGAAGCTGTTATTAAGCGATTCCAAGATATTTTTGCTGATAATGTGATACCTCCTCCACAGGGTTATGAAAACCTAATCGACAAAAACAAGTTAGTCGCTAAATTGTCAGTAAATGAGGGAGAATATACGCACCTTAAGTTGTCGTTATTCGACTCTACAAAGAAATACTCAACAGAGAAGCAATTAAATCGATGCGAAAAAATGCTTCTCGGTTTGGGCTTCGAAGCTCAAGGTGGCGGGTTTAAGCTTCCAGTTGAAGATGAGGTTGCTTATCACTGGTATAACTGTGAAGTGAGGCCTTATTTACAGCGCAAGATGTGGCAAGTTGAAGAACTGCAAAATTCTAAAAAGGTACTGCTACCGAAAGTAACATTGCAGCTCAAACGAGATAAAAAGCATCATGTCATCGGTAAAGTAATGTTTGATGATCGACAAATTTTACTAGATTGGGATAAAGCACCCTGCCATGAAGTTAACTCCATTGCCAATACTTTCCAGTACGTACAAATAGCTCAGCAATATTATGCTATCTCGAAAGGTGTGTACGAAGAGTTGTTATTGCTTAAATCTAGGTTTAGTTATTATTTATCAAGTTCTCAATTTAAGTTCCCGTTATCTTATGCCAAAAAACTATTTGAGTTGGATTGTGTAGAAAGTGTCTCAGATGATGCTCGACTTTTAGATTACTTATCCGAGCTTGATAAACCTATTCAAACTCACCCTGCTGCTTTGGCTGATGGACAAGGTCGATTCACTTTAAGGGATTATCAGTTACAAGGCGTAAACTGGCTTAAATTTTTAAACCGTCATCAGCTTGGTGGAATTTTGGCTGATGATATGGGTCTAGGTAAGACCCTTCAAGTAATCGCGTACTTTATTTCACAGCATAATACATTGGTAACAAAGCCGTCGTTAATTGTTTGTCCTACTTCTTTAGTCGGAAATTGGCAAAATGAATTCAAGAAATTCGCGCCTCATTTGCCTGTACTTACTGTTCACGGCAGTAATCGAGATAAGCAGTTAAATCAAGTCGCCCAAGCACGTTTTATTATTACAACCTACCCGCTTTTGAAACGCGATTTGGCGCATTATTCAGAATTACATTTCGACTCTATTGTGCTTGATGAAGCACAATATATTAAAAATGAAACTGCGCAGATTTCGAAATGTGTAAAGCAACTTTCAGCAGAGTTCAAACTATGTATGAGTGGAACGCCGGTTGAAAATAATTTAATGGAGCTAAAATCTTTATTGGACTTTGTGATGCCAGATGTGCTTGGTACCAAGCAGCAATTTAAGCAAAACTTCCAGCAACCAATTGAAAAAGAAAGAGATAGTAAGCGTGCCAAAGAGCTTCAATCACTGATAGCGCCCTTTATTTTACGAAGAACGAAGTCAGAAGTGGTACGAGAGTTGCCTGCTAAAACTGAACTTATCAAAAAGCTTGAGTTTATGCCTGAGCAAGCATCGCTTTATCAACATGTGCAAGGGCAAATTGAAACAAGCTTAATTGATCTATTTAAAGAGCAAGGTGTTGAAAGCAGTAAATTGGCGTTCTTAGATGCGCTTCTTAAATTGAGGCAAATTTGTTGTCATCCAGAGTTAGTTGATAAAACCGGTGCACATCAGCAAAGTGCTAAATTTAAATGGTTGAAAGAGCACTTACCTATCTTGTTAAAAGAAGGTCGAAAAATTATCATTTTTAGCCAATTTACGACTGTTTTGGATATGATTGCTTCGCTTTGCGAAGAAGTTGAAATTCCATTCACCATGCTCACTGGTCAAACGAGGCATAGAGACAAAGCGATTGCACGTTTTACCGAGGGAGATGTGGACGTTTTTCTAATTTCTCTTAAGGCCGGTGGTACAGGGCTTAATTTAACACAAGCAGATACCGTCATACACTTCGACCCATGGTGGAACCCTGCTGTTGAAAACCAAGCCACAGATAGAGCTTATCGTATTGGCCAAGATAAGCCAGTATTTGTCTACAAGTTAATTGTAGCTAACTCTATTGAACAGAAAGTCTATCAAATGCAAAAAGATAAACAGGCATTGGTAGATGCGTTATTTGCTGATACTGGTGTCAACCTTAACCAGTTTAATGAAGCACAAATGCTCGAATTGATAAAAAGTTAAAATTATTTTGAACTAATGATTCAATGGGTAGTCTATTACTATGCGCACTGTAAGACGACATTCGCAGTGAGCACATGTTGATTTCCCCCTTATTAATTACATCGCTAAATTTGTAATGACCAGCTCAATTGAGCTGGTTTTCTTTTTTATCTCCCAGGTTTTTGTTCTCGAGTGGTGTAATGGCGTGTAATGGTATTACGCTTCATTTCTTGCTTTGTTCCACATTTGATCCACATTCTTTCACTTTAATAAGCACATAGGAAAACGAAAACCAAATGAATTGGACTTAAGGGTGGGTTATTATGTTGTGCTATGAAAATACGATTTCGCAGTTAAACTTTATTGAACCACAATCGCTGTGCGACTATGATCTCATTAATGAAGTTGCAAGCTCTGATGATCTGACAAGCATTCTAACAACATTGCTATTTGACGATACACTGTCAGCAGATCTTAAAAAGCAGGTGAAGCGACAACTCCGAGTGTTAAAAGCCAGTAAGAGAAACTAATGGAAGAAAAAAACCACATTTTGATCGTCGAAGATGATTTTGATATTGCAGAACAAGTTATGCTGTTTTTTAAGGCTTCAGGCTTTGAAATAACACATATTGCAGACGGTGCAGAAGTGGTAAGCTGGGTAAGACAAAATAGCCCAGATGCCATCTTGATGGACATAATGTTACCAAATCAAGATGGTGTAGAGTGTATGAGGCAAATCCGAGAATTTTCCATGGTACCCATTGTGATGTTAACAGCTAAGGTCTCTGAATCGGATAGGCTCAAAGGGCTTGAGTTTGGGGCTGATGATTATGTCTGTAAGCCGTTCAGTGCAGCTGAGCTGGTTATGCGTATCAAGGCAATTTTGCGTCGCTGTAGTGCCCCACAAGCTGCTGATACACCAAATATTGAAGTGAATGAGTCACAACTGTTGGTTTCACTGAAGGGTCAATCGTTGAGTTTAACCAAAGTAGAATTTGACGTATTTGCAATGCTATATAATGCACCAAACCGAGTATTCTCTCGCCAGCAAATTTTAGACCATATACAACCAGATAACTTTGATATTTCTGACCGAGTTATTGATAGTCATATTAAAAATATTCGTAAGAAAATTAAGAATATCGAAATATCACCTAAAATCGTCGAATCAGTATACGGTGCTGGATACCGATTTAACGAACAACACATAAATAGCTAAACTCCCTCATTATATGTGCTGGCATCAGTTAGCACATTATTTTATTTCAGTTATATCGCTCTTCTAAGTGATTGAAAGCTGACTCTGATGTATGATTTAACTAGATTTAATTGTTAGAGTCATATTATGCTTTGGACTGGTTTTTCTTCGCTACCTTGGCAAATTGCATTTGGACTTTTCGGCTCTGGTGCAGTGTTATCCGGTTTAATTTTTTTCATTCTTACCTATTTATCAAAACAAAAATTACGTTCGATACATGCTATGTCGCAAAGTAAAATTGAGGCGTTGCAAATAGCACATGATGACCTTAAAGAGCAAATGAACGCAGCTCAGCAGCTGCAGTTAAAAACCCATGGTGAAGCACAACAATATCAAGCTAGGCTTGCGGAAAAGCATACACAAGTAAAAGAATATTACGGCTTATGGCAGCAAGCCCAAAATAAAGCGCAGCAAGCACAAGAGCAAGCTCATCAATTGGCTTTACAATTAACAGACATGGAAACCAAACTCGCTGAAAAGCAATTGTCATTTGATGCGCAAATATCGCAATTAGAGCAAGCAAAAAACACGCTAAAGCAAGAGTTTGAGAATGTTGCAAGCAAACTTTTTGAGGAAAAAAGTCAACAATTTACGCGACATAGCCAAGAAAAACTGCAAACAATATTAAGTCCAGTGCAAGGAGAAATTAAAGGCTTCAGGGATAAAATGGAGGCCATTCATAGTGAAGAGTTAAAGCAACGTGCTGCACTCAGAACAGAGCTACTTCACTTACAGGCGAATAACCAAGCTATGACCGATCAAGCGAGTAAATTGACTACAGCGCTTCAAGGCCAAACTAAAACCCAAGGTAATTGGGGTGAGCTGATGCTGGAAAATGTGCTAGACAGCGCAGGTCTTAGACCTGGCTACGATTATAAACGTGAAGTCAGTTTTACGACGAATGAAGGGAAATACCGCCCAGATGTAATTGTGTATCTACCTCAAAGCCGTCATTTAGTTATCGACGCAAAAACATCTTTAAATGCCTATACCCGATATGTGAACGCACAGGATGAAGTAGCTGCCCAGCAGGCTTTGAAAGAACATGTGATTGCCGTTAAAGCGAGGGTTAAAGAGCTGGGAGACAAATCTTATGAGCGGTTACCTGGTCTAAACTCACCTGAAGTGGTGATCATGTTCATTCCAGTAGAGTCTGCGTTTGTTGAGGCGATTAAGTATGATCCAGAAATTTATCAATATGCACTTGAGAACAAGGTGTTAGTTGCGACGCCGACAACGTTATTAACCAGTTTGAATATAGTGAAACAGCTGTGGCGTTTTGAAGAGCAGAGTAAACATAGTAAAGAGTTAGCACTGCGTGCAGAAAAATTTTACAACAAGCTCAATAGTTTTTTGCATAGTTTAGAAGGGGTTGGTAAGCAGCTGGGTAAAGCACAAGAAACGTATGATAAAGCACTGGGGCAGTTGTATTCTGGTAAAGGAAATTTAATAAAGCAAGCTTCTGAATTTAAGGAACTAGGTGTCTCAGTAACCAAGGAACTGCCTGAAGAAATGTTAGAAAAAGCGAAACTAGAGCTTAAATAATGGCATAAAAAAAGGGCTATCGCCCTTTTTTACTTATTACACACTTTATCTTGTACACAACGCATAATCACCATTTCTTGGTTTATCTGAGTAAAGATAAATGAATAGTGAGTTGTTTTTAACATCATTCCACACTGTACTCTTCGGGTGTGGGCATAGAGACTGCTTTATATAGCTCTTAATTTCGCTACTGGTCATTGCTAATGGAGTTGGGATCTGAACAAACACATTCAATTCACCGTCGTTGAAATTGATACGACTTAGCTTCCAGCTGCCCATCATGTATTGCTTAGAAAAATAGCGGTCAATACGAGTCTGAGCATCGTGACTTATTTCAGCATGTACAACAGAATGTGATTTATTGTCTACCCAGTAGTTCCATGCTGAAGCCAAAATGATAAATCCAGCTAGTAGCAAAGACCAAAAAGGTAATACATTTTTTTTAGGTCGTACTTTATTCCTATGCCTTTTTCTCTCGGCAATTTTGACCCAATCATTGTGTTTCATTGTACGCTGTGTCATAAGTAAATTCCTCCCGTTCATGTTGCTTATTAAAACAGGGCAATGTGGATAAAAAATGGATCAAAATGGAAGTTATAGTGCTCGGATCAGTTGGGCTGACAAATTTACAAAAGTACTACTTTAGGGTTGATTTGTTTTTTCTAACAAGATCAAAAAAGCCACTATTTTGCATAAGTGGCTTTTGTCGTCATGTTTTATTTAAGTGGTAAAGCGATTGAGATATCCAATCCGCCAAGGTTACTGCGCTTTATATCAATGCTTCCCGACATGAGCTCCACTAAGCTTTTGCAAATCGAAAGACCTAAACCTGACCCTCCGGTTGCTCTGCTTCGAGAGCTCTCAACTCGATATAATCGCTCAAACAGTTTGGGGAGCTCTTCGTCTGTTACTGTTGGTGACGAGTCTTCAATTTGTATGTTGAGATGATGTTTATCTTGATACATTTTGAATACCACTTTTCCTGGACTGTCTGTGTATAAACAGGTGTTCTTACATAAGTTATCGACAACTCTATCTAGTTTGGGTTTATCGATATTGATGGTTGAACCTTCTGGAATACTGATTTCACTGCTAAAGGTTAGGGCATGGTTTTCAGTCATGCGTTTAATGTCATAGCTATAATTTTGCGATAAGGTTTGGACGCATTGGATTTGCTCATTTAATGCAATAGCATTGTTTTCTGCTTGAGAGAGTTGATATACATCGGTTATTAAAGAGTTCAACTGGGATATCTTTTCGTTGATTTTACCATAGGCTTTATTATTGTCTTCAAATAGGCCATGCTCGAGCGCTTCTATATGAAGTTTTAATACACTAAGCGGTGTTCTAAGTTCATGAGAGATATCAGCCAACATTTTTTCTTTTTGTTTTAAGTTTTGATGGTAAAGCTTGGCTGCTAGGTTTGCAGTTCGGTGTTTAATAAAATAGATGTAAATTAACAGTAAGCATATAAACAGTGTCGCAAGTCCTGCAATTAACCATGACTTCTGCATGAGTTTAGTATGTTTTAGCTCACTTTGGGCAAGGGCCTTCTCTTTTTCAGAGACTTCGAGTTGCTGTCGTTGTACTAAGCTACTTATGCTATTACGGTAGGATTCAGCCTTTTGGTTATTAAGCTTTGCGCTAATTGTTTTATTGAGTGTAAGCGCTTTGTATATATGCTCGAATGCTGATTTTAAATCTTCAGTTTGATTTGCAAGATCAGCTGCTATTTCATGATAATGTATAGTTAATGGGCTTTGGCTCTCTGCCTTTACTAATTCTTCTAGTTCATTAATATAGTTTATTGCAACTTGAGGTTTTTTTAAATATAAATAGGTTTTAGATAGACTAATATGCGCATAAATTAGCTGCAATTGACTTTGAGATTTTTGTGCAAAGTCTAAACTGAGATGCGCATTGATAAGGGCTGCTTCTCCTTGCTCTATCTTAATGTAGTTACTGGCAAGCATATGATATGCGCGCGATAAGCTCTCATTTGCGTTGGTTTGTTTCAAGTACTTTAATGCTTCATATATGTTGTCAATTGCCGCTTTATGATTATCTTTCTTATAAGATACGTGGGAGAGACGTAATGCACTGTCTGCGATTGCTACGATATCACCATTTTTTTTATCTTCCCCTAGTGCCCAACGGAAAAATATTTCGGCTTGCTCATAATCATCCAACCTAACAGAAATATCGCCAAGGTTATAGAAGTTACTGGCTTTTATACCGTGATCATTGCTGTCTTTCAAATAGCTCTGTGCTTTGAGTTGAAATTGCATAGCTTGGGCGAGTTGGTTCTTATGATCATACAACGTTCCCAGATTACTGTAAGCGAGCCCTATTAAGGTTTTGTCTTCTAGCTCTTGTGCAGCTTTTAAGGCCTTGTAGTAATGCTCTTCAGCCTCAATAAGTCGAGACATACGGCGATAGTTAATGCCTTTTTCATTATTAATGGTACGAATCAACTGCGTGTCTAAATAATGATTTTTTTCAATGTAATTAAGGGTTGATATGGCTTTTTCAAACAACCCCTGTTTGCGATAGATTTCGGCTTGAATTAACATTACTTCCAATGCCTTGTCTTGAGATAAATTTTCTAATCGCCAAGGTTCGATTAAGTCCAAAGCTATTTGATATTTCCCCTGCTTCTCAAGTTGCTTTAATTCATCGATATCTATACTTGCTAAAGCTGTATTGGTAGACAACATGCAAGTTAAAAGCAAAGGCACGAATATTTTTTTCATATTTTTTCAAGTTAAATCAAGACGGTTGCATCCTATGCAACAAATGTGTGACAAATATGGATCATGTAAAGGGGGTTTACAGGGAAAGAGTAAGTAAAATTGTGCTCTAAGCCTTAATATGTTAGTAAAATTATGATTTATCGAAGAAAACAGTTAGTAAAAAATAGATCTCAAGGGTTAGGCATAGTTGGTAAAAATTTGCTTTATAATAACAGCGGCAAGGTTATTGTTGTTATTCACTGAGCAGTTGAGCGCTTTAATGGCATATTTTGGGTTAAAAATTGACATGTTACTCAAATTTTTTCGTTAAATTGGTATTGCGCATGTTCGCTAGTATATTTCTGATCTGTATTTGGGCTAGTAAGTAAAAGTGTGATCTTAAATGCTGCCGCTTGATTGAATAAAGATGAGATGTAGAAAAGGGCCCTGCGGGCCCAAGCTGGGATTAAACTATTTAAAATTGATTCATCGTATTGGCTTCACCACCCGCTTTAAGCGCATTGTCTCCGCTAAAGTACTCTTTGTGAGTATCACCTATGTTGGAGCCAGCTAAGTCTTGGTGTTTGACTGAAGCTTGTTCTCGGCGTATCTCCTGTCTTTGAACATCTCTGACATATGCGAGCATACCTAAGTCACCAAAATACCCCTCGGCGAGAATATCAGTGCTCAGTGCTACAGTATGGTAGGTTGGTAAAGTAATTAGATGATGGAATATACCAGCATGAGTAGCGCCATCTAGCTGGAAGCTTTTTACTTTTTCATCGGCTATTTTTGCCAGCTCAGTTGAATCTAGCTCTGGTGCCATGAGTGCTTTCGGGTCAAGTGATGGGTCTGGATAAGATGATAGATCTTTGCCTTGTGCCTTGAGTGCCTCGTAAGCTTGCTCACGGAATTTCAAAGTCCAGTTGAATGAAGGCGAGTTATTATAAACCAGCTTCGCATTGGGCACTTGCTCTCTAATGCGGTTCACGAGCTCTGCAATTTGCTCAACGTTGGGCTTTTCAGTTTCAATCCAAAGTAGATCTGCACCTGCTTGCAAACTTGTTACACAGTCCAATACTACTCTGTCTTTTTCAGTACCTGCTTTAAATTGATATAGGCCATTGTCTAATCTGATAGGTTTTTGCAACTGACCATTTAATTTTATGGCCATATCCCCATCTTGCAGTTGGCTGATTTCATCAATAACTTGCGTGTCCAGAAATGCGGTGTATTGACTTGCGATGTCACCCGCTTCTTTAGAAACAGGGATTTTTTGCGTTAGGCTTGCACCAAGTGAATCCGTTCTTGCGACAATAATACCGTCTTCGATACCCAGTTCTAAAAATGCATATCTGACGGCGTTTATTTTGGCTAAAAAGTCTTCATGCGGCACAGTGACCTTGCCCGCTTGGTGGCCGCATTGCTTCGCATCCGATACTTGGTTTTCAATTTGAATTGCACAAGCACCTGCTTCTATCATTTGTTTAGCAAGTAAATACGTTGCTTCTTCGTTACCGAATCCTGCATCGATATCAGCAATAATTGGCACAATATGGGTTTCAAAGTTATCTATTTGAGATTGTATTTGTGTGGTGTCTTGTCCGCTTGATTGAGCGCGATCAAGTGCCTTGTATAAGTGATCTAACTCTCGCGCATCAGCTTGTTTTAAGAAGGTGTAAATTTCTTCTATTAGCTTAGGGACGGCTGTTTTTTCATGCATGCTTTGATCCGGTAGTGGACCAAATTCAGATCTGAGCGCTGCTACCATCCAACCGCTTAGGTAAACATAAGCGCCTTTTGTGGTTTTCTGGTGCCTTTTGATTGCCATCATCATTTGTTGTGCTGTAAACCCGTGCCAGCATCCCAAAGATTGCGTATATTGTGCAGGATCAGCATCATAGCGAGCCATGTCTTCACGCATTATTTTGGCGGTGTAATTGGCGATATCTAGCCCTGTTTTAAAGCGATTTTGTAAGTGCATTCTGCTGGCATATTCAGGGTTAATAGATTGCCAGTTATGAGCTTTGGTTGCACATAGGGTGGTAAAGCGGTCAATTTGGGACTGATAGTTGCTCATGGTTAATATCCTTCGAACGAGTTGTACGCTAATTTATAATCGGTGCGCCAAAGCGTTTGTGTGAGAGTCGCTGCGGCTTAATTAAACACTAGAACGGCTTTTAAAATTTTTTAAATTTATAGTTGTTATTGTGGGTATATTTATTGTGAATGACTAAAGGGGTTTGTTTTTGTACAAATTGCTTTATTTTTGAATAACCCGTTCAAAATAAATTGCACTAGGAACACTGCTATGAATGCCACTGTGAAACATACTGGGCTGAGCATTGATGCTAAATTTTATGACTTTGTGAACCGAGAATTATTGGATGGTTTACCATTAAGCTCTGATGCTTTTTGGCAAGGTTTAGCAAATATTATTGCCATACTCTCACCAAAAAATCGTGCTTTGCTTGATAAACGCGATGATTTGCAAGCTCAAATTGACAGGTATCATGTTCAAAACCCTAATTGGGATGCTAAAAAATATCGGACATTTTTAGAGTCTATCGGTTACCTATTACCTCAGCCCCAAGACTTTGAAATAACGACTGAAGCATCGGATCCCGAAATTGCTCATGTTGCAGCGCCACAGCTAGTTGTGCCTGTGAATAACGCGCGTTTTGCGCTCAATGCTGCAAATGCTCGGTGGGGCTCTTTATATGATGCTCTCTATGGTAGTGATTTAATTGGCGAAGATGATGGTGCTGAAAAAGGCAGCAAATACAACCCTGTACGTGGTTTTAAAGTGATGGCGTATGGCAGGCAACTATTAGATAAAATGCTGCCTTTAAATACCGGATCTCATATTGAAAGTACACACTATGGCATCGTTAACGGCGCGTTGACAGTCACCTTGAATGATAGTCGTCAAGTACAGCTAAAAAACTCATCTCAATTAGTCGGTTATCAGGGGCAAAAGCAAAACCCTACAGTGATCTTGTTAAAGCATCATGGGCTGCATTTTGAGATCTGTTTTGATCATGAAGATCCGATCGGGGGGGCGGATAAAGCGGGGATCAAAGATATTATTTTGGAATCGGCGCTAACCACCATTATGGATTGTGAAGACTCTGTGGCTGCGGTGGATGCTGAAGATAAAATTTTGGTTTATCGAAACTGGCTAGGTTTAAATAAAGGCGCTCTTTCGGAGCAATTTAAAAAAGGCACTCAGCAAGTAACTCGATGTTTAAACAGTGACAGAGAGTATATTTCACTGTCTGGTGAACCTATCATTTTGAGTGGACGGGCTATGATGTTTGTTCGAAATGTTGGCCACCTTATGACTACGCCCACTGTCCTTGATGCTCAAGGTTGCGAAGTTTTTGAAGGCATTTTAGATGCGGTTGTTACATCTACCGCGGCACTTCATGACATACTTACAAATAGTCCATTTAAAAACAGTCAAACGGCCAGTATTAATATCGTGAAACCTAAAATGCATGGCCCTGAAGAGGTTGCTTTTACTGCTGAATTATTTGACTTAGTTGAGCGTATGCTAGAGTTACCTCAAAACAGTATTAAAATGGGGATCATGGACGAAGAGCGGCGCACTTCGGTTAATTTAAAAGCCTGTATTGAAGCTGCTAAATCTCGTGTTGTATTTATTAATACTGGATTTTTAGATAGAACGGGCGATGAAATTCACACTTCAATGTTAGCTGGCGCAGTTAAACCAAAAGAAGAGATTAAGGCTCAGCCTTGGATCTCAGCCTATGAACGTCAGAACGTTGAAGTGGGTCTTGTATGTGGCTTCAAAGGCCGTGCTCAGATAGGTAAAGGCATGTGGCCTAAACCAGATGAAATGGCACAGATGATGCTCACAAAAGGCGCGCAACTAGAAGCCGGCGCAAATACCGCTTGGGTTCCCTCCCCTACCGCTGCCACACTTCATGCGATTCATTACCATGAGATAGATGTTCATGCGCAACAAAGTGCTTTGCTGAACCATCAAAGTCAATGTTTAGATGATTTATTGGCACCTCCGTTATTGCCAGACCATACGATTCTTTCAGCTTCCGATATACAATCTGAGTTGGATAATAATATTCAGGGGATATTAGGTTATGTCGTACGCTGGATTGACCAAGGTATTGGTTGCTCTAAAGTGCCAGACATTTCGCATGTCGGCTTAATGGAAGACAGAGCAACTTTGCGTATTTCAAGTCAGCATATTGCGAATTGGCTTGAACATCAAATTTGTAGTCCAGCACAAATCAAGGCTACTTTTGCTAAAATGGCGAGTGTGGTTGATAGTCAAAATAGTGATGACCCGAATTATATAGCACTGTGCAAAGATGGCCATCCTAATCCTAATCCTGATAGTCTTGCGTACCAAGCTGCTATGGCGCTTGTTTTCGAAGGCAAACAGCAGCCCAATGGTTATACTGAGCCCTTATTACATTATTATCGCAGGCTGAAAAAGCAGGCTAATTAATCTGTAACACAAACAAGCGCTCTGAGCTTTTATGTTCAAAGCGCTTTTTGTAAAGCCCCTTTCCAATTCCCTATCTTATTTTAATGATTCGATTTTAGATACAAATTGATACAATTTGTTATAATCTCACACGCTATTTTTTTCATTAATTCAATACATTAGTTAGCTAATAATAAAGATAAGAAACTGCTATGTACTCTAAAAGAAAGTGGATGCCTATATGTTTGGCTGCTTCAATTTTTCATTTTCCAACCGCTTACGCAGAAGAAGAGGCCAGCTTTTGGCAAGGGTTTTCAAATAAGCGCGAAGCAGGCGGATTTCTGTCGTTAGGTTTTGGTGCTTCTTATGGCGGGGGGCTACTTACAAATATTGCTACCCGGCCAATTTTAAATATCAACGGCAATTATTACTTTGAAAATGGACTTTTTGTTGAAGTGCCTGGGAGTGACAGTAAATTTGAGCCGCAATGGGCGATGGGCTACAACCTTTATAATTCTAGCGAGTGGGAGATTGATGTTATTTTCTCGGCTGCGCATGCACACATTTCCTACTATGGATATGTATCAAATGCATATGATGAGCGGGATTTGACTGGGTACTTGGGGCTTCGTGCCACTGGTGCCATAGGCAGCTATCAAATTCAAACCATCCTTGCGCCTAAAGCGGATAATAGTGAATATGACGGCGGGGCTTACGCCTCTTTTTGGATTGCGAAATCATGGCAGCATAAAAATTGGCACTTTTATAGCTCGGTCGGCTTTCAGTATCGTAACAGCGCTATGCTTAATTATTATTATGGTGTGCCTTACCACTCAGCAAGAGTAGATCCTTACCAAGCCTCCGGAGGGGTGAACATTAAATTAAAGCTGGGTTTTACTACGCCTGTTGGCAAGCACTGGGTGGTTGATGGCGCCATTGGGCTGACTGATTACGCCACCAGTATAGATGATAGTCCGTATTCGTTAGATGCGCTTAACACCATCTCCAATCGTAGTAGGCTTGGTCGCCATATAAGCGTCACCATGAGTTACGTGTTTTAGGAGGCGAAATGAAAAAATATATTGCTGTTTTTTTTCTTACGCCAGCCCTTGCATTCGCAGCTTCTAACGAGCCACAGTTTATCATTAAGCCTGAGCAATGCGTTGCTCTGGAGCAGGGACAAGAATGCTATGTCGATGTTTCTGTTAGCTGGCAAGTGAACAGTGTCGGTAACTACTGCTTATTTGCTAACGAGCAACAGTTGCATTGCTGGCAAAATGTTGCACATGGAGAATGGCAAAATGAAATTATGATGACGGATAATTTAGCCATCAGCCTAAAAAGTAGCAGTGAAAAAATTATCTTCGCGAAAACAATAGAATACGCTTGGATTTATAAAAAAAGAAAAAGCAAGGCGGTACGATGGAGAATGTTTTAAGGATGTGTAGATGAGCCAGTGTAAGGTTGCTTTAGTAGAAGATGATATCGAGTTGGCCCAGTGGATAGCGGATTATCTCAGAGCAAAACAGTACCATGTTGATGTTTATCACGATGGGTTAGTTGGCTTTGAAGCGATTCAAAAGACCAAGCCCGATCTCATTATTTTAGATGGCATGCTACCCAGTATGGACGGCTTGGATGTATGCAAAGCGCTAAGGCAATTAATGCAAACGCCGATTTTAATGCTGACAGCCAGAGATGAAGAAATTGACGAAATCTTAGGCTTAGAAATGGGTGCTGACGACTATTTAACAAAACCGGTGAGAGGCCGTTTACTGGAAGCCAGAATGCGGACCTTGCTGAGGCGTGCCACAGTGACAACAGAAATTAATGATGAAAAATTAGTGATAGGTGCCCTTGAAGTCGATTTGGGTAATCGACAAGTGCTACTCGGTGGTCAAAATATTCAAGTATCAAGCAATGAGTTTGATGTCTTATGGGTGCTAGCCAAGCATGCCGGTAGCGTCGTAACACGTCAGGATTTAGTGCAGGAGCTGCGAGGCTTTGAGTATGATGGCTTTGATCGCACCATAGATTTACGCGTATCCCGTTTACGAAAAAAGCTCGGTGATAAAGAGGCGCCATACAAAATCGCCACCGTCTGGGGTAAGGGCTATCAGCTTTCGAAGGATACTTGGTAATGTATTTATTTAGAAGGCAGTGTATATAAAATGTGGCGGTTTGTTGTTGCGCTTGTAAGTGTGCTGCTCATTGCAAGCATAGCTCTAGGCCAGGTATTTGATGTCCTTTATTCCTCAGAAGAGTCTGCACAGTCAGATGTATCAGAACAGCTCTCTTTGGCATTGCCATTACTAGAGATGATGGCATCTCAAGAAAGTCAGTTCGTTTTTGACAAACAGCTTCAACAGACAATTTTGGATAATAGCAATACATCTGTGCGCCTTCACGTTATGAATGAGTACCCTTTGCCGATTCAATTACAACAGCAACTTCAAAGACAAGAGCCTGTATTTCTCGAGACGCAGGATCACGTGAAAGTCCACTTGTTGACTAATGAACAGAATATTTTGGTTTATCAGTATGATAAACGGACTGAGCAGGATGATTACCGCCTTTCTTTAACGCTTATTTTTTACCTTCTTCTCGTCATCATTTTAGTGCTTTTCTTAACCCCTTTTGTTCGTCGGCTAATGCATTTAAGCGATACAGCCGCCAAATTTGGTGATGGTCAATTAGATGTCAGGTTGAAGGTGGGCACGCTTTGGTATATCCGAGATATTGAGCAGTCATTTAATCAGATGGCAAACAAGATTAATCTGCTCATGGATGATATTAAATTGCTTGCTGGTGGATTATCCCATGAGTTAAGGACCCCATTGGCCCGAATAAGAATGGGCCTAGATACCATTGTCGAAACACAAGATGAAGCGCTTAGGGCTAAATACGAAGCGCGCGTAAACCAGCAATTAGATGATATGGAAGGCTTGCTGATCCATATGTTGGATTTTGCTAGGTTGCAGCATAGTTTAGATGAGGCCAACCCACAGTCACTTGACTTAGCTGTGGTACTTCGTAACTTAGTTGACGTTTCTTTTGATGGTGCTGTTGAGCTTAATATCACACCGCAACAGGCGTTTATTAGTGTTGATCAACGTTATTTTTCTATGGCTATTTCTAATATTATTGATAATGCATTGAAGTATGGGCATAGCCGCTGTTTAGTGACCTTATATCAAGATAATAGTGAATTTGTAGTTGCAATCAGTGATGATGGAAAAGGGATTGATGTCCGTAAACTGAATGATATTTTCAAACCATTTGTCAGACTCAACCGCCAGCACTGTGCTGGGTTTGGTATTGGTTTAGCATTCAGTGCCAAAATTATCACACGTTACCGAGGACGAGTATCAGCTGGTGCGTGCTCAGAATTAGGAGGCGCTTGTATTACCGTTAGGATCCCAGCCCTTTAAAAAGTGTTTTTACGCTTATTAGTGCAATGCAGTGGCTGCCAATGTAATCGCGATGATCTGCAGCGGCGCTTTCATAGGTCAATTTCCCCTTATTTTGTACACAAAACAGTGCCTAATACGCTGATATTGGTACCTTTAAAAGGGAATATTTTATCTGTAATATAATTTTAATAATTTATAATTCCTGCTTGGACAACGAATTAGGATTTTTGCTCTAATTAATAATTGACCAATTTGGAACCTTCCTATACATTCCTCCTGAAATTTACACAAACTGTAGTTACTGGCAAACTAGGTGAAAGCCTAGGACGCAAAGCTTCCGGTCTAAATGCATTGTATACTCATGCGATGCACACGATAGCGGGGTTGCTTCATAGTTAGGGATACTATGAATATTCAAGAGGGATGTGACTGCCAGATCTACTCAATACCACTACAAACGTAGTTATTTGAGGATAGATATGAAAACATTTTCTAATAAACCATTACTTGTAGCACTATGCGCTGTGACAGGCTGGTTTCCAATGCAGGGTTATGCAAACGATTTTTGGCATAGCTACCTAGAATCTAGATCATCACAATCAGATCTGAGAGATCCAAGCACGCAAATAGCAGATGATCAGATCATCTCTAACTTTTCATACGCAGGCTATCAGTTCTCGAACCAAGCGATCCCGAACGTCAATGAACTGGGTTACCGTATTTTTGATGTAACTGGTTACGGTGCAGATATCGCTCCAGGTCGCTCTGACAAACAAGCAGTACGTGATGCCATTGCGGCAGCTGAAAAGCATATTGATGAAGGTGGTAAAGGCGCAGTTATTTATTTCCCTAACGGTACGTATGACCTGAATACATTGTCTGATGTTGCAGACATAGATAAGTCCGATACTGTTGAAGGTCGTAAGAGCCGTGAAAGCGCAACGATCAAGATATCACGTGGCAACATGATATTGCGTGGTGAGAGTCAGCTCAGTATTTTAAAAATGGACCAGCATTTAGATTTAGTTTATCCAAATAAAATGTGGACAAGTCCTTATCTATTTGAGATTGGTTATAACTACGCTAACCGCGACCCTAAAGTGAAAAGTGTACGCGAGTCGGTAACCTCTCCTAGTAAAGAGCGTTTTATTACTGATATTACTTCTAGCCACCCAAGACAATCTACGCGTTCTGTGCAAGTTCGTGATACATCTTTGCTTAAAGTTGGTCAGTGGGTACAACTGTCTCGCTTTGACCCTCGCACAGAGACGATTGCCAAAGCATTATCACCTTATAAGTTAGATGGTAAGTGGGGGATGATCAAAAAAGGGGTTCGCTCACAAGAGTTTCATCAAATCACTGCCATTGAAGATAATGAAGTGACATTCGCCGCGGTTATCCATCATGATGTTGAAAACGATGGTTACTGGGGTTTGAAACAAGCGCGTCTGGTACAAAATATCGGTGTTGAAAATCTGACGATTCAAGGTAATTGGCATGAAGCATTCAAACACCATAAAAGTGGTGTACATGATGGTGGATGGAGTGCTATCCGTTTCTCTCGTGTTGCACATGCATGGCTTAAAAACGTGGAGTTTATCGACTTAAACCAAGGCGTTTCTGTGGTAAACAGTGCCGCGATGACCTTAAAAGACTTAGCGTTTACTGGTAACCCAGGTCATATCAGCTTAGACATTAATGCATCGACCCATGTTTTGGCACAAAACATTGATGATCAAGCTGAGCACTGGCATGCGGCAGGCTTTTCTCATAAAGCTGCGGGCAACGTAATTTCTGGCTCAACACACTCACCTGATCGCTTTCATAACTTGCATGCCAATATGCCTTACAGCAATTTAATTGAAAACAGTACTGGCGGTTGGAATTATGGCTTTATGGGCGGCTCTGTCGGTGCACAGCCTAACCACCTTAAGCATTTAGTGTTTTGGAACATCACGAATACAGCACAAAACGAGTCAATTGATAAGTGGGCGTTTATGCGCCACGACAGTAAGTATGGTCGTGTGATCATGCCATATGTTGTTGGTTTAAAAGGCGCTGGATTCAATGGCTTTGAGAGTCAGCAAAGATATGACACAAGTTTGGCTGATAAGCCACAAGCACATGTGCAAAGTCACACTGATATCGAAAGTTTATACGCGCAACAGTTACAGCAGCGCCGCTGTGCAAAAAAAGTGACTGGTGACAATTTAATTGGTGCTTGGTCATTGAAAGGCAGTGTATGTGACCTGTCAGGTCAAGGGCAAGATGGCAAAGTGTATGGTGAATATCAAGGTACATTTAACGGCGTTGATCAGCGCATTGAGCTCGGTGACATCGACCAATTCAGCAAAATTGAGCTTGAGTTTAGATACGAGAATTTCAGCACGACTAAAACGGGTTTCATGTTATCGAAAGGCAATTACGGTACACAAAACGCATATTACATCCAAGTAAATAAAGAAGGTGTCATCAGTGCACGTATCAATGGTAAAGGTGTCAACGCAGGTAACTTTGCTGATGGCAAATGGCACAAACTTGAAATGCAGTTAGAGGGTAACGTTTTATCACTGAGCATTGATGGACAGTCAATGGGTAGCAAGAGCATTGTGCTACCAAAGCAAAATGATGTACCACTTAGCATCGGCTCTACACCAAAGAATACATACCCGTTCAAAGGTGAAGTAAGAAACGTTCGCGTATATCGCTAATTTTTACAAGGTGCCTACCAAGCTGGATACAGGCAGTTGGCACCTATTTTCAAGATTTATTTGGCCAGCATAGAAGGCTGACAAAATAGTAGTAAGGTATTAAACATGACAACATTACCTCCATATAAAAAGTATGCAATCGTGGCTTTAGCGTTAGTATTTGGCTGGTTTTCTAGCTTTATGATTAATGGTATTGAAGTAAATGAAACATCTATGTATTGCTTAAAGCTTAAAGATAAAGCAAACATGGATTTATGTAGTAAAGACGCACTATAAATTATGTTGTGAAGCTCGGTGCATATGAAATGCACCGAGCGTTATAGCCACTAGTCTAAATGTTGTTGGCTTTCTGTACTTGTCTATAAATACTCTGGCTCACTGCTTTAAGTTTATCAATCTTATTCATCCCTGCCCTGCTGAGTGTAAATTCTTTTTTAAATATATTGTCAGGTCACTATCCCTAATTTATTGCTTAATTAGGCTACACACTGTTACAAATTCCGTATATCTAGTCTGCTATATTAATTGTTCAATTAGATTATGTGAGATTGTTTTGAAAGGCTTTAAGCAGAGTTTAGTTTTAGTGATTATACTGGGTTTGAGTGGGTGTGTGTTTGCGCCGAAAAAGTCTACTTATTTTGATGAGCATTGCGATCTTGTGCGCGAAAAAACGGATATTGATGTCATCGTCTTTGCTGATGAAGCGTCTAATGTGACGCCTTACTATCCAAATGATATTTATATTCCTGCATTGGTGGCTGCAACGTCTGCTGCATTTTCATCAGTTGCTTATATATATGATAATATGCAGGATTCAATTGAGTATAAAGAACAGTGCGGTGACCGAGTACACTCGGATCAAGGTGCTAAAGGTACTGAGGAATCTGCAAGGTCATGTTCAGATAGTGAACTGTGTGGAATTGAAAGAAAGCGATGAGTGACAGTTTGTAAAGGGGGTTTACGGGAACAGAAAAAGCCGCATATAGCGACTTTATCCAGGGGGTAATCAAATAGGTTGCTTACTAAGATTAACTCTCGTTTTCTAGCAGCTTGCCTTTGCCGATTTCAATTTTTCTCGGTTTCAATGCTTCAGGCACTTCTCTTTCTAATTTGACGACCAGTAATCCGTTTTCTAGTTCTGCACCGATGACTCTGACATGATCGCCAAGCTGGAAGCTTTGTTCAAAATTACGTTCAGCGATGCCTTGGTGTATAAATTTACGCTCTACACTCTCTTCTTTATTAGCTTTTTGACCTTTGATCCTGAGCGTATTGTTCTCAGACTCTATATGTAATTCACTTTCGCTAAACCCGGCCACAGCCATAGTGATTTGGTATTTGTCTTGGTCTAGTGCTTCGATGTTATATGGTGGATAACTTGCTTGCTTGCCATTGTGGGCAGCACGGTCCATAAGTGATGCTAAATGATCGAAGCCAATGAATGAACGGTATAGTGGAGTTAGATCTACGTTGCGCATAATAATATCCTCTTAATAAGCGATAATGTTTGTTTACCCTTCTTGTGAACTGATAAACAAACTAAAAAAATAACATTTGTTTTGGTTGGGACCCTGTCGGCGTCCTCACAATACTATCTATGGACGGGGCAAATAGTTTTCAAGTAAAAAATTAAAATAAATTTTAAAAAGCCCAATTTTCGGGCTTTTCCGAGGAGTTCTAGCATAGTTTGGATTTGCCTGAATACACAGTAAAGCGCTTTCCAATATGTACTTGCTCATTTTTAAAGCCAACAAAAGGGACGTGATGCCAATTTGCTTGTAGTCGTTCTTTATTGATCTCCAATGTCACGAACCCGCGGTTCGCGAGATCAACATATCGAATGTGTGGATTTTCGGGCATTAAGATTTTGCCAACGTCTCCGACAAGTTGCTGTAAACCTGGCACAGGAATGGAGGGGGAGGTCACCGATGAAGTCACAATTTCAACAGCAACAGCACCATCATGGGTAAAGCGGTTATATTTTTGCCAGTCGTAAGGGTCTTTACAGATGTTGGCTGCCCAAGATGAATGCACATCTCCGGTTAATATAACGGCGTTATTGATGTGGTTGTGTTCGATAAAATCTAATAGTCGATTTCTGGCTGCTGGATATCCATCCCAAGAATCTGTATTAATTGGCTTACCAAGCATCTGAATCTGCATCATTTGCACTTGCTGACCAATCAACTGCCATGTTACACCATTACGTTTGGCATCTAGCAAGTTGTCTTGTAGCCATTGCTCTTGTTCGTAGCCGAGTAATGTGCGTTGTTCATCTAGGCGTGCTGGATCTTTCACATCGACTTGTTGCTCCCTGCCGATAAAACGCGTATCTAACATATTAAGTTCGGCCAGTTTACCAAACCGAAAACGGCGGTATGCTTTTTCTCTGGCTGCATGTTGAGGCTCTCTTATTGGCATCCACTCATAATACGCTTGAACGGCAGCATGGCTGCGCACTTGCCATGTGCCTTCACCATCATTATGGTTTTTAGCACCTTCTCGCCATGCATCATTGGTAAACTCGTGGTCATCCCAAATACAGATCATCGGGTGGGTTTGATGCAATTTTTGCAGATCAGTATCCGTTTTATAGCAGGCATGTCTTTGGCGGTAGTCGGATAATGTCACCATTTCGTGATTTGGTGTTACTTTACGATTCCATAAAAAAGGGTTTCTGTAGATGTCTTTATTGCCATACTCGTATAAATAATCACCCAGATGCAGTACCGCATCTAAGTCTGCAATCTCTGCGATACGTGCATACACATTAAAGTAGCCGTAACTGAAGTGAGAGCATGATGCCATCGCTAACTTGATATTGCTGACATCATATTCTGGTAGAGTTTTGGTTCTTCCTGTTGGTGAGATAAGTGGCTCATCGAGCTCATCGATAATAAAACGGTATACATATCGGGTGTTTTCTTGCAGGCCTTTGGCATCTACTTTTACAGTAAAGTCTTGCGCTTGGCTCGTTATCACGTGACCACTAGTAATGATGTTAGAAAAACTACTATCTGCCGCAACTTGCCAAATTACTTTCACTGTCAATGTGTCGATATCAACGCGCTCTTTTACTTCTTTTGGAATGGTTACTCTAGTCCACAATATCACGCTATCTGATAGGGGATCTCCACTGGCCACGCCATGGCTGAAAGGGTTTTCAGAGAAGGTGCAGCCCGATAGTGAGAGGCTCAGAGGTAAGCTTGAGATGATCATGCTGCTTTTAACAAATTGGCGACGAGAAATGTTCATAAGTATTTACTCTAATTTTGGTGTTTTTTGTCTATTTAACTCCGTAATCGTTAAACTTTTATTTCTTAACTGTAAATTTATAGGAAGGATAAATTTATAAGTGTGATTATTTAAATAGTATAAATATCGACCTTGTGTTATCCAGTAGGACGATGAGTATGCTTTAAATCGCAAAAATGATAATATTATGCCATTAAAAATAAGGTGTTATATAAAAAATGATACTTTTATACGGGTTAACTTTCGCTAAATGGTATCGTCTTTAAGCGATAATGTTATCTACATCTTATTGTGTATTTTGTGATTTTACTGGGTTAAATGTTGAATTATTGTTCTTCTTTTGAGGAAACATATTGTTTAACCAGTGAGTTACACTAAACTTGTTGCACATGCAGTATGTAGATAGCGCTATTGTGACTTTAAAACTAAATAGGTTCGGGAATACCGTACGTTTGAGATAAATATTATGAAAAAAAATCTGCGACTCACATTATCCACATTGTCTTTTTTGATGGTTACAAATACGGTTATTGCGAGTGATTGGTCTTCAACTATTACCGGTGCTTCGGACTATACATTTAATGGTATCAGCCAAACTGAAAATGATTTTGCTTTGCAAGCTAGCCTTGATTACAGCAACTCTGAAACAAATTGGTATGCAGGCTCTTGGGCCTCAAACGTCGATTTTGATGATGGCACAGATGTGGAAGTGGATATTTACTTTGGCAAAACTTGGTCATTAACTGATGCAATCAGCTTAGATGTTGGCATGGCATACTACAGCTATTACGGTGGAGACGATTCGAGTGATATTAACTATCCAGAAGCGTACACCAAGTTTGGTTTTGATAATGCTTTAGGTACGACAGAATTTAATTTTTGGTATAGCTGGGATTATGCGGGTCAAGATGAAGAGCACGTAATTACAACTCTGTCACATACCATTGAAGTAGCCGACAATCATGATATTTCTTTAAGCTATACGGTGTCTAACTATGTCGGTGGAGATCAGACTTGGGATGGAACGGACAGTTCTTACCACCACTATGAAATAGCTTACTCCACCAGCTTGTCAGGCTTTGACTTATCGATTGCCGCTGAAGATACTTCCATCGATTCGGATACCTCGGACGAACGAATTGCGTTTTCAGTGTCTCGCACTTTTGACTTCTAACATCTAGACACAAAAAAGCCGGACTATGTCCGACTTTTTTAGAGTGAGCTTGTCGATTACTTCTTCACAATCGCGTTGTGGTAAACGTTTTGAACGTCGTCACAGTCTTCAAGCATGCCCATGAATTTTTCGAAGTTTGCAATGTCATCTTCGTTTTCGATTTCAACATGAGTTTGCGGGATCCACGTGATTTCGTCTACTTCGAATGTAATGCCTTCAAACGCTTCAGTTAATGCAGTCTTTGCTTTGAAGTACTCAGTGTTAGGTGCGAATACAGACACTTTACCGTCTTCTACTTCAACATCTGTCACGTCAACGTCAGCCATCATTAATGCTTCTAGTACTGATTCATCATCGTCACCTGCAAATCCTAAAATTGCAAAGTGATCAAACATGTGTGCAACACAGCCTGGGCTACCGATTTTTGAATCGGTTTTAGTAAATGGAAGGCGTACATCTTTGATTGTACGATTTGGGTTGTCAGTTAAGCAGTCAACGATAACCATACAGTTACCTGGACCATAACCCTCATAACGTGCTGGCGAGTAATCTTCACCAGCACCACCAGCCGCTTTTTCGATTGCTTTGTCGATTACGTGTGCTGGAACCTGATCTTTCTTAGCTTTTTCGATCAAACGACGAAGGGATAGGTTTGTTTCAGGATCTGCGCCGCCATTCTTTGCAATTACATAGATCTCTTTACCGTATTTGGAGTTTACCTTAGTTTTTGCCGCTGCCGTTTTTGCCATGGCGTTTTTGCGGACTTCAAATGCTCTACCCATCTTAATTCTCGTTATTTGAAATTCAATTGCACAAGATTCTAACAAGACTCGGCGCGTTGGGCTATACCCTATTGGGCGCGAGGCCTGCGATAAAGCAGGTTTATTACCATAAAATGAATGCGTCAGGCTAATTGGTGTTGGTATTTAAGGTTATTTTGCTCGATCAGAGGTAAAAACGCTTCCCAATGGCGAAATATGATGTCTGCTTTTTGTGAGTAATCAGGTGTTATATCAGGTGAATATAAACACGAGATCATGTTTGCGTTATTCGCCGCTTCAATATCATATAGGTAATCTCCAACGTATATACATGCACTGTTAGGCATGCCCCATTGCTTCGCAACGAGATTGAGTGCAGCAGGGTTGGGCTTGGCGGGAGCATCATCACGGGTCAGGATGAGTTCTATGGGTAAGTTGCAGCGCTCGAGCTTGATTTGCGCAGCTTTGGCAAAGTTCCGGGTCACAATGGCCATCGGAAAGCCTTTATTAGACAGCTCGAATATGGCCTGCTTTACCCCGGGTAAAAATTCAGCTTGGTGTGCGTCTTGCATTTCATGTTGGTGAATAAGCGACATAGCTTCTTCACGCATATATGGGGATGGCAGTGCATTGATAAACTCAAGTAAATCTTCCTCTCTTGGACATCCAAGCTGTGCTTTCATCATTGCGAAATCAAGATTGGAGGTCACTAATGTGCCATCCAAGTCAAAAATAATTCCTTTAATCATGCGTTTCTTACCTCGTATTCCATAGCAAGACACTCTGCCTGCCTTTAACCATAGAGTACGTCAATTAAGGTTGCAAAGATCACAGTAAAAAATAATCAAATGAGGTAACAGGACTTACCTGAGCGTCATAAAAAGCGCAAAAATCACGAGTTTTGAGTTTTTTAAATACGGGCACTTTCACTGTGTTTTGTCATGAACTTGTTTAACTCAACAGTGGCGCTAATTTACCACTATTTAGTACAAGTTAAGGGCTTTTGGATATGAGACGAGCCATCTATGTACGTATTGGCTATCAGTAAATGTTTTTTAAATTTATCTTAAAATTCATATCATTGGCTGTTAAAGTAATAAATAAACACCACACAATAACGATAAATAAAGGTGTCCCTCATGGCTTATTTAATTACTACCGCGATATTAATTGCATGCTGTATGGTATTTTTCATACCATCTATGAGGCAGTTTACCAAAGAGAATGAACTGGTAAGTAACTTTGCGCTAACGATGGTCGCAACGCTTATTGGTGTGCTATTAGCAATAGCCATCAGTAATTATGATGAAGACGAAAAAGAGCGCCGAGACTTAATTAAGCTACTTCATGCTGCTAAAGCGGTGGCGACAGAAAGCCTTGAATATAGTCAGGCGGTTATGGCGTTTTACCAGAGTAATGAAGCGGGTTCTGAAACTAAGTATTCGAAACAACAATTCTTCAAAGATAACCCACTCCCCTACCCTGAGTATCTCGACGCACTGATGTCTCAGCAGTTATTTATTAAAAACTTGTCCCAAGAATCACTGACAGAACTTAGTGAATCTCTTATTTTGATGAAACGAGCAAATACACATAGGCCACATCTTTTTTTGTCGAGTTTGAGTTTTGTGCTGTATGTATTAGAGCAAGAACAGCGTTATCAAAAGGGGGAGATTTCATTACATGAATTGGAAAAGGCGCTAAGGGAGCGAGAGGCTCAACTTGAAGAAGAAGGAAATTAAATTGATGTTTAAAATACCACGTAATGCTAGAACCTATATAGCACAGTCGATTTTTGTTAGTACGCTGGCGGTTTCTAGCCTTAGCTTTGCAAAAGGCGCCACACAGATCTTATCTGCGCAGCAGGTGAGCGAGGATATTAAGGCGTTTGTCTCGCTTTTACACCAAAGGTATGCGTACCTTGATACAAAAAATGTGGATCAAACGTCATTTGAAGCGTGTCTGCAAAAAGAAGTTGCCCAAATCAAAACAGTCAATGCCTTATCTGGCCACTTGAATCGCTGCTTTGAGTTTTTTTATGATCAACATAGTGAAATCCGACCACGTCCTCGAGATTATTATTTGCCTATGCCGACCGCTTTGACCATGTGGGCTGAAGTTAAAGATGATGCTGCTACCATCATTTCAATCCCGCATAATGGCTATGCACATAAGATTGGTTTTAGAGCGGGCATGAAGATTGAACAGATAAACCACAAACCCGTTTTTGAAGCCATTAAATCGGCCAATATTTCAGGACAAAAGAGTGCACAGACTTGGGTGCTTAATCGATTATTGACTGGTTCTCGCCATCAGAAAATTGTATTGACTGTAAGTTGGCAAGGGCAACCACAGACGCTCACAATCGACACACGACAAGTCGTTGCCGACATCTTACAAGATAAACCAATCTTGACGAGCCAATGGATGGGCGACATTGCGTATATTCGACCCGAGAACAGTCTAGGTAACAATGCGTTGATCTCTGCGTTTGACCAAGCGTTGGCTGAATTTAAGGACGCGTCCGCTTTAATTTTGGATTTACGCAACACCCCAAGTGGTGGTAACAGCGATGTGGCGCGTGGCATTATGAGCCGCTTTATCTCTGAGCGTTTTCCATACCAAGAACATGAGCTGGTGGCGGTAGAGCGTGAATTTGGTGTGAAAAGGCGCTGGCAAGAGTTTGTCTATCCTAGAGGCGATAATACATTTACTAAGCCTTTGGTGGTGCTCAGCAATCGCTGGACTGGGAGTATGGGTGAGGGAATGACCATAGGTTTACATGGCATGCAACGCGCGACCGTCATCGGTACGCCTATGGCGCAGTTGCTAGGCGCCATTTCTGGTCATACACTGACGCACTCTCAGTTAAATGTGGTGATCCCCGTTGAAAAGCTATTTCATATCAATGGCACGCCCAGAGAAGCATTTTTACCTGATATTGTGATCGATCACATCGACAATATTGAGAACGAAGATCTTGCGCTTAAAGCAGGTTTACGTCATTTGTCAAAATTAGCAAGCAAAGCCAATTAACAAGTCGATTTAAATAAGCCATGTAAGTCACAGCCTACATAACAGTTAAGCTGTGACTGATTAAACTTATACGCAGAGAAGCTTATCCTGCATTAAGCCTTAACATTCCCTTTGCCTCTGGTGCTGGTAATAATTCCTGATTTGTCTGTGGTTGAGTTTTGAAGTTAGCGACTTGCTGCAGCAGGTGCTGCGCTTGTTGCCTCATTACTTGACTGGAATGCGTTGATTGCTCAACCA